>CABPCW010000055.1 GCA_902406155.1 uncultured Collinsella sp.
TCCAGAACATGACCGGCGCTCCTAACGGCGCCGGGCAATACGGGGCCCGCCCATGCGAAAACCAAGTTGTTAGGATGAGCCAGCTGGCTAGAGCTCGACCGGCACCCATTCGTCGTGATTGCAGATAAAAGCCTCGGGATCCTCGACGCTAAAGAAGACGAGCGTGGGGTCGTTAGGCCCCTCATAGTGCTCGCCCAGGCGCTCTAGATGCTTCCACCCAGCTTCGCGCATTTCGCCTAAAGCCCGGTCATCCAAGCCGGCACGCCCGCGCAAGATGAGCCAGCCATGGCCCGGCCACCAACTCGTGGCCTCAAAGCGCTGGTTTTGCAGCAGCTCTTGCCACACATCTTTGGTGCGCGCTGTTACAAACCACAGCTTGCCGTCCTGGATCTGCGCAAACGAAAACGGACGCACATGAGGCTGTCCGTCAACGCTCGTCGCCAAATACCATGCCGGCACCGACGTCAGATACTCCAACACCGTATTCAATCCGTCCATGTGTCCTCCTGGCGCTAGCTAATTCGGAACGGGTAGTTAATTTGAGACGCTCTAGAGCTCCAGGCGCTCCTCGCTGCCGTCGATATCACAGAAGCGCGCGGCAATGTTGCGGACCGAAAAGAAAGCAAGGCGGCCGTCGTTGGCACTCTCGTGTTCCTCGCCGATGCCCACCATGTGCTTAAAACCCGCTTGACGCACCTTGTCGCTCGCAACCGCGTCGTCCTCAAGTGCGGCCTCGCCGGTCAACACGATCCAACATTCCCCCGGCTTCCAGCCCGAGAGCTCAAACTTGGGATTCGCACTCAGCTCCGCCCACACATCCTTGTCGCGCGACGTGCAAAACCACAGCTTACCGTCATCGACCATGGCAAACGAAAACGGCCTCACGCGAGGCTGATGCCCGTCGGTCACATCGGTCGTGGCCAGATACCACGCCGGAATGCGCCTGAGATACGAACAGGCGCGCTCAAGCTGAGCCGTGCGGTCGTTGTCGGTCATAGGGACCCCTTTCTTGCGCTCGAATCGCGCCTAAACAAGTTGAAGGTTGACGACGATGACACACGCAAACAGCAGCATCGTCACAACCGCAGCCAGTGCATCCCCGCGGCGAAATGCAAGTGCATGCAGACGCGTGCGGCCCTGCTCGCCGTGATAGCAGCGTGCATCCATGGCGGCAGACAACGTCTCGGCATGACGGAACACGCCCGTGAACAGTGGAATCGCCACACTGCCGAGCATACGCACGCCGCCGAGCGGGCCACCCGTTACGCGCGCACCGCGGCTTGCCTGCGCGTCCGCCGTCTGCTTCATCTCGGTGGCAAACTGCGGCATAAAGCGCAACGCGATGCCCATGATCATGCCGAGCTCATGCGCAGGGAGCCCCACGCGCGCAAACGGTGCGAGCAGACGCTCAAAGCCCGCGGTGAGGTCGAGCGTAGGCGTGGTGAGCGTAATGGCGCTCATGCCGGCCATCATCAAGCTCAGGCGGCACGCCATAAAGGCGGCGGAATGCAGCGAGCCCTCGCTTATCTGCAAAAAGCCGAGCTGCCATAGAATGCGCCCGCTCTGGTCGGAAAACAGGTTGAGCACCGCGACCACCGCGACGATCACCAGCAGCGGCGCCATCGATGACAGGACGCGACGAGCCGGCACCCGGGACACGGTATAGATCAGGACAACGAAGATTGCGACCGGAACCAGTCCGCAGAAGCTGCCGACCGTGAGCGTCGTGATCAGAAACGCAAAGCCCAAGAGCAACTTGGTTCGCGGGTCCAGGCGGTGGATTGCACTATCGCCGGGATAGTAGCTGCCAAACGAAAACGCCTCCATTAGCAGCCCTCCTCTCGCGCGATCGTTTCGGATTTGGCCTTGTCCGAGACGTTAGAAGAACCGTCTGAGCGACCGATCAGCAGGTCCACCAACTCGTCTGCCAGCGACTCAACCGTATAGAGGCCGTCAAAGCGCAGTGGCACGTCTGCCTTCGCAAGCGCCAGCGCCATGCGCTGGGCGGCAGGAACGCCCAGGCCGATCGACTTGAGCTCGTCCGCGTGCGCAAAAACCTGCGCGGGCGTTCCCTCGGCAAACACGGCGCCCTCGTTCATCACAACGATACGGTCACAACAATTTGCCAGGTCATCCATGCTGTGCGAAACCATGACGACAGTCAGGCCCTCGCGATGGAGTCGATCGATGAGCCCTAGGAAATCCCTGCGCGCAGCCGGATCGAGCCCCGCCATGGGCTCGTCGAGCACCAGGACCTCGGGTTCCATGGCGAGCACGCCGGCAAACGCCACGCGGCGCTGCTGTCCGCCCGAGAGCTCAAAAGGGCTCTTGTCGCCTATCGCGGCAAGGTCGAGACCCACGCGCGCAAGCGATGATGCGACACGGCGTGTAACCTCGTCTTGTGGCAGGCCAAGGTTGCGCGGGCCAAACGCCACGTCCTGTGCCACGGTCTCGGCAAACAGCTGACGCTCTGGATACTGAAACACCACGCCGACCTTTGCCTTAACCGCGGCGGCATCTTTCTTGTTTGCCAGGTCGAGCCCCAACGCGTAAACGGAACCCTCCTGGGGGCGAATCAAACCGTTGAGATGCTGGACCAGCGTCGACTTACCCGAACCGGTATGACCTGCTAAGCCCAGGAACTCGCCGCGACGCACCGTCAGCGATACATCGCGCAGCGCCCACGGGCTGCTGGGGTCGTTTCCCCAGAGAGCTTGTTTGCTCGATTTGCCCGCAACGGCCGAGCGCTTATGCCAGCGGCGGCGCTCGCGGGCGCTCAGCGAGTAACTATGCGAGAGGTGCGAAATCTCGATGACGGGTTCCAGCGCGTCTGCGCTATCGATTGCAGAGGAGACGTTGTCGGGAATACGAGGATCGGATGCGAAAGGCCGCCCGGCGATGCCTGTCCTACTCCGCTCGGCATAAGCCTGCGCTATATCGGCGACCATATCCGCCTCGCGCACCTGTGCGCAAATGGGCACGCCCTTCGCGCGAAGCGCCCTGCCAAGACAGCACGATGCCGGCATATCCAGGTTCAGCCGCGCGAGTTCGTCCGCCTGCGTCAAGATCTCCTCGGGCGCACCGAGCATGGCAACGCGCCCCGCCCGAAACACCGCGACACGATCGGCCTCAGCGGCCTCTTCCATAAAGTGCGTAATCATCACGATGGTCATACCGCGTTCGTGCAGCGCGTGGCAGGCCTTCATAAGGCCCTTGCGCCCGCGCGGATCGAGCATCGAGGACGCCTCGTCCAATATGAGCACGCGCGGTTCCATGGCGAGCACGCCGGCAAGCGCCACGCGCTGCTTTTGGCCGCCCGAAAGCGCATGGGTCTCATGGCGCTCAAAGCCCACCAGACCCACGGCCTTCAGCGCCTCGCGCACGCGCTGCGCGATCTGGGCCGATTCGACCCCTAGGTTCTCGGGACCAAACGCAACATCGTCCTCGACAAGCGTCGCCACCAGCTGGTCGTCGGGATTCTGGAACACCATGCCCGCAGTCGAGCGAATGTCGTAGACCAGCTCGGGATCGGACGCGTCCATGCCGTTGACGCGCACCGTTCCCGCATCGGGCTGCAGCAGCGCGTTCAAATGCTTGGCAAACGTCGACTTACCCGACCCATTGCCACCGAGGATGCAGCAAAACTCGCCATCCTCGATGTTCAGATCGATGCCATCGAGTGCCGGTGTGGCACCGTCATAACTAAAGGAAACGCCCCGACACTCAATCATGCGCGGCCTTTGACCTGGTCCTTCTTGGGTGTGATGAGGTTGGAGACCGCCTTGTACACCGCCAATGTCAACACCGAGTTGAGCACGGTCTTGATGAGGTTAAACGGCAGCACGGCGGGAAGCATGAGCGGGGCGATCACGTCGACCGAGCCATACCAGAACCATACGCCAATGGTAAGGTTTGCAACCATAGACAACGCCGTAGCGGCAATGACGCCGAGCACCAGGCCAATCACGGCACCCTTGTAGGTGTGCATCTTTTGGTAGACGATAGCCGCGGGCAGAATGTAGCCCAGCGTGGCAACCAGGTTCATAAGCGCGCCGACCCAGTCGCCCGTGGTGAGCGCATGGATGACGATCGCCATGGCGGCGACGGCAGTGCCGGCACCAGGGCCGTACGCAAACCCGCACACCATCGCCGGCACCAGCGACGGGTCATACGTCAAAAACGGCGCCGAGGGAAGGATGGGCAGCTGCACATACATAAACAGGGCGCCCAAGGCGCACATCAACGCCATGGTAACGAGCTGTTTGGTGCTCCACCTATTCGTGTTCTCAAAATGGATATGCTGCGACTGTTCAGACATAAGATCACCTGCCTCTTTCATCCGGACTCTAACCGTTGGTACTGGGATCTCACCAGTTCAGCCGGCATGCGAACCAACGCACGCACGGGTCGCGGACTCATCGGCTCGACCGCAGGCACTTTACCTGCGCCACGGCGCCCCTTTGACACCGCCCGATTTACCGCCAGTGGGGAATTTCACCCCGCCCTGAAACAGCAATTGCAAGTGTAGCACGAGGGAAGAAAGGCGCAAGTACGCCGAGGGTAATTTTTGGCGGGGACCAGTTGCCGTGACAACCACGTTCCCCACCCATCCCAAAGTAACGCGTCTTTCGCGCAAAGCGCGAAACAGCGAAGGGGACACGTATCCCTATCAACCACGTCCTTCTCCGCCCGCCGACCTCAAGGCCGTAAACGCAGGGGATCCGGGGGCGGGACGGGGCTTCTCTCCGGAACATTCCGCAGGACGCAAAGAGGCTCCGCAGCGCAAAGCGCGATGCGGAGCCTCTTTGCATGTCCGAGGACGTTCCGGAGAGAACCCCCCCCGTCCCGCCCCCGGATTCCCGGTGGGAGTTCTAGACCTTGTCGGCCTTAGTACATACCGCCGCCCTGCTGACCAGCGGTGGCAGCAGCGATAGCGTCCTCAAGCTGAGTGTTTTTGGGGACATCGGAGACGGTAGCCTCGGTGATAAGGATCAGGCTGGCGACAGAAGCAGCGTTCTGCAGGGTGACGCGGCTGACCTTGACGGGATCGAGGACGCCCATCTCGATCATGTCGCCCCACTCGCCGTTGGCAGAGTTGAGACCCTGGCCGGCGGGCAGCTCGGCAACCTTGTCGACCACGACAGCGCCCTCAAAGCCAGCGTTCTTGGCGATGGTGGCGACCGGAGCGGTCAAAGCCTTCTTGACGATGTCGACGCCGATCTTCTCCTCGGGGTCGTCGATCTCGACAGCATCGAGCGCAGGAGCAGCGTCCATGAAGGCGACGCCGCCGCCGGCGACAATGCCCTCCTCGACAGCAGCACGAGTAGCCTGCAGGGCGTCCTCGACGCGGTGCTTGATCTCCTTGAGCTCGGACTCGGTAGCAGCGCCGACCTTGATGACGGCAACGCCACCGGAGAGCTTGGCCAGGCGCTCCTGGAGCTTCTCACGGTCGAAGTCAGAGGTGGTGTTCTCCATCTCGCCCTTAATCTGAGCGATGCGGGCGTCGATGGCCTCCTTGGAGCCAGCGCCGCCGACGACGACGGTGTTGTCCTTGGAGATAGTGACGGACTTAGCGGTACCGAGCATATCGGCGGTGATGTCAGCGACCTTCACGCCCAGCTCGTCCAGAGCAGCCTGGCCACCGGTGAGGACGGCGATGTCCTCCAGGATGCGCTTGCGGCGATCGCCGTAGCCCGGGGCCTTGACGGCGCAGACGTTGAGAGCGCCGCGGATCTTGTTGAGGACCAGGGTCGGCAGAGCCTCGCCGTCGATGTCCTCAGCGATGATGAGCAGGCCACGGCCGGCGCGCTGGACAGCCTCGAGAACAGGCATGATGTCCTGAACGCTGGAAATCTTCTGGTCGGTGATGAGGATGTACGGATCCTTCATCACGGCCTCCATGCGGTCGTTGTCCGTGACGAAGTAAGCGGAGACATAGCCCTTGTCGAACTGCATGCCCTCGACGGTGTCGATGGTGAT
Organism: uncultured Collinsella sp.; assembly: GCA_902406155.1. GTDB lineage: Bacteria > Actinomycetota > Coriobacteriia > Coriobacteriales > Coriobacteriaceae > Collinsella. The sequence continues at coordinate 5,980 of CABPCW010000055.1, forward strand.
GTCGAACGTCTGGGAATCCTCGACGGTGATGACGCCGTCCTTGCCCACGACCTCCATGGCCTCGGCGATCTTCTCGCCAACCTCGGGGTCACCAGCGGAGATGGTGCCGACGGAAGCGATCTGCTCCTTGGTCTCGACCGGCTTGGCCTGCTTCTTCATCTCGGCGACGGCGGCGTTTACAGCCTTGTCGATGCCGCGACGGATGGCCAGCGGGTTGGCGCCGGCGGCGACGTTGCGCAGGCCGTCGTTGACGATGGCCTGGGCGAGCAGGGTTGCGGTGGTGGTGCCGTCACCCACGGTGTCGTTGGTCTTGGTGGCGACCTCCTTCACCAGCTGAGCGCCCATGTTCTCGATGTTGTCCTCGAGCTCGATCTCCTTAGCGACGGAAACGCCGTCGTTGGTGATAGTCGGGGCACCGAACGTGCGCTGCAGAGCGACGTAACGGCCCTTGGGGCCCATGGTGACGGTAACGGCGTCGGCCAGAGTGTTGACGCCCTTGGCGAGCTTGGCGCGGGCATCGGTGTTGAACGTAATGTTCTTTGCCATGGTAGGTAATCCTCCAAAAGAAATGTGACTCGCGTCGCCGCTTCCGAGTCCTATGCGGCGGGCGCGTTCAAAGACGAATCAGAGATTCTGACGAGACTAGGCCTCGACGACGGCGTAGATGTCGTCGGCGCGCATCAGCAGATACTTCTCGCCGTCGACCTTGACCTCGTTGCCGCCGAACTTACCGTAGATGACAACGTCGCCGACCTGAACGTCCATAGGGATGCGCTCACCCTTGTCGTTGACCTTACCGGCGCCAACGGCAACGATGGTGCCGCGCTGCGGCTTCTCCTGAGCGTTGCTGGCGATGTACAGACCAGAAGCGGTCTTCTGCTCGGCCTCGTCGGGCTTGACCAGGACGCGATCTGCAAGCGGCTTCAAAGACGACATGCTTGTTTCCTCCTTTGTGGGCCGCGCGGTTGAGCCGTGCGGGTTTCCCTACTTCGTTTGCGTACGCGTTGAATGGTACCCACGAATGACGGGTTATACAACACGGAGTCAAAAAATCTTATTTTTTGGCACTTAGATTTTCTGAATGTCGGAGGATAACTTATGCGCAGCCCCAAGGCGGACCGGAAAGCATGAAGTTTTAGCGCGGCAACTTTGTGAATCAGCTTCTCAAGACTACAATCCTCCAGATGAAATATGCCCAGATGAGAGGAAGGGAGGGCAGATGACTGATGAGCTGAGCACCTCGGCATGGCGAGATATAGCACCGAATCGCGATGCACGCGACTCCATGCCGCCCGTTCGCACTCGCCTGCTCGCCCTGGCTCTCGTCTTCGCCCTTCTCGCGGTAACCATCCTCTCCCCCATCGCAACCGCCCATGAGTTGCATCATGACTGCACCGGCGCGGGCTGCACCATCTGCGCCGAGCTCGCCGGCAATCTGTCGATCGCCCGTGGCGGTGACACCGTCCCCGTGGGCGCGACATCGTTCATCACCCTCTTGCTGATCTCCGCCCTAGCCGTCATCGGCACCGAGCGATCTTCATATGCCCCGGTCACCCTATTATCCCTCAGGGTCCGTCTGGACGATTAACGGCTCCCAATTGAATCAAATAGCTACCGCGTGCCACAGCGGCATCGCCTTCGGCCGTCGGCACCCCGACGCAGCCGTTTTCAATTCAGGAGCAATCTATGGACAACCGAATCTACCGTCGCCATCCCAAGCGGCGTCCTATTCGTCACCGTGGCCCCATGGCGGCGGCATATATGCCCCTTTTAAGTGCGGTCTTTGCTCTCGCCGCTTCTGACGACAATGCGTCCAGCTCGACCCCGTCGAGGGGCTCACTGACAAACAGCTTAAAGCCGGCGAGGATTACCCACCCATCATGAACGACAACCTGGAGAAGCTCGTGAAGACGCTGAACTAGGAGTAAGGAACAGAGACGATGAAGATGAGCATGAAGGATCTGAAAAGCTGGATGACCGACCATCCCTACCCCCGTACGCTGGCAACGATCGGCGGCGCATCGATATGCTCGATGCTCGCCCTCGAGCTGCCCTCCAACCATGAACTATGGAAGATGCAGGCCGGACCGGCACTTTTGGAGCTTTTGCTCATCTTCTGCTTCTTGTGCCTGTTGTTCTATCTGCCGCACCGCCGTAAGACCCCCGCAATCGTTGGCATCGTTGCGCTCGCCAGCATCGGTATCGCCGAGTACTTCGTAATCACGTTCAAATCGATGCCCATCCAACCCGGAGACCTGTTCGCACTCTCGACCGCTGCGACGGTCGCCGGCAGCTACACCTATGAGCTCAGCACTTTCTGCTTCATGGGGCTTGCCGCCGCGGCCTTGGGAATCGCGCTTATCGTCCTCATTCCGCGTGATGCATGTGGGCGACCGCCGCGCCGCGCATCGGAAACGTCCCCCGAGTCCATCGACCATGCGATGTCTGCGTCCTTGAAATCGAAGGACTCAAAGGCGTCTCCGGCAACCGAGGGGACATCGACAGCGCCGAGGGAGCATCCAGTCGCAACCAAATCCAAACTCCCCCTCTCCGTCGACCGTCGTACCGCACTTGTTGCCGGAGCCGCACTGGGGGCGCAGGCCTTCATCAGCTATTACGACACCTTGGGCATCAAACTTCATACCTGGAGGCCCCTCGAAAGCTATTACAGTCAGGGGTTTCTCCCCACCTTTATTTCGAGCGCGCAAAAAATGGTGCCGCCTAAACCCAAGCACTACAAGAGCGGTGAGGCCTCGGCGATCATCAAGCGCCTTGCCGCGCGCTGGAACGCGGGCACGAACGGCATCGCCGACCCCTCCCGTGCCGCTGCCGTCGAACAGTTTGACCAGCTCAAGCCCTCAGTCATCTGCATCATGAACGAGTCCTTCGCCGACCTTTCAATCTTTAACGAACTGGGCTGTGGCTATAAGGGGCCCGAGCGCTTCAAAGCCATCGATAACGCGCTTCTGCAGGGAGTGAGCTACATGAGCGCCTTCGGTGCCGGCACCTGTAACAGCGAGTTCGAGTTCTTAACCGGACACTCCATGGCATTCCTGGGCGCTGGCGTCTACCCGTTCATGAGCTACAACCTGGCCCCGAGCGAGAACCTCGCCCGTCAGTTCAAGAGACTCGGCTATCGCACCGTGGCCATGCACCCCAACCACGCCACCAACTGGAATCGCGAGAACGTCTTCGCGGACATGGGATTCGACGAGTTCCTCTCGATCGAGGACTTCGCCGGCGCACCCGAGCTCTGCCGCAAGGTCACCGACGCCGCCACCTACGACAAGTGCCTCGAGGTACTAAAGCAGAGCGACCAGCCGATCTTCATCCACGACGTGACGATGCAAAACCACTCCGCCTATGACACGGGCTTGGTGCCCACCGACCAGCAACTGCACCTTGCCGTCGAAGGTGTGTCCGACAAAGTTATCACCTGGACCAATGAATACTGCTCGCTCATGGAAGCGTCCGATGCCGCCTTCGCCGCCTTCCTGGAAAAGCTGCGTGATCTCGACCGCCCCGTCGTCGTGGTGATGTACGGCGACCACCAGCCGTTCTTCACCGACCGCTACAACGACCTCTACTTTACCGATGAGGACGATGCCACACATACCGAGCGCATCTGGCAGACACGCTATGTGGTCTGGGCGAACTACGATGTCGCCGGCAACGCACAAACGAGTGGGGAACTCAACACAAGCATCAATAACGTCGGTGCACTCGCACTCAATGCCATCGGTGCCCCGCTCACCGCCTACCAACGCGCACGCTTGCAAAACCGAGCGCACATGCCGGCGATAAACGTGGTGGGGGCGCAGGATGCGCACGGCGTTTGGTATACAGCCGAGACCAAGAACGTTCCCGCCAAGACCGCCAATGCGCGCGATTGCCTGGACCGCATGCAATATCGTAAGCTCTTCGACCACGAAGGCTCGGTCTTTGCCACCCATAAGCAGGCGGCCGCCAACGAAACCGACCCCAACGCAGCTCCGGGAGCCTAGGGTTGACCAATCTCGGGCCCGGTATTCAGAAAAGTCAGTGCAGCAAAATGGCGATGCGGATAGGAACGTAGGCATGGTTTTCACTGCACGCTCGGGTCCCCTGGGGAGCACCGTGCATTTTTTCGAGTATTCAGCAGGCCAGGACGGCTGCATACGCGCCGGACACACCATATTGGTCCCAAGAACGCCTTTGACCGGCGATTTGGGTCGACGGGCAAACCCCGTCAGGACAAAAAGGCGTGCCTCGCGCCGCACCGGACCCCAAAATGACGTCGATCTCCGCAATGCCACCCGACTGCAGCGGCACCGGCAGAGCTCACGGTGCTGAATACTCCGTTTTTTGCACGGCCCAGGCGGGGGTACATCAGGACCAGAAAAATCAATCCAACCTTTTTATGCAATCTGCAATGGGAAGTATTCAAAACACCAAGAGACAGCATTACTGACGTCCAAATTGGGCGCGGGGCAGCGGCGCCTCCGCCCCGCGCCCAAATCAAGCAGAGCGGGGGCGCTCCTAACGGACCCCATAGGCAAACAAACGCAGCTCGAGCGCCATCCCAGAATAGGCTGCCCGAGCCGCGTTTAACGGTACGGCATGAATATTAGCGCTCGTAGATTAAGTTGCCCGCCAGGTAGGTGGCCTGAACCTTGGTGGCTTGCAGCTCTTGGGGGTCGATGGCGAGCGGGTTTTGGTCCAGGACTACCAGGTCGGCGTATTTGCCGGGCTCTAGGCTGCCGAGGTTTTGCTCGTCGCCCGCTGCGTACGCGCTGCCAAGCGTGTAGTTGCGCAGGGCCGTTGCCGCGTCGATACGCTCGCTCGGCAGCCAGCCGCCCTCGGGCCAGTGGCTGCGGGGATCTTGGCGCGTGATAGCCGTGTAGAGCACGTTCATGCTGGTAACGGCCGTGATGGGGCTGTCGGTACCGAAAGCTTGACGGATACCGCGCTGCTGATAAGTTGCGAACGGCCACATGATGCGGCTGCGTTCCAGGCCCAGGTCGCGCTCCGGGCCACCCGGGTCGAGCGTGATGTGGCAAGGCTGGCTCGAGGCAATGACGTTGAGTTTGCGCAGACGATCGATGTCCTCGGGCAGCAGATTCTCCAAATGCTCAAGCGTATTATGGCCGTGCGGGGGCAAACCGTAGAGCTCTGCCGCCTCCTCAAAGATATCGAGCGCGGCATGGATGGCGCCGTCGCCGATAACGTGGATGCGCACGGTGTGGCCGCGCTCGGCTGCCGCCAGGACCAGCTTGCGCATGCGCTCGACGGGAACCGTCAGACGGCCCTGGTCGCCCGGGAAGCGCGGGTTGGTATAGGGATCGGTGAGGTATGCGGTGTGCTCGCTCGACACGCCATCGAAGAACTGCTTAAAGCCCGGCGCCGAGAGCAACGCATTGTTTGCGTAGCGGGTCTGAAGTTCTTCCAAGCGCGATTGGTCATCCAACAGCGTGGGGAACAGGTGGGCGCGAATGCCCAGCTTGCCAATCGCCTGAAGCTTGTCGTAGACGTCGTCGCGGATAAAGTCACAGCCCGGCATGGGCATGAGCGACATGTCGCAAATCGAGGTAATGCCCTGCTCGGCCATGCGTTTCATTTGGTCGGCATACGCGCTCGCGATGCGATCCTCGCCCAGCCACTCAAGACAGCGCGGCAGCAGCTGCATGGCCGCAGCCTCGTGAGCGATACCCGTGAGCTCGCCATTTGCATCCTTGTCGTAGCTGCCACCCGCCGGCGGCTCGCTGTCGCGCGTCACGCCGAGCGCCTCGAGCGCGCGGCTGTTGAGCCACAGCGTGTGCCCGTCGCCCGAGTACATAACGCAGGGACGATCAGGAAATGCCGCATCGAGGGAGGCCTTGGTAGGGTGCTCGGGCGGATCCCAGCGGTAATCGCGCCAGCCCTGCGTCACGACCCAGGCGTCGTCGGGCAGGTCCTGGGAAAACTTGAGCGCGTCCTGCACCAGCGCCGCCTCGGACGTGCCCATATCCATGAGCATATACGGTGAGGAGCCAACCGAGGTATGGAAGAAATGCAGGTGCGCATCGTGGAAACCGGGGCAGACAAACTGCTCGCCGTAATCGACCACCGGCGTGGCGGCAGGTGCGGCGTCAATCACGTCATCGGGCGCACCGACTGCGACGATGCGATCGCCCGCAATGGCAATCGCCAGCTCGCGGGCGGTATCGATACCGTCTTGCGCGGTAAAAACGTTCTTGGAGCGGATAATCCGATCGATATGTTGCATGGGCATCCCCATCTCTGGCAGGAAATTCAACACCCCCGAGTGTACTCCCCCGCCCTTGCAACAAAACTCCAAGCGGCAAACGGCAACTTTACCAGCCCTAGCGGCAGGTGGCATACTGGAGAGAGCCTGTACGATTTTGCGATCAACCCAGCAAGGAGCAAATCGACCATGACGAAAACCAAGGCACAGCAGATTATGGCAGCAACCGAGGTTCGCGCGGCAGACGACGTCACCGCGGCCATCCAAGATATCGCCGCCGAGTTTGAGCCCTATATCATCAAGCAGCGCCGGCACTTCCATAAGCACCCGGAGCTGAGCCTTGCCGAGGAGCGCACGACCTCCGACATCGCCAACCAGCTCGATGCCATGAATATCCCCTACGAGCGTCCACTCAAGACGGGCCTGGTGGCGACGCTTCGCGGTACCGCGCCGGACGCCTACCGCGAGGACGGCACGCCGCGCCGCCGCATCCTGCTGCGCGCCGACATCGACGCCCTGCCCGTCACCGAGCAGACCGGCGAGGAGTTCGCCAGCGTCAACGAGGGCTGCATGCATGCCTGCGGCCACGACTGCCATATCGCCATGATGCTCGGCACGTTGCAGATTCTGCGCCACATGACCGATGACATTCACGGCGAGGTCCGCATCGTGTTCCAGCCCAGCGAGGAAAACGGCCAGGGTGCCAAGCTCATGATCGGCACCGGCGTGCTCGATGGCGTCGATGGCGCCTATGCCGCTCACATTTGGAGCGAGGTCGACGCCGGCACCGTGAGCTGCGAGCCCGGCCCGCGCATGGCCAATACCGACTGGTTCCGCATCGACGTTCGCGGCACCTCGTGCCACGGTGCCATGCCCCAGCGCGGCCACGACGCCGTTATGGTGGCGGCAGAGATCGTCAACGCCCTGCAGACCATCGTCTCGCGCGAGATTAGCCCCTACGAACCCGCCGTCATCACCGTCGGCGAACTGCACGGCGGCACCGCGCGCAACGTTATCGCCGGCACGGCGTACCTCGCCGGCACGGTGCGCACCTATGGCGACAAGACGCATGAGGAGATGCCCGAGCTTATGCGCCGCATCGTGGAGCACACCGCAGCAGCACTAGGCGCCGAGGCCGAACTCACCGACTACACCATCGCCAACTACAAGGTCGAAAACGATGCCGCCTCGAGCGAGCGCTGCCGCCAAGCTGTGCTCAAGTGCCTGGGCCCCGCAGGCGAGGGCCATTACCGCGGCACGCTTTCGGGCGAGGATTTCTCGGAGTACCTGCGCCGTGTGCCGGGCGTGCTCGCCTTTGTTGGCACGCGCAACCCCCAGATCGGCGCCACCTATGCCCAGCACTCCTGCTTCTACAAGATCGACGAGAGCGTGCTCGCCAAGGGCTCCATGGTAGCCGCCCAGTATGCCATCGACTTTTTGGCTGTTCGGATGTGAATTCGAACGCCGCCTTTTGTACGGATGCCGGAAGATTGTCTGGGAATATGAAATACATAATTTTCCAATTGCTCCATCTGTTCCCTAAGATGGAAAACATAATAAAAGCGTGGGAACTGCCATCTATCCAAGCAAGAGGTATCGCCAAACACCTATCCAGCAGATAGACAACAGCCCACGCTTGATGTTTATATATTTATGTATATATACAAAAAACGTGAGGCAATTGTTGTCTACTGTCCTCGCT
>CABPCW010000056.1 GCA_902406155.1 uncultured Collinsella sp.
GTTCGGCAACCGAGCCAACCTGGCCTGCTCCCCGCACGCGCGGGGATGATCCCAACCTCGTGTTCGGCAACCGAGCCAACCTGGCCTGCTCCCCGCACGCGCGGGGATGATCCCAAACGTAGGCGTTAGACTGTCAACGCAAGTAACTGCTCCCCGCACGCGCGGGGATGATCCTACCAATGCGCGAGTCCGGCATCGCTCGATATCCTGCTCCCCGCACGCGCGGGGATGATCCCTCCTCCACCATCTGGGAGGCAAAGGCCCTAGCCTGCTCCCCGCACGCGCGGGGATGATCCCTTTCTGCTCGTCAGCTTTCTGACGACCTCGTCCTGCTCCCCGCACACGCGGGGATGATTCCTCCGCTGCGGCCTGAAGCATCTCCGGCCCGTGCTGCCCCCCCGCACACGCGGGGATGACCCCATGAGGGCCTTCCCCGTGTCGGTCAGGTGGAACTGCTTCCCGCATACGCGGGGTTGATCCCGGCGAGCCGCGCTTGATCCAAAGGCCCCCGCCCTGCTCCCCGCACACGCGGGATGATTCCATGCACAGGTCATACGTGACGCGCGTGAAGTACTGCTCCCCGCACGCGCGGGGATGATCCCACTCTGTTCACAGACGAATGGTACAGCGATGACTGCTCCCCGCGCATGCGGGGATGATCCCGCGTCGCACTCAGCCGCCCAAGCATCAATGCACTGTTCCCCGCACGCGCGGGGATGATCCCGTCCAGGCGCTGTCCGGCGCGAGCGCCGATGACTGCTCCCCGCACGCGCGGGGATGATCCCTCCATTCGCTTGTAATTGCCTGCACGCAGCGCCTGCTCCCCGCACACGCGGGGATGATCCCGTTTCCGTCCTTGTCGATTGTGTACTCACACCCTGCTCCCCGCACGCGCGGGGATGATTCCAAGAACCCGTCGCGCCTGTCCCGCATGCCCGGCTGCTCCCCGCACACGCGGGGATGATCCCGATACTTCAAGGCCAAAACTCGGCTCCAAGCGCTGCTCCCCCGTACACGCGGGGATGATCCCTTGATGTACCAATCGTCATAGACCGATTTGAGCTGCTCCCCGCACGCGCGGGGATGATCCTAGGGGCAATGCTGGCCTTTGGTACGTCAATGGCTGCTCCCCGCATACGCGGGGGTGATCCCATCGGCTCGTTCCTGAGCCAGTATCTGGCCAACTGCCCCCACATACGCGGGGATGATTCCATGGACGACCTCGTCAACACAATACTCACCTTCTGTTCCCCGCACGCGCGGGGATGATCCCGAGCGGTAGCGGGCGACGAGCAGTCGCGGCGTCTGCTCCCCACACACGTGGGGATGATCCCGGGCAATCAAACCTCTAGCACTCTTTGAATTGCTGCTCCCCGCACGCGCGGGGATGATCCCAGCCAAAGCGTGTTCGCGGGCTGCACGGGATACTGTTCCCCGCACACGCGGGGATGACCCCGGCAGCCGTCAAAGCCCCGGAACTTCTTCCACCTGTTCTTCACACATGCGGGGATGATCTCGCGTGGCCGGCGGTGAGCTTGTCCCACTTGGCGCTCTCCACGGGGTCGGCGGCAACCGCGGCGGGTTTCTCGAGGGACATCCCCCGCCTCCTATCGGCATAAAAAACCGCTCCGAAGGACGGCTTGCGCGGCGGTAGGATTTGCACCTACGTCTCCTCAATCAAGGGCACTCTTCGTACTGTGCTACTTTCCGCGATTCCTATTTCCCCTTACGCTGGCAACCTTATCAAGCTTTGGATCAATGTCGATCTAGTTGGAAATCAAGCCGATGCATACAAGCGGTTTAATCGCGGCAGGCTTTGAATCAGCGTCGATCTAACCGTTAATTAAACTGAATATAGGTCCAAAGAGTGCCGGGAACGATACGATGGGTTTAGCGAATACATAATCGATTCCGTTGACCCGGTCAATGCTCAGCTTGAGCGTAGCGGGAAGCGCTTCTTCTTCGATGCGGCCGATGTCGATCAGGCGATTATCCGAGGCAAGCACTGTTGGGATATGTTCGGCTGGGCAGTCCCGAATGAGCTTGTGCATGAGTTCAAGCCCGCATGGATTGACGACGATGGTGTAGAGCTCGAAAAATACGACTACGTCTGCGCGAGCTGGGAGGACCGCGACGGCCGGCCCTATGCTGCCATTGACGGCAACCTTCCGGAGGAGGCTTATGCATGATTACTCTGCGCTGGGCTTCAGGTGTCTCCTGCCACCATCAAACCAATCCTGCAGAGCTGATAAGATGTAATTGCTTGGCGGTTCTGCCCTGGGCTCGGTCTGGGGTTGGAACCGTCTTCTTTACTTATTTGGTTTCGCTGCGCTGCTGCTCTTTGATGAGAGGGTTATTGCTGGTTCTGCCTTTTATTTTGAGCAGTGTCGATCCAGCTGGTAATCATGTCTCTAGCTTTCCCCGAATTGGGCAAGCATCTGCCCGAAGAAGCTTGGTTCGGATGGCTCATAAATGAGCGAGCCGCCGTCCGCGGTCCTGTAGACCCCGCAGGGGAGGTAACGCCCGTCGGGGAGGACATAGAGGTTGGCTTCTTCCTTCAGTCCTGCTGGAAATAGCGGAATCCCGTTTTCGTCCACTTGGAACTCGTCTATATTTGCGATCTCTCTTTCCATGGTGCCCCCTGGTCAGTTTCTATCGTAAGTGCGCCCTAAAACAAACACTGCTCAATCAGCTCTTTTCCGCGTAGGGTGTCGATCCACTCCTGCGGGATGGCTTTGAGACCGTATGCCGTGCCTGCGAGGGCGCCGGCGACGGCTGCGGTGGTGTCGGTGTCGTCGCCCAGGTTGACGGCGGCAAGCACGCAATCTTTGTAGCTGTTAGTGTTGACGAAACACCAGGTGGCTGCCTTAAGCGTGTCGCGCACGAAGCCACCTGACCTGATCTCCTGCTCAGGCACGCCTTTCAGATGGAGTGCCCACGAGGGGAGCACGTCGTTCATCACATCTCTCATCAGCTCGACAAATATGACGCATGCATCGGTTGACGTTCTGTGGGAGTGCGTAATCGCGGAGACCTTGCTGACCTCTTCGTCTGTCGCATCGGTGAACGCCAGGGGAGCGATGCGCATGAGCGAACCGTTGCCGTTGTCGCGCTCGCCGGAGCCTCCTTTGCCGGTGTGCAAGGCGCGGGCGGTCGTGCCGCCGTAATCGAAAACGCCGTCGATCGTATACTCGCCACGGACAATCCAGCTTACGAACTTGTCGCGCATGTCTGCGGTGTCGATATGCCCGAGCTCCCTAATCGAGTCGCAGGTAGCAAGCGTCATAGATGTGTCGTCGCTCCAGGTGCCGGCGGGCTGCCCATGCGTGCCGTAGCCGATCATGTCCGTGCATTCGAACATGCCGCGTGGCCTGAACTCGTAGGGAACGCCCAGCGCGTCGCCGACGGCAAGCCCATAGATGCAGTCGCGCAGTGTCGTTTTCGGTCTGTCTGTCATGGAGCGCTCCTCTTATGTCGGGGGATATGAAACGCCGTCGGGGGTATCGGTCGCAACGTGCTGCTACCCTTGCGCTTCGCCATTAGTCGCTTCGTTGATGGCGCGGTACTCGGCACTCAGCTCGCGCGCCAGCTCTTCCTTGCTTGGAAGATACGGCAAGTATTTGGCGGCAAACACTTGGTCGTTGTCTTCGGGCAGCGTGTACTCGACAATCGAGTCGCTTTTGTCCGCGCAGAGCACGATGCCTATAGGCGGATTGTCGCCTTCGTTCATGAGCTCGCGCGTGTAGTAGTTCACATACATTTGCATCTGGCCCAGGTCCTGATGCGTAAGGTCATCGGTCTTAAGGTCGATGAGCACGAAGCAGCGCATCAGATAGTTGTAAAACACAAGGTCAATATAGAAATGGCGCCCATCAAAGGTGATGCGCTTTTGGCGCGCCTCGAAAGCGAAACCACGGCCAAGCTTCAGCAGGAACTTCTGAAGATGCGTGATGAGCGCCTGCTCTAGATCGCTCTCGCGAAACGCAGTATCGTCCGAGAAACCTAAAAAATCCAGTACATATGGGTCGCGGATGATATCCTCGGGGCGACGAGCCGGGGCGCTCTTTTGGATTTCCTGGGTGACGGCCTCCTTGTCCTTGCTGGCAAGCAGGCGCTCGCGGAACATGGTGTTGATCTGGCGCTCGAGCTGACGCGTGCTCCAACGAGAATCGGCGCATTCGTTCATGTACCAGGCGCGAGCATCAGGGTCGGGAATGCGCATCAACCTGCGGTAATGAGTCCAGCTCAATTCGCTACGCAGTGCGTCGCGAATTGGAAACGCAAGAAAGAACTGACGCATATTGCGAAGGTTTGCGATGCCAAAGCCTCTTCCGAAATCCGCGGTAAGCCTTCTGGAGAGGCCTGCAATCAATGCCTCTCCATATGCTGCGCGCTCCTCTCCGCCCTGCTCGTCAACAATGCTCTTGCCGATTTCCCAATACGCCTCAACCATCGCAAAGTTAACGGCGGTATAGGCCTTGTCGCGAGCGGCGTTGAGAATCGAGGAAACCTGCTTGTAAAAAACTTCTGGCACGATTGCCGATTCTCCACGGTTTACCAGTTCGCCCATCACTGTCGCCCCACTTTCCTCTTGTGGAATGCATCTTTATCGTATTTAGTTTAAAGCCTCGCGCGGACACGAATTGCTGTGCTGTCTGGCACCTTCGCATGGGCCTTGCGGTGACTAAAATGTGGCCATAGAGACAGTTTTAACGAAACTCATGGGGGTGACACGCATGGACACCAACACTTTGCTACTCCTTCATGTCAAAAATAGGGGCGCAGAACGGTATTCTGCGCCCCTGATTGAGCCGATGCGTCTGAAAAGCCGGCTCGCCTATTCGCTAGCGCCTTCGCTGTCTTCGCGGTCGTTGGCAAGCATTGCCGCGCCGGCGACCGTTGTCGCCACGGCGGCGGCAGCGAGCCCGGCGGCAATGCCAGAGCCGTCGCCCGTGTTGGCGAGCTTTTTGCCCGAGCCCTTACTCTTGTTGCCCTTGCTGTTCTTGTCGACGCTGCCTGCGCCGTTGCCGCCACCGTTACCGTTACCGGCGCCGGTGCCGCCCGCGTCGCCCGAAGTCGTCACAGTAAAGCTTGCGGCTCCGTCGGTGGCAAGCGTGTAGTTCTGCGCCGCGTCGCCCAACAGGCCTTTCGCACGCACCCAATACGTCCCCGCGGCAAATGCCTCATCCTCGGCCATTGCCGTGCCCGGCACACCGTTTGCATCGTGCATAAACTCGAGCTGGGCGGTGCAGGCATCGCCTTCGAGCTTGCCCTCGAGCGGCGCCGCGATCTTTGCGCGCACGTCCTCGCCGGCCTTAAGGCCCTCGAGCCCTTCAAAGTGGGGCGTCAGTGCGCGCGGGTCGATATCGATGGGCACGGAACCCTGCAGTTCCGTAACGGTCTCGTTGCCCAGGGCGTTGACATCCACGTATTCGATAGCAAACGTGTTGCCCGAAGCCGCCACGCTGAGTACGTTACTGCTGTCGACAAGGCGGAAACGACCCTCGCCAACGGTCTTTCCTTCCTGGAGTGAGGCATCGCTCAACGAGTCGCCGTATGTCATGCGCATACGGGTCGGGAGGTAGTACGAAACGGTCTGCTTGTGCTTCGCATCGTAATTGCGCTGGTAGATGCTTCGGGCCAGTGCCGCATCAACAAAGTCGGACGCAATGATGCCAATGTGCTTGAGGCAGTCCTCCTTTGTGCTCTCATTTCCGGTGCTGTTTACATACTGGCTCTTGTATAGATGCTCGTTGACCACTCGTGCTGCGGTAAAAGGATTGCTTCCTTGCTTGTAGTTCGTGCAGCTGGTGTAGTTGATACACCAGCTGTGCTCCAGGACCTTTACCTTGGCCCCGTCATTGTCCTCGACGTCCACCATGATGCGGGCGAGCTTGGTTGTCTCCTGCAGCGCCATATCGACCCAGCCGATTTTGTCGGTTCCTGTGCATTCGTAATGGTCCTGGGCGTATACCTTGGTGCAATAGGGCTCTTCGTCACCCGTTTTCCCCACGGCTTCAAAGCCCCGCTCGTCTCGAACGAGACACATGGAGGTGCTGTCGGTGTGTGCTGCGATTTTGTCGTCCCATTGGGTGAGGTCGAGGCCCCATGTGTGGCTGCTTACGCTGTTGCCGGCGAGCCCAAACCGACGCAGCAGGACGATCTTTCCGCGCACCTCGCCCAGCGTGGGGATGCGACTCGATGTGTAGAACAGGTCGGGGTTCTCATCCAAAACCTTGCCAAAGGCCGTCGTGAGGCTTTCGTTGGTAGCCTCGCCATTGCCCCGCGACACGAGCATGATGAGCGCTTCTGTCGGGTTTTCGCTCAAAAACGTATTGAAGTACCCGATGACATCGGAGAGATGCATAAAGTTCCCGTCTTTTTTGAGCAGGTAACAAGCTCCGTGGTCGATGCCGGGGTCGCCGTTCTCGTCGTTCTTTCCAAGTCGGATATCAAAGTAGCGAATGCCTTCGAGCAACTGCGTGGGGATGTAATCCTGCTGGCATTTTGCTTGGGAGGATTGGGGCTCGGTGTCATTGTCCACGCTGCAGGTGCCCGAATCGTGCGTGCCCGGGATGCTCAGTTCGTCGAGGAACTTGCTGTTGTCGACGTATTTCATCCAACAGGGCCCGTCGACGTAGCTGCTGTACGTGATCCAGTCGAGGCTGCTAACCGTGGCATCGTTCTTTTTCATATCGTAACCGATAAGTTCGAGCTCCCACGGAATGCTCTTACTCTTATGGCAGATCTTATTGTTGTCCTGGTCTTTGCCGTCCGATTCTATTGCCAGGTACTTAATGTCTTTTTTCTCGGTTTCTTTTTCGACCGTGCGGTCTCGGATGATATAGGTTCCGTTTGACTGGCGTTTAAACGCAAAAGCGCGGCTGGGCTTGTCGTCATACTCGCCACTCCATACGTGGATGACCTTTCCATCTTTGTCCGAGTCGCCGTCGACCGACCAAATGCTGTAGCCCGTCTTTTTATGCTCTTCGAAATTGAGTAAGGTGCGGATGGCATACCAATTTGTATTATCTGCATCGGTCACTACGTGTTCAAGGATGAGTTTGCTGGACGTGCCGTCATTAAACAGGTGGCAGACGTTGCCGCGAACGTTGCCGTCTTGGTTGACGCTCGCGGTGCGAAAATAGCCTGCGGGGCGAAGGCGAATGACGAACTTGTCGAGGGTGGCCGCCGGTGTGGGCGTGTCTTCTGCAAATGCCGCGCGCACGGGAAGGCCCAGCGCCGCGGTTTCGGGCAGGCTTGCAAATGGCGACAATGCTGCGAGTCCTAGGCCCAGCGTAAATGCTCGACGACTGATGGCGTGGTGTTCGGTCATAACTCCTCCATTCGCGGGGTGCGGTTATGCGCTCGTTTTGGTCACTATACTGCCCGGATGTCTAAACGTGTTGGCTTAATTGTCTGCGCGGTGCTATTAATCGGCGGGCGGACGCGTTGGGGCGCTTGTCTATTTGTGTTGCTACCGCGCTGGGGGTGGTTTTGCCGTCCGGCACCCTCGCGTTCGCCGGCTATCGGCATAAGAAAGGGAGGGCCGGCGAGCCGATCCTCCCTTAGTACGAAACGCTGGGGCACCGTCGCTTGTTTGCACTGCGCTCGTGTTTCCCGTTACGCTCGCGAGTCGCTTAGCGCTTGATCTCGATATCGTCGAGCTTGACGTCCATGGCCTCGGTCTTGGCCTTGGCGATATCATCGGCAAACTCCAGGGACTTCATCATGGTCTCGACGGCGTCCTTGTGCTCTTCGACATTGTCGATGCGCACGTACACGCTGCCGCCGTCAACGTCGGTGAAGTACTCAGTCGTCACGCCGCCCGAGTGTGTATAGGAAGCGTTGCGCCAGGTCTTGCCGTTGTACTTGACGGGATCATTCTCGGTCCACTCAAAGTCGGTCTTCCACTTGGCCTCGTAGTCAAACAGCTCGTCGGCGTTCTTGTCAGGGTCGAAGACGGGGATGAAGCGGTCGCTGGCGTGCTCGCTCTTGGTGAACTTAAACTGGGCCCTGTCGGCCGTGTCGCCGGCAACGTCGGTAATCTCGACGCCCTCGGGGACCTCGACCTTAAACCAAATGAAGTCGGTCCTCATATCCACGGTTGGCTTTTCCGCGCCGCCGCCACCGCTGCTGCCGGTAGCGCCACCGCTTCCGCCACAACCCACCAGGGCAACCGCGGCAAAGAGACTGATGCAGAGGGTGAGAATCGCAAAGGCCTTCTTTTTCATGGTCGTGTCCTCCTCGATCTGTAACCGCCCATGGATTACCTGTCTTTACTGTACGCGCGGGCGGCTCGTTCGGGTGGGCCATGTGTCCCATTCTGGGGGCCGGATTTGCGCCGGCAAGTGGCAATATGCGCGGGTGTAAAAGAGGGGAGGGCCGATGCTGTCGGCCCTCCCCGGGTTGGGCGCCCGTTGTTTTAATGGGGCGCATGTGCGCGGGTGCGCGTAGGCGCGTGCGGGTGTCCCGTTACTTGATCTCGATGCTCGAAATCTCGACTTCGCGTGCCTCGGAAACTGCCTCTTCCATGTCATCGGGGAACTCGATGGAGTTGAGGAGCGCCTCGGCTTCTTTCTTGTGCTGGTCGAAGTTCGAGATGAGGACGTAGACGCTTCCCGGCTCAACGTCGGTAAAAAGCATGGTTGAGATGCCGCTGTTGTCCTCGTATGTTCCGACGAGCCACGTCCTGCCGTTATACTCGACGGACCCGCCATCCTTCCACTGGAACGTATCCCCCTTCTTTTCCGTCTGGTCGGCGTGGGATTCCTCGGCCGTCAGCGCTTTTTTCCAAACGGGGATAAAGCGATCGGCCGAGGTGTTCTCATCTTCGGGGAAGGTGAGCTGGACCCTGTCGGCATTCTTGCCGGCAGAGTCGCTTACGCCGACGCCCTCGGGCATCTTGACCTTAAACCAGATGAAGTCGGTCTTCTTGGCGACGGGGGCCTTTTCCTTGCTCTCGCTCTTGGGGGCGCTGCCGCTGCCCGATGCGCTCCCGCCGCAGCCGACAAGGGCAAACGCGGCAAAGAGGGCGATGCAAAGGGAAAGGATTGATAGGGTCTTTTTCTTCATGGTGGCGTCCTCCTTGTCTGCCGATGACATCACGGCGCCGCATGTTGTTGGGGTACTGATTGCGCTGGCGGCGGATGTCTCTGTGTACTGTGCGGCTTATGCCTCCGTTCATCGCTTGTGGCCGTTGCGCGGCCGTGCCCCAACGGGTTCCTTACTTATAGATATGCCCCAGCTTGTGCTGCCCGGGAGTCTCGAAAGGTGGGCCATGTGTCCCATGTTTGCATGTGCGGGCTTGCCGCAAGGTGGGCCTGGCGCTGGGCAAGCGTGCGGCTTGGTTGATGCTCCCAATGTTGCGCAACAGCGATGCCGGCTTAAGGTTTTAGACTTGGCTGTGACAAAAGCTAAACCACGAAAGGTCGAACGATGTTCTGTCAAAAATGCGGACAGCAAGTGCCTTATGGATCGACGTTTTGTACGCACTGTGGGGCTTCGCTGGCAGGCGGTTCCATACCGACGCCTACGGGCGCTGGTCCTTCCTCTGCTCCGGGCCTGACCCGGTCGATGCCACCGGTCGCGCCCGTGCCTCAAAAGCCTAAGAGCAAAGCTCCGATTGTCATCGCGGTGGCGTGTGCCGCCGTGGTACTCCTTGGGGGTGGCACGGTGTTTGCGCTCACGATGCTTAACGGGCCCAAGAGCTCTGACACGCAAATCTCGGTGATCGATACCGGGTCTTCGGACGAGAAAGATTCTTCTGCCAAGAAGAAGAGCAACAAGTCCAAGGCCAAGGAATCCTCGTCGTCCGATGACGAGGCCGTTCCCGAAGACGAATCGGCATACTACGGCTCGGGCGATTCGGACGATTACCTAACCGACGTGTATACGTACACGAACGACATGCATCCTTATAGCATGTCGATTCCCAATCGCTTTGAGATGGAAGATACTCCCAGCGGCAGTGGCGCCAGGTATGAGGATCCGGAGACGGGCTTTGTAATCAACCTGTTTGGCTACGTCAACATTAACGACGAAACCTCGCACGAGATGTTCGTCGACGCGGACACCTCGGGCAAGGCTGACCTCTATACCGCGGAGGGCGACAACTGGTACGTGGTTTCGTGGCGCGACGGCGATACGATCATTTACGAAAAGACGATCGTTACGGATTCGACAATTGCCACGGCGCATTTGGAGTACTCGACTGCAAACCGCGACATGGGTTCGAAGATTATCGACACGCTGCTGCCGACGTTCCAGGTGGACTAGGCGTCCGTGCCTATAGCAGGCAATCGGAAACACCGATAGCCAGAGCTCCTGACAGCCTTTGTCTTATGGGCTAGACTGGCTTGGACAAGATCGATGAATGGGACAACCGCTTCCTGGCGTCGTTGTCCCATTTTTTTATTATGCGTGCGGCCCGTGGTGGCCGGCGCGGTGGGCAGAGGTGTTTCGATGAGTCAAGAGATGATGGATAAACCCTGTCGCGAGTTTGCCCAGGCGCTTGCCGCGCGCGAGCCGGTTCCCGGCGGCGGTAGCGCGAGCGCCTTTGTGGGCGCGCTGGGCGCTTCGTTATGCGGGATGGTCGCTCGCTATGGGGCGACCAATCCCGCGCTTTCCGATCGCGCAGACGATCTGACGCGCGCATTTGCCCAGGCGGATGATTTGGCACAGGAACTTGTGGGTCTGGTCGCCGAGGACGTTCGTGCGTACGGCCAGGTGTCCGCTGCGTACGGTATTCCGCGCGAGAACCCGGCTCGACCTGCGGCGATTCAGGACGCGTTGCACGTGGCGGCCATGCCACCGTACCGCATTATGGACGCCTGCGGTCGTGCGCTGGCGCTGCTCGAGGACATGGCGGACAAGGGCTCCCGACAGCTGCTCTCCGATGTGGCGTGCGGTGCCGTGTTTTGCCGCGCGGCCATGCAGGGCGCGAGCTTGACGCTCTTTGCCAATACCACGTCTATGAAAGACCGGACGCGCGCCGAGGAGCTCGAGGCGGCGTGCGATGAACTGCTCGATATGTGGCTACCGCGCGCCGACGCTCTGGCGCGCCGCGCCGCCGACGCCGCCAGGAAGAGGGGATAGCTATGGCTGAGCTGCTGAAGGGCGCTCCCGTCGCCCGCACGTTGACTGAGGAGCTTGCCGCGCGTTGTGCTGTTCTGCGCGAGCGCGGCGTTGTTCCGACGCTTGCTATCGTTCGTGTAGGCGAGCGCGAGGACGACCTATCCTACGAGCGCGGTGCCATCAAGCGCTGCGAGAAGGTGGGCATCGAAGCTCGTCGCGTGTTGCTGCCCGCCGATGTCTCGCAGGATGAGTTGCTGGCGGCTATCGAGGGCATTAATACCGACCCCGCTGTTCACGGATGCCTGATGTTTCGTCCGCTGCCTGCCGGCCTTGACGAGGATGCGGTTGCCGCCGCGCTCGATCCCGCCAAGGACGTTGACTCCATGACGCCGGCGTCGCTGCTTACCACGCTTTCGGGGCGGGGCGAGGGCTTTGCTCCTTGCACGGCCGAAGCCGTGCTGGCACTGCTGGACCATTATGGCGTTGAGCTGGATGGGGCCAAGGTTGCCGTTGTCGGTCGGTCGCTGGTGATTGGCCGCCCCGTTGCCGCTATGCTTACGGCTCGCAATGCCACGGTGACGACGTGCCATACGCATACGCGCGACTTGGCTGCCGAGTGCCGTTCTGCCGACATTGTTGTTGCCGCGGTTGGGCGTGCGCGTACGATTGGCGCGGATGCGGTTCGCGAGGGCCAGACGATCATCGACGTGGGTATTAACTGGGACGAGGCCGCCGGCAAGCTGGTCGGCGACGTCGATTTTGATGCTGCGGAGCCGATTGTTGGCGCCATCACGCCCGTGCCGGGCGGCGTGGGCGCAGTGACGACGGCGATTCTCGCCAAACACGTGATCGAGGCGGCGGAGCGCGCATTGAACTAGGCATTTTTGGCTGATTAGGGGGTTAGATATATACTCCCGTGACACGCCGTGTGCAAAAAATGCCAAATATGAGTACTGTTGCCAAGCTAGTCGCATATAATTTAGGTCATTTTGGCTCTCTAACGATATTTAGTATCGATAGGGACCCTATTTTATTGGACCTTTGAGGAATTACATAGTCTAACTTTTGTACAAATGTAGACTTTCGACGCCCACGCCCGGCAAAATAGCTGCTACTAAATTGGTGTCAGTACTCATATTTGACATTTTTTGCACACAGGGGTTGCTGTGGCCGTGGTTTCGCCCTTTTTGCGCCGAAGCGATACACTGTTGCCGTTTGATTTCTTCGCTCAAGGAGGATGCGCATGCCGTGCACAACGATTTTGGTTGGTAAGAACGCGAGCTACGACGGGTCGACGCTTGTCGCCCGCAACGAGGACTCGTCCAACGGGGTGTTTGAGCCCAAGCGCATGCGCGTGGTGCATCCCGACGAGCAGCCGCGTGTCTACACGAGTGTCCTGAGCCACCTGACCGTTGAGCTGCCCGACAACCCCATGCGCTACACGAGCGTCCCCGACGTTGTCCCGGGCCATGGCATTTGGGCCGAGGCCGGCTTCAACGAGCTCAATGTTGGCATGTCCGCAACCGAAACACTCACCACCAATGAGCGCGTCCGCGGCGCCGATCCGCTCGTGGACTATGTACCCGCCAAGGGCAACGAGGGCGAGGACGGCTATGTTCCGGCCCAGCCCGGCGGACTGGGCGAGGAGGATGTGGTGACCCTGGTGCTGCCGTACGCCAAGTCCGCCCGCGACGGCGTGCGTATTTTGGGTGACCTGCTCGAGCGCTACGGCACCTACGAGAACAATGGCATCGCCTTTAGTGACGTTGACGAGATCTGGTGGCTCGAGACCATCGGCGGCCACCACTGGATCGCCAAGCGCGTGCCCGATGACGCCTATGTGACCATGCCCAACCAGCTGGGTATTGACAGCTTTGACCTGGACGACGCCGAGGGCGCTCAGGTCGACCACATGTGCTCTGCCGACCTGCGCTCCTGGATGGCAGAGTGGCATCTGGACCTAACGCTGGGCGTCGAGGGTGACGGTCCCGCCGCGGTCTTTAACCCGCGCGAGGCCTTTGGCTCGCACAGCGACAGCGATCACGTCTACAACACGCCGCGCGCCTGGTATATGCAGCGCTGCCTCAACCCCAGCGATGTGTGGGACGGTCCCGACGCCGACTACACGCCCGAGAGCGACGACATTCCCTGGAGCCGCGTGCCCGAGCGCAAGGTGACCATCGAGGACATCAAGTACGTGCTTTCGAGCCACTACCAGGGCACGGAGTACGACTGCTACGGCAGCAAGGGCACGCCCGCCACGCGCGGCGCCTATCGTCCCATCGGCATCAACCGCAACAGCCAGCTTGCCGTGCTGCAGCTGCGCCCCTATGCGCAGCCGGCGTATCGCGCCGTGCAGTGGATGGCGTTTGGCTCCAACTCGTTTAACGCGCTCGTACCGCTGTACGCCAATGTCGAGACCATGCCCGAGTACTATGCCGGCACGCAGGCTCGCGTGACGTCCGAGAATTTCTATTGGGCCAACCGCCTGATCGGTGCCTTGGCCGATGTTCGCTTCCATGAGTGCGGTCGCGCGGTCGAGGATTATCAGGAGAAGGTCGGCGGCATGGGCCACAAGCAGATTCACGACGTCGATGCCGCCGTGGCCGCGCTGCCCGAAGCCGAGGCGCCCGCCGAGCTCGCCCGCGCCAACGAGGAGCGGTTCGAGCATCACGCGCACAGCCTTGTCG
>CABPCW010000057.1 GCA_902406155.1 uncultured Collinsella sp.
ATAGCGTCGCGGCCCTTTTCCTTGGAGAAGGATCGATTAATGGAACGGAGAGCCCGTTCTAGCCCTCGAGCCCGGCGTTGATGAGCTCGGCAATCTCGACAGGATCGGTGCTTTCGCGCACCCTGTCACGGAAGCCAGCATCCATCAGCATCACGGCAGCCTTGGAGAGCAGACGCAGGTGCGTGGTTCCCGCTTCGCCGGCGGGCACGTACAGCGCGAGCGCCACATCGACGGGCACGCCATCAAAGCTCGGCCACTCAACAGGCTCGGACAGCTTGAGCACGGCCACGCCCGGCGTATGGATCGCATCGCTCTTGGCATGCGGAACGGCAAAACCGGCGACGAGGCCAGTCTCGGCCTCGTTTTCGCGAGCAATAAAAGCCGCCTCTACAGCAGACGCGTCATCGGCAAAACCAAGCTCAACAGCCTGCTCGGACAGATAATGCAGCGCGTCCTCGCGCGAGGCGGCGGCGTAGCCAATCGTCACTTGGTTGGCAGATACAAACCCCATGGAAAGCCTTCCTTACAACACGGACCTGACCGCAGCTTCGATGCCGTCGGCGTCCAAACCGTACTTATGCAGCAAATCGACCGCAGGGCCGGACTCGCCGTACACATCGCGCACGCCGACGCGACGCATCGGCACTGGATGCTGCTCCGCGAGCACCGAGGCAACGGCCTCGCCAAGACCACCGATAATCGAATGCTCCTCGGCGGTGACCACGCGACCGGTCTTCTTGGCGCTGGCAACCACCAAACGCTCATCGAGCGGTTTGATCGTATGCATGTTGATGACCTCAGCATCGATGCCGTCGGCAGCGAGCGCCTCGGCAGCAGCGAGTGCCTCAGCGACCATGAGACCGCACGCGACAATCGTGACATCAGAGCCCTCCCGTACAACAACACCGCGGCCGATCTTGAACTCGTAGTCCTCGTGATCGTTGATGACCGGTGTTGCCAGGCGGCCGAAGCGCATGTAGACCGGCCCCTCAAACTCATAGGCGGCGCGCACACAGGCGCGGGCCTCGACATCGTCGGCGGGAACGACCACCGTCATACCCGGAATCGTACGCATGAGTGCGATATCCTCGCAGCACTGGTGCGTGGCGCCGTCCTCGCCCACCGAAATGCCGGCATGGGTGGCGCCAATCTTGACGTTGAGGTGCGGGTAGCCAATGGAATTGCGGACCTGCTCGTAGGCGCGACCGGCGGCAAACATCGCAAAGGTGCTCGCAAAAGCAACGCGGCCCGTGGTCGCGATGCCGGCGGCAAGACCCATCAGGTTGCTCTCGGCGATGCCGGCATCGTAAAAGCGCTCAGGATGGGCAGTCTTAAACTTACCCGTCTGCGTAGCGGCAGCCAGGTCGGCATCGAGCACTACAAAGTCATCGTGCTCATTGCCCAGCTCGACGAGTGCCTCGCCGTAGCTTACGCGCGTGGCGACTTTTTTGACCTCTGCCATTAGAGTTCCTCTCCTGCTGCCGCGAGCTCGGCCATGGCCTGCTCAAACTGCTCGTCATTGGGCGCCTTGCCATGCCAGCCAACCTGGTTCTCCATAAAGGAGACGCCTTTGCCCTTCACCGTCTCGGCGATGATAGCGACGGGCGCGCCGGTCACCTCGCGAGCTTCGGCGAAAGCCGCCTCAATCTGCGCCATGTCGTTGCCATCGGCTAGCTCTATCACATGCCACTTAAAGGCGCGGAACTTGTCGGCAAGCGGCATGGCCGAGTTGACTTCATCGATCGTGCCGTCAATCTGCAAGCCGTTGTGGTCGACGACGGCAACAAGATTGTCGAGCGCATGGTTGCCGGCAAACATAGCCGCCTCCCACACCTGGCCTTCCTCGCACTCACCGTCGCCCAGCAACGTGTAGACACGGTAGCTGTCGCCCCAGTGCTTAGCGGCAAGCGCCATTCCAACTGCAGCAGAGATGCCCTGACCGAGCGAGCCGGTGGACATATCGATGCCTGGGGTATCGTTCATGTTGGGATGGCCCTGCAGTCGGCTGCCAATATGGCGGAGCGCCTCGAGCTCTTCGATGGGAAAATAGCCGCGATTTGCCAACACCGAATACAGGCCCGGCGCCGCGTGACCCTTGGAGAGCACAAAGCGGTCGCGATCGGCCTTGTGAGGGTCGGCAGGATCGATATTCATTTCCTCAAAGTACAGATACGTCATGATGTCGGCTGCACCGAGCGATCCACCCGGATGTCCCGACTTGGCCGCGTGAACCGCAGTCACGACACCCTTCCTGACCTCATTGGCGACCTTCGCCAGCTCCTGGTTGGTCATACGAATTCCTCTCTTGAGAACAACCCCGGCACCGGATGGCGCGATGCCGAGGGCAACCCGGTCGTTAAGCCTGAGCGACGACCTTCTGCCAGTCAGCCTCAAAAGAGGCGAGGCCCTGGTCGGTCAGCGGGTGATGCAGGCACTTCTTGAGAGCGGCCATGGGCACGGTCGCGATGTCGGCACCAAGAAGAGCCGCCTGGGTCACGTGGTTGGGTGTGCGGACCGAAGCGGTGATGATCTCGACGGTGTCGTCGACGTTCTTGCCGGTCCAGTCATAGTTCTTGATGCAGGTCACGACATTGTCGAGCTGCGAGATGCCGTCCTCGGCGATGTCGTCAAAGCGGCCGACAAACGGGCTGATGTAGCGGGCACCGGCGTTGGCGGCCATGAGGGCCTGCGTCGGCGAGAAAACAAGCGTCATGTTGACGCGCACGCCCGCATCGGCCAGGGCGCGGCAGGCGGCGAGGCCGGCCTCGCACACGGGAAGCTTGACCACGATGTTGGGAGCCAGGGCGGCAAGACGCTTGCCCTCCTCGATCATGCCCTCGGCAGTGGTCGCGGTGGACTCAGCAGACACGGGCAGGCCCTCGCAGAGCTCGGCAATCTTGAGCATATGGGGCTCAAAGTCGGCGAGCTTGCCGCCGGTCTTGGCGTACAGGGACGGGTTGGTGGTGACGCCGGCAAGGCAGCCCCAGCTCTTGGCCTCGACGATCTCGTCAAGGTTGGCGGTATCGATAAAGAACTTCATGGTGCAAACTCCTTCTAAGGAATCCAAAACTCAAAAAATAGGACAAAGGGGATGTCCCTTTGTCCTATGTGCCGGGCCTGCAGCTGGGACATGCCCCAGGCCCGGCGTCGTGTAGGAAAAGCTACTTAGAGAGCCTTCTCGATGCGGCTCGTGACGCCCTTGAGGTTAAGACCGACGACGTACTGCTTGATCGGGCGCTTGATGTGCTCGATCACAAAGCGCTTGCCGTCAATGTCCTGGGCAGCGAGGTTGCGATAGAGCTTCTCGACCTGCTCCTTGACCTCGGGATCGTTGAACGCGTAGTGGCCGGAGACATCCAGAATCTTCAGGCTGAGCTCGTCGTCGGCCAGAATGTCGTCAACCTGCAGGTTGACATCGTCGCCGGTCATCCACTTGCGCCAGCGCTCGGTCTTGATGGCCTTGACCAGCAGCGTGTGATACAGATCGGAGGGATCGTCGCACAGGCCGTTGTCGACCAGAATCTGCTCGGTAGCGCAGAGCTTGAGGTAAGCGCGGGTCTCCTCGGTGCCGTACTGAGGGGCGACATTGGAAGCGGTCACGTGTGCCGGGATGTGCTCGAGCAGCGTCGCGTCGTCCAGGTAGTCGGCGTTGTGCTCCTTCAGGCCCACGCCGTAGCGCTTGGCCATGTCGGCGAGCTCGCGGGCATTCTTAAAGTTGCAATGACCGACCTGCTCGGTCCAGCGGGTGAGCGTACCGGTCTGGCCGACGATAAAGGTGGGCATGGGGCAGCCGCGCTTCTCGAGCTCGGGCTGCAGCTGAGAAATGAACTCCTCGTACTTGTCGGTGGAGGTCAGGCCGCCATTGGTCTCCTCGGTACCGACCTCATAGGCAACCTCGGGCAGGTTATGCTCGCGACGGTACTGCTCAAGATAGTCGATAAGATCGATCGTGCGGCGAAGCACCACGTCGAGCGGAATAACCTTGCCGATCTGATAGGGGTCCTTGGTGGGGTCGACCATCAGCAGGTCAAAGCCTGCCTCCATGTCGGCGACAAAGGACTTGCGGGCGAGCTCCATGGCCTCGTCCTCGGGCAGGTGGGCGTTACGCTCCTCGTCGCGCTGCCACGGACCGCCGTGATCGCGGCACAGGTAGTACGGACCGGTATAGCCCACCTCGTCGGCAACCTTCTTAATGTCGGCGGCAAAGCGCGTCTGGTCCCAACCGTTGACGTAGCCGGCGCCCATCTCGTCCATATCGACCTGGTTGCGGCTAGCGATAAACATGGGCGGGAAATCCTCGTCCTTGGCAAGCTCGAACACGGCCTGAATCAGGTTGGGGCTCATGGGGCCAATGCCGACCATGGTTGCGTGATCGCCGCTGTCCTGCAGCTTGAGCATGCCCTGAACGGCCTGGCGGATGGTGAGGTTGGACATTTTGTTCTCCTTCTCCAGAGGATTTTTGACAAAAGTTCCCTGGGACCCAGATGTGGGCCCTATCAGTGCGGATGGATTTTGTTGTGTAGGGGCGGTTGTGCGGAGTCAAATCCATCCCTCCGCACAACCGGAGTCCTTAAAGGTTTACTTGGCCTGCTTATCGAGCGTGGGCTTCATGGCAATCAGGATTGCGGCGGCGACCAAGGAGCCAATCACGATGTCCAGGCAGAACAGCGCGACGTTGTTGGTGGCCAGGGCGACAATAAAGCCACCATGCGGAACATAGCAGTCGATGCCCTGGAAGGCGGCAAGCGCCGCGCCCACGGCAGAGCCGATGCAAATGCCGGGCAGGGTGTGGCCAAGATCCTTGACCGCGAAGGGAATAGCGCCCTCGGTAATACCGATGCAGCCCATGAACAGCGCAGAGATGCCCATCTGACGGTCAGCGTCATCGAACTTGTTCTTGGCGATGAGCGCAGCGAGGCCGCAAGCAATCGGGGGAATGGCGACGGCGACGCGGAACATACCGTTGGGGCCGTAGATGCCGGAGGCCATGATGGCCATGGTAAAGGTTGAAGCGGTCTTGTTGATGGGGCCACCCATATCGAAAGCGGTCATAACGCCAATGACCAAGCCCAGGACGACGGCGGAGCCGCCCTGCAGGCTGCCGAGCACGCTGGTGAGCCAATCCATCACAAAGCCAAGCGGCGTGGCCAAGATGTAGATGTAAGCCATGCCCAGGACGAGCGAGGTCAGAATCGGGATGATCAGAATGGGCATGATGGTCTGGATGGTGTTGTTGACCTTCCAGGTCTTCATCCAGCGGACAAAGTAACCGCAGATGACAGCCATGATCATGGCGCCCAAGAAGCCGGTCGAAACGCTGTTGCCGCTCGGGGTGACGACGGCGTTGTTAACCAAGTAGCCCAGGACGAAGCCGGGGGCAAGTGCGGGCTTACCGGCCATCGAGTAGGCGATGTATGCCGCAAGCACCGGAATCATCATAGAGATGCCGGCCATGCCGATAGTGTTAAGACTCACCATCAACGGGTTGGTGACCTCCATACCGCTAGCACCGGCAGTACCGGATGCCAACGAGAAGGCGAGGAACACGCCACCGATAACGACGATGGGGATAAAATAGGAAACACCGGTATTGAATGCATTGAGCAGTGTCTTGCCAGGATCGGCAAAGATGGACTGCTTGGACGCCGGTGTCGGGGCCTGCGGGGCAGCGGAGACGGCCTTCTTCTCTGCCTTGGCCTCGGCCTTGGACGCGTCAACGGCACCGCCCGTCGCCTTGATGATCTCGACAGCCTGGTCGATAATCTTTACCGGATCGGCGATTACATCCGAGGTGCCGACCTTGAGGAACTTGCCCTCGGCCATCTTTTGCTCAAAACGGTCCTCGTTCTCGACACCCACGTCGACGGACTCGAGCACCAGGTCGGCGGAATCAACGTCTTCCTGCGTGAGCTCATTCTCGATACCCAGACCACCCTGAGCCTCGACTTTGCACTCGATGCCACGAGCGGCGCATTCATCCTGAATCGCCTTCTGGGCCATATACGTGTGGGCGATACCCACGGTACAGGCGGCAACGCCTACGATCTTCATTGCTTCCCTCTTTTCATAGAGTTGCGTGCGCAAGACACCGTTTGCGGAGGCCTCCGGAGCATCCCCTGCCGTTTGGACTTGCTGTCTTTTCGACAAGACCAATATAGGTGCTCGTTTTTCTTAATGCCAGTTTATTTCGGTAAACGCGCAGGTCAGAGCGTTGGTTACGCTATTTAGTTATGCGTTTAACTAAAAATGAATCCTGCGATTTTACCCTCGATTTCAAAAGTCAAGAAGTATTTGATTTTCTCGGTAGACGGCAGATGCGCATGCCGGTCACAAATTTCGACCCCACCCATATACCGCATTTGTTGCATACTCATGTGAAAGGAAAAAGTCGCTCACCAAAGCGCATCCCTCACCAAGACTCAAAGTCATCATGTTGGAAAATGCTCATCTGTCGGAAGGAGTCGCTGTGGCAAAACAGCGCGTTACGATCGCAGACGTCGCTCGAGAGGCGGGAACCTCGACGGCAAGCGTCTCGTATTACCTCAACGACAAACGAGAAAAGCTTAGCGAGAAGACGCAGGCAAAGATTGCGCGCGTCATCAAGGAACTCGGATACGTTCCCAACGCCCAAGCGCAAACGCTCACCGGCAAGCAAACCCACGTCATCGCCATCATCATCTTGGATAACACCAACAAATGGGCGGGCCTCGTCCTCAACGGCATGGAGCAGGTCATGCTCCCCGCGGGCTACCAGACGGTCGTTTGCACGAGCAACTTTAATCCCGAGACCGAGCTCATGTATGTCGACAAAATGCTCTCACTGGGCGTCGATGGTTTTATCATCCAGCCCACGGCAAATTTCAAGGCAGTCCACGACCGCATCAAGCGCGCCGACAAGCCCGTCGTCTTTTTTGACGCGGCCATCTACAGCCCAGGCACCAGCTGGATCAAAACCAACCTCTACGACGGCGTGTACAATGCCACGCAGGCGCTTCTCGACGCCGGCTACGAAGACTTCTTTTCCATCGCCGCCAACATGACCGAAATGCGCACTCGCATGGAACGTTTTCAGGGATATGCCGAGGCATTGGCCGCGAATGGGCAGCTCTACAAAGCCATCCCCATCGATCACAACAAGCCGTCAATCAACGAGCTCACCGAATACTTTAAATACAAGTTCAACCCCGCCAAGCGCACGCTCATCTTCGTACAAAACCAATGGGCGCTTCCCCGTGTCTACAAGGCCCTCCAACCCATGGCCCATCTACTTCCGCAGCAAATAGGTCTTTTGGGACTCAACTGCGAAGACTGGACCAACCTCACCACGCCGACCGTCTCCACGATCATCGAGCCCGTCGACCAGGAAGGCAGGGAGGCGGCCGAGATGCTGCTCGCCTTGCTTGACGGCAGCAGCCAACCCGGCGAGCAGCGCATTCTCGAGTGCAAGCTCAACTGGCTCGACTCCACCTCGATCTAGCCATACGTCAAATATGAAGCAAATGAACCAGTGGCGTTTGTCCCAAATCTTAAGTATTTGTTCGACAGAACGGCCTCTGCCGGCTCCTGCTAGACTGGTAGATTCCCAACCGTCTATCCAGGAGCCGCAATGTCGCGCAAGTCCGCCTACAAGCAAGCACTTTCCATCGGCACCGCCGTGGTGCTGGGGTTTGCGCTGTTTACGGGATCGCTCGATGGGGCGCCCAAGTTGCTGTCGCCGCAAAGTGATGAGCAGGCGGCGGCTCTGGCCGAGAAGCAAAACGAGAGTCCCAGCCGTACCGACGACGAAGCGGACTTGGTCGCCCGGCTCGAATCGGGAACAGCGAGCTCCGAGGACTCCGGCAATGGCTCCGATTCCGTCGCAACCGACACCGGCGACGACGCTTCCGCGGACAGCGTCGCCACCCCCATCGACGAGGTCGAAAACCCCGACCTCAACCGCGCCCGCGGTGTATATCTCAGCAGCATTCCCGACTACGCCGGCAACCCCTACGTTGCCCTCCGCGCCGACGGCACGCATCCGCTCGGCACGCCATCGTTCACGCTCGATGAATACGAACGGGCCACCGAAGAGGGCTGCTTTAAGAAATTCTCCAAGCTCGACAGCCTGGGCCGCACTCGCAAGGCGCTCGCCTGCGTGGGCCCCGAATCGCTCGGTCAGGGCAAGCGCGGCGATATCTCGCGTATCCATCCTGCCGGTTGGCACCAGCAGCGCTACGACTTTATTCCAGGCCAGAGCCTCTACAACCGCTGCCACCTCATCGCCTGGTCACTCTGCGGCGAAAACGCCAACCGCAAGAATCTCCTCACCGGCACGCGCTATCTCAACGAGACGGGCATGCTGCCGTTTGAAGAGCAGATCCTCGACTACGTCCGCGACACGGGCAACCACGTGCTCTATCGCGTCACGCCTATGTACAACGAGGAGGAGCTCGTCTGTCGTGGCATTCGTCTGGAAGCACAATCGATCGAGGACCACGGCAAGACCCTGTGCTTCCACGTGTACTGCTACAACCTGCAGCCGCACGTGCAGATCGACTACGCCACCGGCCGCAACCAGGCATCCGGAGACTAGTGCCGACCGCGCCGCCCGTAACCCAAAAATGATCCGTTTTCCTCCGTTCCCAAGGGATCAAATAAGGCCGCCCCGGTTACCCAGGGCGGCCTTTTCGTCAGCACCTACATTGCAGACAAAGCCACACGTTACTTAGCTCGGCCCTCCTCATAGCGCTCGACCAGCTTGGCCTGCACGTCATAGGGCACCTGCTCATAGCCCGCGGGCTTCATGGTAAAGTCGCCCGTGCCGCGCGTGATAGAGCGCAGGCGCGTCGAGTAATCCGTCAGCTCGGCCAGCGGGGCCTGGGCAATGACCACGGTATCGCCGCGCTCATCGGTCTCCATACCCGTCACGCGACCGCGCGAGGCCGAGATGTCGCCCATCACGGCGCCGGCATAGCTCTCGGGGATAGTCACCGTAATTTCCTCGATGGGCTCCAGCACCACCGGGTCGGCATCGGCACATGCCTTGCGCAGGCCGATGCGAGCCGCCGCGCGGAACGCCATCTCGTTGGAGTCGACGCTGTGATACGAGCCGTCGTACACAGCCACGCGAATGCCCGTGAGCGGATAGCCGGCAATGATGCCGTCCTTCATGGTCTCCTGGACGCCCTTGTCCACGGCGGGGATCAGCGAGCGCGGAATGCGGCCGCCCACGACCTCGTCCACAAACTCATAGCCATCGCTCGTGCCGTCGGGCCCAATGAGCGGCTCCACGCGCAGCCAGCAGTCGCCGTACTGACCGGCGCCGCCGGTCTGCTTCTTATGGCGGCCCTGGGCACTTGCCGTACGGCGAATGGTCTCGCGATACGGAATGCGGATCGGCACGCTCTTGGCCACGACCTTGGTGCGATCCTCCAAACGGTTGAGCAGCACCGAAACCTGCGCCTCACCCACCGCCGAGATGATGGTCTGGCCGGTTTCCTCGTCGCGGTCGATACTCATGGTCGGATCGGCTTTGCAAGCCTTCTCGATAAACGTGTAGAGCTTCTCTTCGTCGCCGCGATTCTCGGCCTCGATGGCAATGCGGTACTGCGAGTTGGGGAACTTAAACGCCGCAGCCTCGACCTTACCGGTAATCGAGAGCGTATCGCCCGTCTCGGCAGCCAGCTTGGGCGCCACGATGATATCGCCGGCATACGCGTGCCCGACCTCGGTCATGTCGCGGCCGCACATCACATACAGGTGAGCCAGACGCTCGCCCTTACGCGTGCGCGCATTGATCAGCTCAAGGCCCGGCTCAAGCGTACCCGTCAGCACCTTGATAAAGCTGATGCGGCCCTGTTGCGGATCGGCCAGGGTCTTAAACACAAATGCCACCGGACGGTCATCGTCACTCGAAATCTTGAGCGAATCGCCGTCGATGAGCGGCATCTCGCCGTAGTCAGTCGGCGCCGGGAAGTACGTGGCAATGTCGTCCATCAGCGAGTTGACGCCCTGTTCCTTAATGCAATCGCCCGCAAAGACCGGCACAAAGATGCGCTCGGCGATTGCCTTGGACAACAAGCCCTCGAGCTCCTCCTGCGTTAGCGTCTCCTCGCCTTCCAGGTACTTCATCATCAGCTCGTCGTCAGCCTCGGCCACCAGCTCGCACAGATGGTCATGGGCCTCCTCGGCCTGGGCACGATACTCCTCGGGAATCTCCGACTCAACGGCTTCGGCGCCGTTGCAATGGCGCGCCTTCATGCGCACCAGGTCGATGATGCCGTCAAAGTCCTCGCCCTCGCCCCAGCCCAGGGTCACGGCGCCCAGTCGCGTACCAAAGCGCTCCTGCAGCAGGTCCATTGTGGTCGCAAAGCTAGCCTCGGGACGCGACAGGCGGTTTACGAATACCGCACGCGCCAGACGCAGGTCCTCGGCGGCATACCAGAGCTTAACCGTCGTAGGCTGCGGGCCGGCCTCGGCGTCGACCACAAACAGAGCCGTCTCGCAGACGCTCATCGCGGCAAAGGCGTCGCCGATAAAATCGGGGTAGCACGGGGCATCGAGCACGTTGATGCGTGCGCCCTTCCAGTCGATCGGCGCAATGGTCGTCGAGATAGAAAATGCACGCTTGACCTCTTCAGGGTCATAGTCGAGCGTGGGCTTGGTGCCGTCGTGGCCGCCCAGGCGGGCGGTCTTGCCGGAAAGGTGGAGCATGGCCTCGGCGAGTGAAGTCTTGCCCACCCCGCCTTGGCCTACGAGCACCACGTTCCTTACATTGCCGGTCTTGGGAGCACCCATGATGACCTCCTTGCAGGGCCGCGCGCAATGCGCGACGCCAACGGGGAGAGTTCGCGGTCGGTGCCGTCCCGGGAGCAGCATGGTCGGCAGCCGAGCCGACTCACCCTCCAAATGTCCTATGCCACCACCCTACCCTCACGGGCGGCTGTCCATGCATACCTTTCGGCGCACGTATGAATACAGGCGGCGAGAGGAAGAGACAAGCTTGTGAGTCGATTATTGAACCCCGTCGACGCAAACAAAAAGCCGCCACAGACCGTAAGACCTGCGGCGGCTTCGCCTCAATTAATAGTTGAGTAAATACCTGAGCCTATCCCTCGATACGGCTCAAGAACTCACGCGTGCGCTGCTCGCGCGGATGGTCGATGACCTGCTCGGCAGGTCCCTCCTCGACAATACGACCGCCGTCCATAAAGACCACGCGGTCGGCAACGTCGCGGGCAAACTGCATCGCGTGTGTCACGATCACCATAGTCATATTCTGCGCAGCGAGGTCTTTAATGACACGCAGCACCTCGGCCGTCAACTCTGGATCGAGCGCCGAGGTCGGCTCGTCAAAGAACAAGATTTCCGGGTCGAGCGCCAAGGCGCGGGCAATACTCACGCGCTGCTGCTGACCGCCCGAAAGCTCGCAGGGCACCTTGTTCTCGTTACCCGTAAGCCCCATCTGTGCAATAAGCTCGTGTGCGCGGGCCTCCGCCTGCTCGCGCGGGCGCTTAAGCACGCGGATCGGTGCATCGGTGATGTTTTTCATCACGGTATAGTGCGGGAACAGATTGTAGTTCTGAAACACCAGACCAAACCGCGAGCGCGCCTGTTTAGGTACATCGCCCTTTGCGTACACCGCGCCCGAACCCGCACCTGTCGCGACGGCAAGGTCGCCAAACGAGAGCGAGCCACCATCGAGCGTCTCGAGCAGCGTGGCACAGCGCAGCAGCGTGGACTTACCGCCGCCCGAAGGCCCGATAATCGCCACGACCTCGCCGCGCTTTACCTCGAGCGAGATATCCTTGAGCACCTCATTGCCGCCAAACGCCTTGCGTGCGTTCGCTATATTCATTACCGTTCCGGACACGGGAACCTCCATGTGTTTGAAAAGCACGACGGAACAGGCTAGTCGTGGTAGTAGTCAAGTCGCTTTTCGGCAGCGCCCAGCAGCATCTCGACGACGAAGTTAAAGACCCAGTAAATCAGCGCCGCAATTGCAAACGGCACCATGCTCACCTGCGAGGCGACCAGCGCCTTGGCCGTCGAGAACATCTCGCCCACGCCAATGGCAAATGCCAGCGACGTATCCTTGACCAGCGTGATAATCTCGTTGCCCATCGCCGGCAAAATGCGCTTGGCGACCTGCGGCATCACGATATACAGAAACGTCTGCATGCGCGAGTAGCCCAGCACCTCGGCAGCCTCGTATTGACCGCGCGGAATGGACTGCAGGCCCGAGCGATAGATCTCGGCAAAGTAACCGGCGTAGTTGATGATGAACGCCACGACGCACGCCGTCCACTTGGAATCGGGCGTGAGCGAAATGCCAAACACGTAGTACGGGGCAAAGTAGATGGCAAACATCTGCAGCATGAGCGGCGTACCGCGCATGACCGAAATGTAGATGCGCGCAATCCAGCGGAGCGGCGCAATTTTGCTCATGCGCATAAACGCCACGGGGATTCCCAGCGGAATCGACCCCAGCAGAGTAAGCACAAACAGCTGCAAACTGACCAAGAATCCCTGGCCAAGCATCTGCATCATGACCTGAATAGACAACCCAAGCTCTCTTTCACAGTAACGGAACAGCGAACCCAATGCTAAAGCGGGTTTTCCAGGTGCCCGAGTTTGCCGTGAAAGAGGAGCGCCGCGTACTAAATGTACGCAAGCGACGGTTTGAACGGCAAAATCGGGTGCCTGGGAAAGCCGCTATTTGAGAACCCAGTTGTCGAAGGACAGACCATAGCTTGCGTACTTATCGCACAGGTCCTTGACCGTGCCGTCCTCATAGAGCGCCTTGAGCGACTCGGTCACGGCATCGGCCGACTTGGTGTCGCCCTTCTTAAAGCCAACGGCGTAGTGCTCGCTGGACAACGGCTTGTCGAGCTGCGTATAGGCATCGGGCTTGGCGGCAAGCTGATACTGAGCGATCGAGAGGTCACAGGCAACGGCATCGACTGCACCACTCTCGAGCTGCATAAACGCCGTGTTGTACTCACCGATGGTATCGAGCGTGGCAAACGTCGCGGCCAGATCCTTCTGGTCGCCCTCGAGCACGTCCTGTGCGGCGGAATCAGTCTGGGTAATCACGGTCTTGCCGGCAAGATCGTCCCAGCTCTTGATACCCGCGTCCTTCTTGACCACGAGCACCTGCTCGTTGAGCATGTAAGACTCGGAGAACGTGTAGTCGTCCTCGCGGCCCTCCATGGTAAAGCCGTTCCAGATGCAGTTGATGGCACCCGAGTTGAGCAGCGTGTCCTTGGCATCCCAGTCGATAGCCTCGTATTTGACCTCCCAGCCTTGCTTATCGGCAACGGCCTTGGCAAGGTCGAGGTCAAAGCCGGTGTACTCGCCATCGTCGCCCACAAAGCCATACGGAGGATAGGACTTGTCAAAGCCCACGACGAGCTTCTTGGACTCCGCGGCACCCTTCGTATCCTTGGCCGCAGCAGAGCCGGCAGCAGAGCCCTTACCGGCACCGCCGCCACAACCGACAAGACCAAGGCCAAGCACCGTGGCAAACGAGCCGGCTAGACCAACAAACTGACGACGAGACATATCGGTATTCATGGTATTCCCCCTTGATGGCACTTTAGTTAGGTAAAGTGAATCATGTAACGTTCAGCATCATACACTTTACCTTGATAGAGTACAAGGGAGGGTTTGCCAGGCGCGGACGGGGAGCGGCGCATAATTAAGTTTCCTGCTCTACAGTCCTGCGCAAGACGGAAAGCACATTAAGTGCTTTCCTTTGCGTG
>CABPCW010000058.1 GCA_902406155.1 uncultured Collinsella sp.
CTTGCCACCAAACAAAAAGTCCATGCATGCAGGCACCTGCCAGCTCACGGTCTCCCCCGCTGGCATCGCAGGCTACGCACTGCCGGGACGCATCACGGCCGTCGGGCTCACTAAGCTCAACTTCCGCGTACGTCGGCCGGTCGATGCTGCCCGCGTGCGCATTCTGGCAGGCAACGAGGAGCTGTTTGCAGGCAAGGTTCGCCCGTTTAAACCGAGCGTCATGGAAAGCTTCCCGCTACCGGCAAAGGTGATTCAGCGCGCACTCGATATGGGCGTTAGCGAGATTGTCCTGTCCGTCGACCCCGCTGAGGAGGCGTAGAGTCATGAGCACAAACGCGATTGAAACACTGCAGTTCAACTGCACCACCTGCCCATCCGAGTGCCTCCTGACCGTGGAGGTCGAGCGCAGCGCAGACGGCGCCGTGGTAGAGGTACGCTCCGTAACCGGCAACAGCTGCCCGCGCGGTGATAAGTTTGCACATCAGGAGCTCACCTGTCCCATGCGCGTGCTCACCACCACCGTTGCTGTATCCGGCCGCGACGAGGCGCTGCTGCCCGTGCGCACGGGCGAAGCCATCCCGCTCGAACTCCACGCCCAGGCGATGGACCTCATCCGCGGCCTAGAGGTCAAAGCCCCCATCCGCATGAGCGATGTAGTCCTCCCCAACCTCCTAGACACCGGTACCGACCTCATCGCCAGCATGGACATCGACCCTACCTAAGCAGCTCATTTGGGACGGGGCTCTTTTAGCTACCCCG
Source organism: uncultured Collinsella sp. (assembly GCA_902406155.1). GTDB lineage: Bacteria > Actinomycetota > Coriobacteriia > Coriobacteriales > Coriobacteriaceae > Collinsella. The sequence goes on from CABPCW010000058.1 coordinate 760, forward strand.
CCATCCACCCCGCCCCTCCTCAATTGCGGTGAAATAGTTCCTGATTTCCGCCAAAACCCCGGTATCCAGGAACTATTCCACCGCAGCTATCATTGGAATCGGTATTTAGCCTGTGCCTACTTTAGTGCCGTTTCAAAACTATGCCGGTTTACGGGGCTGATTCGGAGACCCCCATCCATACCGACATTTTTCGATTTTTGATAAGCCGTCTACCCGCGGTTTTTATTTCGCAATTTTTCCCATGGTCAAGTAATACAGGTCCAGCCCCGTAATCCGCCATAGTTATGAAAGCAGCCCATTTGGGACGAGCCTCTGATGACTACTTTTACCTATCAGCTCGCATGTTTGAGGCAGCTAAAATAGCCCCGTCCCAAATTGACTACCCTGGCATTGGGGATACCATGGTGGCACCCTAGCGAAAGGACGATATATGGCACATGTCGATGGCCAGCGCGTGGCGCGCGTGCTCGATGCGCTCGAGGCTCAGCACCCCGGCGCGCAGCTGCTCGTGAATGACCCGTGGTCGATCTACTATCTGACCGGCTTTTATGCCGATATGTTCGAGCGTTTTTGCGGCGTGCTGCTCGCACGCGATGCCGAGCCGGTGATCTTAGTCAACGCCCTGCATCAGCTGCCCGAGTACGACAATGCCCGCGTGGCCTACCACAACGACACCGACGTCGTGACCGACGCCATCGCTCGCGAGGTCAATCCATCCAAGCCCCTCGGCATCGATACCGTAATGCGCTCCGGCTTTTTGCTGCCCCTTATGGATCGTTACGCCGCAAGCGAGTTCTTCCTGGGCGACTTTGCCGTCACCGCAGCACGCACCCACAAGGATGCCGCTGAGCAGGAGCTCATGCGCATATCCTCGGCCGCTAACGACGCCGTGATGGCCGATGCCATCAAGCTCGTCCATGAAGGCGTGACGGAGCGCGAAATTGCCGATCAGATGCTCGGTCTGTACCGCAAGCACGGCTGCGAGGGCTTTAGCTTTCCGCCCATCGTGAGCTTTGGCGCCAACGCCGGCGACCCGCACCACGAGCCCGACGACACCGTACTCAAGCGCGGCGACGTGGTGCTGTTCGATATTGGTGGACGCCGCCGCAGCTACTGCTCGGATATGACGCGCACGTTCTTTTGGGGCGAGCCGGACGAGGAGACCGCACGCATCTACGACATCGTGCGCCGTGCTAACGAAGCCGCCGAGGCACTCATCGCACCGGGCGTGCGCATGTGCGACCTGGACCGCGCCGCACGCGACGTGATCGAGGACGCTGGCTACGGCAAGTACTTTACGCATCGCCTGGGCCACTCGATTGGTCTGCAGGACCACGAGCCGGGCGACGTCTCGCTGGTCAACGAGCAGGTCGTAGAGCCGGGCATGACGTTCTCCATCGAACCGGGCATCTACCTCCCCGATCGCACCGGCGTCCGCATCGAGGACCTGGCCCTGGTGACCGAGAACGGCGTCGAGATTCTCAACGCCTACCCCCACGATCCGGTCCGCCTAGACTAGCCTGGTCCCCAAGCCCCCAAACTAAGTTGCGGTGGAATAGTTCCTGGATGGGCAGCTAGAACCCAAAAACAGGAACTATTTCACCGCAACTGATGTGGGGGTGGGTTAACGGAGCAGGCCGGCTACTTCGCCGGCTAGGGTGATGGTGCCGGCTGCTACGAAGGACTCGCCCGCGGCATCGAGGGCAGCGAGGGCCTCGGGCACGCTCGCGTACACGCCCGCGAGCTTATCGGCATCCACCAGGGCAGCGAGCTCCTCTGCCGGCAGGGCGCGATCAGAATCGGTCTGCGTTACGACTACACGCGGGAAGGCCGGGATCAGCACGTCAACGATACCCGCCACGTCCTTGTCGGCCAGCGCGGCGCACAGCAGCGTGGGGCGATTCTCTACACACGGGTCGATCTCATCCAGTGCGCTCACAAAGTTCTCGCAGCTCTGAGGGTTATGGCAGGCATCAATCAGCTTGAGCGGATCGGTTCCCAGCACATCAAAGCGACCCGGCGTGGGGCAGTCCATAAGCGAAGCGTCGAGCTTTTCATGGTCGAGCTCGCGGCCAAGATAGCCCTCACACAGCATAATCGCGCACGCGGCATTCTGCGGCTGATAGGCCGGCTTGACCATGCTCGACGTATAAATCGCGCGCGGCGTGGTGCAGCTAAACTCAACCGTATCGCCCACATGCGCCGGCACCTTGGTCGTGGCGTGGCTCACCACGAGCGGCACGACGCCGCACTCGCGGCAACGGGCATCCATCACGCGCTGAACGCTCGACTCGTGCGTGCCCTCGCCTAAAACAACCAGGCGTCCGGGCTTAATGACCGCAGCCTTCTCCCCCGCAATGGCCTCGAGCGTGTCACCCAGGATGCGCGTGTGGTCGAGCCCGATGCCCGTAATGGCAACGGCGACGGGATCGGTCGCACTCGTGGCGTCCCAACGGCCGCCCATGCCAACCTCGAGCACGGCAATGTCCACCGCGGCCTCGGCAAACACGACAAGCGCGGCAGCCGTCAGCAGGTCAAACGGCGTGATGGTGTAGGCGCGCTCCCCCGCCGCCACACGACGAGTATTCACGCGATGCCCCGCCTCGACGGCGGCAGAAACGCCGCGGGCAAACGCCTCATCGCTCACAACGCGCCCATCGACCTCCATGCGCTCGGGATAGCGTACAAGCTGCGGCGACGTATACAGCGCGGTCTTTAACCCCTCGCCACGAAGGATGGCAGCCGAAAAACGCGTGGTCGAAGTCTTACCATTGGTACCGGCAACCTGAATGCAATCGAAATACTCATCCGGACGCCCCAGCTCATCGAGCATATCGACAACCGTCTCAAGCAGAGGCCCAGCATCCCCAGAAATCCGCCCCGTATCAGCAGCCAGCCCAACAGCCTCATCAAACGAAAGCAACTCAAACGAGAACGGCACAGAATACGACCCCGAACGCTTAGCCATAACCCAAAGTCTCCAATTACAGAAAAAGAGGCCCACCAAAAAGAATGAGCCCCTCGCGTTGACAATATCAGCCTTTATCCGCTTGCAGCAAAATCAAGGGCACAACCCAGTGGCCCTGCCAGGCAGCGGACGACCACGTAACCGCCATGGGAGCGGTTTGGGGCATTGCTCGATACAAGTTCCGCACGAGCCGAAGGCCACTTAATGTGGCCTTCGTGCGAGCAGGACTGTCCGCAGTAGCGAGCAATGCCCCAAACCGCGTCCCCCAGTAACGCCTACGAGAAGTCAGCAACCTGAGCAGTCAGCGCCGCCAGGATCTCCTTGAGCTCAGCTGCACGGTCCCTCTTCTTCTGAACCACCGCGGGCGCGGCCTTAGCCACAAAGCCCTCGTTGGCGAGCGTCTTCTCGCAGCCGGCGAGCTCCTTCTGAGCCGCGGCAATCTCCTTCTCCAGGCGTGCCTTCTCGGCCGAAAGGTCAACCTTGCCCTCGAGCACCACAAAGACCTCGACGCCGCTTTCAACCACGGCAATGCTCGCGGCCGGCTTCTCAACGTCGGTACCCATGACCAGCGAAGCCGTGTTGGCCAGCGGCTCAATCGTCGAGCGCAGGCTCTCGAGCTTCTCGATGTCCTCGGCACCGGCGCGCACGACCACGTCGAGCTCGGCCTTGGGGCTCAAGCGATAACGCGAACGGGTGGCACGGGCGGCAGACACGACGGCACGGCACAGCTCAAACGCGCGCTCAGCATCCTCGTCGACGTACTTGGCGTAGTCGGCGGGCTCGGGCCACTTGGCGATCATGAGCGCCTCGGCGCGGTCCACGTTGCCCTCAGCATCCAGGTCGAGCACGCTCGCCGGCATGTTGTCCCAGATTTCCTCGGTGACAAACGGCATAAGAGGGTGCATCAAGCGAATGGAGGTATCGAGTACAAAGATCAGGTTACGCTGAGCCTGCAGACGGCCTTCGCCCTTCAGGCGGGCCTTGGTGACCTCGACGTACCAGTCGCAGACCTCGTTCCAGAAGAACTGCTGCACGCCGCGGGCCATATCGCCAAAGGTGTAGTTCTCGATGCCCTCGGTGACCATCTTCACGGCCTTGGCCAGGCGGCTGAACATCCAGGCGTCGGCCGGCGTCTCCACGACGGGCTCGCCGGGCGTGTAGCCCTCCATGTTCATGAGCAGGAAGCGGCTGGCGTTCCAGATCTTGGTCACAAAGCTCTTGGCTTGGTCGGTACGCGGGCTGTCGATGAGCTTCTTGGTCTTCTTGTCGATGTTCGCGTCGAACTTGACGTCCTGGTTGTTGGTACACAGCGTGAGCAGGTTGTAGCGCATGGCGTCGGCGCCGTACATGCCAATGAGGTCCATGGGGTCAACGCCGTTGCCCTTGGACTTGGACATGCGACTGCCGTCCTTGGCCAGGATCGTCGGGTAGATGACGACGTCCTTAAACGGAACCTCGTCCAGGAAGTACAGCGAGCTCATGACCATGCGGGCGACCCACAGCGCGATGATGTCGCGCGCGGTGACGAGCGCCGTCGTGGGGTGATGGCCCTCGAGCAGCTCCGGCTTTTGCGGCCAGCCCTGCGTGGCGAAGGTCCACAGCTGCGAGCTGAACCAGGTGTCCAGCACGTTCTCGTCCTGATGCACGTGATGGCCGCCGCACTTGGGGCACACGTCGGTGTCCTCGGTAAGGGCGTCCTCCCAGCCACAGTCCTCGCAGTAGAACACGGGGATGCGGTGGCCCCACCACAGCTGACGGCTGATGCACCAGTCCTTAAGGTTCTCCATCCAGGTGGTGTAGGTCTGCGTCCAGCGCGCGGGGTGGAAGGTGACCTTGCCGGAGTTAACGGCGTCGAGCGCCGGCCCCTTGAGCTTGTCGACGGCCACAAACCACTGCTCGGACAGCCACGGCTCCAGGGCGGAGTCGCAACGGTAGCAGTGCATGACGGAGTGGTCGAGCTCTTCGACGTGGTCGAGCAGACCGTGCTCGTCGAACCACTTGACGACGGCCTCGCGGCACTCATCGCGGTTCATTCCGGTAAACTCGCCGTAGCCCTCGACGACCACCGCATGCTCGTCGAAGATATTGATCTGCGGCAGGTCGTGGGCCTGGCCCATGGCGTAGTCGTTGGGGTCGTGGGCCGGAGTGACCTTAACAAAGCCGGAACCAAAGTTGGCGTCGACATGCCAATCCTCAAAGATAGGAATCTCGCGGTCGACGATGGGGAGCTTGACGGTCTTACCCACAAAGGCGGCCTTCTCGGGGTCCTTCGGGGAGACGGCAACGCCCGTGTCACCGAGCATGGTCTCGGGGCGCGTGGTGGCGACGACGATATAGTCCTGACCGTTGACCGGCTCGGTCAGCGGGTAGCGCAGGTGCCACAGGTGGCCCTTCTCGTCCTTGTACTCGGCCTCGTCGTCCGAGATAGCGGTGGTGCAGTTGGGGCACCAGTTGACGATGCGCTTGCCACGATAGATCAGGCCGTCGTGGTACCAGTCGCAGAAGACCTTACGCACGGCCTGGGCATAGTCCTCGTCCATGGTGAAGCGCTCGTTGTCGAAGTCGACGGAGCAGCCCATGCGCTTGATCTGCTCGACGATGATGCCGCCGTACTCGTGGGTCCAGTCCCAGCAGGCGTCGACAAACTTGTCGCGGCCAATCTCCAGGCGGCTGATGCCCTCGCTCTTGAGCTTCTTGTCGACCTTGGTCTGCGTGGCAATACCGGCGTGGTCGGTACCGAGCACCCAGCGCGTGGACTTGCCGCGCATGCGGGCCATGCGGATGATGGCGTCCTGGATGGAGTCGTCGGTAGCGTGGCCCATGTGGAGCTTGCCGGTCACGTTGGGAGGCGGAATGGTGACGGTGCAGTCGCCCACGCCCTCGCGGCGCTTGTAGTAGCCGCCGTCAAGCCACTTCTGCAGGATCGCCGGCTCGTTAGTCGACGGATCGTAGTTCTTGGGCATTTCTTCCATATATCTCTCCCTGTCCCGCCGGGGAGGAATGTAGGCCCGATTTTCGCTCGGTCAAGTCCTGGGCTCGCTCGAAGACCACATTAAGTGGTCTTCGGCTCGTGCGGAATCTACGAAAATCGGGCCTACATTCCTCCTCTTAGGTATCGATTACTTCAGTCTGAATGACTTCGCTGAGGCTTAAACAAACACACAGAATAACACAGGTAGTTGGGGTTATTGCGTATATATAAAATAGCCTCCGACCGCGGGTGGCCGGAGGCTATTTGCAAGCACGTTTTAGGCTGGTTTACCCGTAGATGCGCTGGGGCTGTTCTTCGCCCTTTACGGCGGCTTCGGTTACGACGACCTTGGTGACGCCCTCCTCGCTGGGGAGGTCGAACATCGTCTGCTGGAGCACGTCCTCGCAGATGGCGCGCAGGCCGCGGGCGCCGGTCTTGCGGGCGAGCGCCATGCGGGCGATCTCGTGCAGGGCCGCGTCCTCAAACTCAAGATCGACATCCTCGAGCTGGAACATCTTGCGGTACTGGCGCACCACGGCGTTCTTGGGCTCGGTCAGGATCGACACCAGGTCGTCCTCATCGAGCGCCTGCGTCTGGGTGACGACGGGCGTACGGCCCACGAACTCGGGGATCATGCCAAAGGCGTTGAGGTCCTGCGGGAGCACCTGGCGCAGCAGGTCGTTCTCGTCGACCGAGGTGGGGCCGGCGATCTCGGAGTTAAAGCCCACGCCCTTGTTGCCCACGCGATCGGCAATGATCTTGTCCAGACCCACAAAGGCACCGCCGCAGATGAACAGGATGTTGGTCGTGTCGATCTGCAGCAGCTCCTGCTGGGGATGCTTGCGGCCGCCGGTGGGCGGAACGCTTGCCACCGTGCCCTCAAGGATCTTAAGCAATGCCTGCTGAACGCCCTCGCCCGAGACATCGCGGGTGATGGAGAGGTTCTCGGCCTTGCGGGCGATCTTGTCGATCTCGTCCACGTAGATAATGCCAACCTGAGCGCGCTCAATGTCGCCATCGGCAGCATTGATAAGCTTGAGCAGGATGTTCTCCACGTCCTCGCCCACGTAACCTGCCTCGGTAAGCGCGGTGGCATCGGCGATGGCAAACGGCACCTCAAGGATGCGCGCGAGCGTCTGGGCGAGCAGGGTCTTACCGGTACCGGTGGGACCGAGCAGCAAAATATTGGACTTGGCGAGCTCCACCTCGTCCATATCATTGTCGAGCTGCGAGTCCAAGCCATCGTCAAAGGCCGAAAGCGCAGCGCCACCCTCGATAACGCGGCGGTAATGGTTGTACACGGCCACCGACATGGCACGCTTGGCGTCCTCCTGGCCCATGACATAGGCCGAAAGCTCGTCATAGATCTCGTGCGGTGTCGGCACATGTGTAATGACCTGGCGGGCGTCGTCCTCGAGCTCAAAGCCCTCGGCCTCGGGGTCCACGGCGGGCTGGGATGCAGCCTGGCCATGGTCGTTGAGGAAGCCAGGCAGTTTGCCGTTGCGGGCAGCGTCCATAAAGTCCGAAGCCAGCGACTCCTCAAGGATCTCGGAGCAGGCGGCAACGCACTCGTCGCAGATAAAGATGTTGGTGGGACCCTTTACAAGGCGGCGAACCTGCCCCTGCTCTTTTCCGCAGAAGGAGCAGCGAATGGGGTTGCCGTTCTCGTCAAAGTTGTCCTGCATGTTACCGGCCATCCTAGGCGTCCTTCGCGGCGAGATCGCGCGAGGTGACGATACGGTCGATTAGGCCGTAGTCGAGGGCCTCGGCAGCGGTCAGGTAGTTGTCGCGCTCGGTATCGGCCTGGACCTTCTCGATCGGCTGGCCCGAGGCATCGGACAGAATCTGGTTGAGCTCGCGGCGAGTCTTCTTGATCTCCTCGGCCACGATCTCGATCTCAGTCTGCTGGCCCTGGGCACCGCCGCTGGGCTGGTGAATCATGACCTTAGAGTGCGGCAGGCAGAAGCGCTTGCCCTTGGCGCCGGCCGAAAGCAGCACGGCGGCCATAGACGCGGCCATACCCACGCAAATGGTGGAGACCTGCGGCTTAATGAAGTTCATGGTGTCCAGAATAGCCAGGCCGGAGTAGACCTCGCCACCGGGCGAATTGATATAGAGCGAGATATCCTTCTCGGCATCCTGGCTCTCAAGATGCAGCAGCTGGGCAACGACCAGGTTGGCGCTGACGGAGTTGATCTCCTCGCCCAAGAAGATAATGCGGTCGTTGAGCAGGCGCGAATAGATATCGTAGCTGCGCTCGCCGCGCGGCGTCTGCTCGATAACGTATGGCACGAGGGCGGAATCGAACTTAGCGATCATACGCATCTCCATTTCTCTTACGGACCAATAGTGGTTCTAGACAAACGTACGGTGCCCGCATGCTATGCATTGGCTGGCACCGTACGAAGCAACCGGATAACCGGCTTATAACTTTACCCCATCACGGGCGCACGCAAGCGCTCGTGGGCAAGGTGGCGAGAATTACTCGGCGTCCTTGGCGGTCTCGTCGACCTCGGTCACCTTGGCGTTCTCGACCAGGTGATCGACGGCCTTGGAGCGACGGATGGACTCACGGACGGCAGGCATGCGGCCATCGGCGATGAACTCGGCCTTGGAAGCCTCGACATCCTTGACGCCGGCCTTCTCGAACTCGGCGTTGATGTCGTCCTCGGTGACCTCGATCTTGAGCTCACGGGCGAGGGCGTCGAGAGCCAGGGACTCACGGGCAACGTCGTTGGCCTGCTTGTGCAGGTCGCCGATGAACTGCTCCATGGTCAGGCCGGAAGCGGGCAGCCAGGTGTCGAGCGTCATGCCACGGGCAGCGAGGTTGGACAGGAAGTTCTGGCCAAGCTCCTCAAAGACGGACTGCTCGTAGTCGGCGTCCATCTCGTCGAGCTGCAGGCGCTCGGCGAGAGCGGAGACGCAACGGTTCTCCTTCTCGGCCGGGAGGCGGGAAGCCTTGTCCTGCTCGATCTCGATCTTGATGGCGTCGCGCATGGCCTCGATGCTGTCAAAGCCAAAGTCGGACTTGACGAGCTCGTCGGTGAGCTCGGGGGTGTTGCGGACCTTGATGCCCTTGACGGTGACCTCGACGGTGTGGGTCTCGGCCTCCTCGCCCTCCTCGACCTCGTCGGTCCAGGTGACGGTCTTGACGTCGTCGACGTTAGCGCCGATCAGGGCCTCGTTGAACTCGGCGGGGTTGCTGTCGCTACCGGCGATGAGCATGCGGCCCTCAGCAGCGAAGTTGTCGGCGTTCTCGACAGCCTTGAGGTCGACGGTGACGTAGTCCTCGGCCTCGACGGCGCGACCCTCAACGTCCTCGAAGGTGGCACGGTAGTTGAGGAGCATCTCGACCTGGTTGTTGATCTCGGACTCGGTGACCTCCGCAGGGGGCATCTCGATCTCGACAGCGTCGAAGGAGGAGAGCTCAGCGGCGGGACGCAGGGAGAACTCGACGGTGTAGGTGTAGTCCTCGTGATCCTTAGCGAGGTCGAGGTCCTTGTAGTCACCGTTCTTGGTGGGGACGATGTCCAGCTCGTTGAGGACGGCGGGCTCGTTGGCGGCGATCAGGTCGTTGGTGGCCTGAGCGAGGGTAGCCTCGGCGCCAAGAGCAGAGTCGATAACCGGACGGGGAGCCTTACCGGCGCGGAAGCCCGGGAAGCGGTACTTCTTGGCGGTGTCCTTGTAAGCCTTCTTGATCGCGGCGTCGACGTCGGCGGCCGGGATGGTGACCGTAGCGGTGAGCTTGGCGTCCTTGACGTCAGAAGCGGTGATGTTCAACACGTTCCTCCTCATACTGCCCAGCTTATCTGAGGTGCTGGTACCTTTATGCAACAAAGTGTCGCGACGGCCAGGGCCGACGCAGATGCGTTGGTGCGGGCGAAAGGACTCGAACCTTCACGGGAATCCCACCAGAACCTAAATCTGGCGCGTCTACCAATTCCGCCACGCCCGCATGAGCGCACAGAGTAGGAATGATAGCAGATACGAACGGCAAGCGCACGCAGACGTTTTACAGGCTCACGACCTCACCACGAGTGCGAAAGGCGGAACGAGTTGCCCCGTCCCGCCAATTACGACTTGTTTGCCGACCCGCTACTCCCCCAGCAGGGCCTTCTCGGGCGTGATCGGCAGCGAGCGGACCTGGTGGCCGGTGGCGTGCGCCACGGCCGAGGCCACGGCGGCGAGCGGCGTGTTGATGACGACCTCGCCGATCGACTTGGCGCCAAACGGGCCCGTCGGCTCGTAGCTCGGCTCAAAGGCCACGCGAATGCTGCCGATATCCAGGCGCGTAGGCAGCTTGTAGCTCATAAAGTTGCCGGTGCGCAGGCGACCGCGGTCGTCATGCTCGACGATCTCGTAGAGCGCGTGACCGATGCCCTGGGCAATGCCGCCCTCGGCCTGGACGCGCGCGAGCGCCTCGTTGATCACGGTGCCGCAATCGACGGCAGCGGCGTAATCCACCACGGTCACCTTGCCGGTAGCCTTGTCAACCTCGACCTCGGCAATGCCGGCCATAAACGGCGGGGGCGAAACGGGCAGGCAGGCAGAGGCATGCGAGGTGAGCGCGTCGCCGCCCGCGATGTTCTTGACGCACAGGTTGGCAAAGTCGCGCAGCGTGAGGTAGCGGTTCTGCTCGCGTGCGGCACGCTCGTCGGACAGGCGCACGTACTGGCCGTCGAAGACCACGTCGGCGGCGTCAACGTCCCACATCTGGGCGGCCTTGGCGCAAATCTTCTGGCGCAGCTCGGTCGCGGCGTTCTTGGCGGCAAGGCCCGTCACGTAGGTACCGGAGCTCGCGTACGAGCCGGCGTCGAACGGCGACACGTCGGTGTCCACGCCGCGCACCACGATCAGCGAGCTCTCCACGCCCAGCTCCTCGGCGGCAATCTGCGCCAGGATCGTGTCGACGCCCATACCGTTATCGGTGGCGCCGGTGCCGATGGTAATGAAGCCGTCCTCTTCCAGGCGCATGTCGATGCCGGCGATGTCCACGTTGGAGATGCCCGAGCCCTGCATGGTGAGCGCGCAGCCCAGGGCGCGCACGCGGTCGCCCAGGTCGACGGCCAGCGGCTTGTCGCGCCAACCGATCATGTCCATCGCGCGCAGCAGGCAGCGGTCGAGCGCACAGGCGTTGAGCTTTTCGTTGTAGTACTGCGGCATGACCTCACCCTCGCGCACGATGTTCTTAAGGCGCAGGTCGGCGGGGTCCATGTGCAGCATGTCGGCGAGCTCGTTGACGGCGCTCTCCACGGCAAACTGGCCCTGGGTGGCACCGTAGCCGCGATACGCGCCGCCGCGGTTGGTGTTGGTGTAGACGGCGTCCCACCTAAAGCGGCTCGCCTTCACATGGTTGTAGATCGGCAGGCTCTTGTGGCCCGAAAGGCCGATCGTCGTGGTGGCGTGCTCGCCGTACGCGCCGGCGTTGGAAAGCGTATGCAGGTCGATGGCCGTGATGGTGCCGTCGTTCATGGCGCCCAGCTTAACGGTCATCTGCATCTGGTGGCGCGAGTTGCCTGCAGTGATGGTCTCCTCGCGCGTGTAGCAGCAGTAGCTCGGACGGCCGGTCTGCTGGGTGACAAACGCCACGAAGATCTCGCAGCAGCCCGTCTGCTTGGAGCCAAAGCCGCCACCGATGCGCGGCTTAATGACCTGCACCTGCGACTGCGGAATGTCGAGCGACTGCGCGACCATGCGACGCACGTGGAAGGGCACCTGTGTAGAGGTGGTCACGGAGATGCGCCCAAACGCGTCGGTCGTCGCGAAGGCTCGGAAGGTCTCCATGGGCGCGGTCTGCGTGGCCTGGCTGGTGTAGGTGCGGGTGAAGACGATGTCGCTCTGGGCGAATGCCTCATCAAGATCGCCAAAATCGCTGGTACCGCTGCACACCAGGTTGCGTGAAACGTCGCCGCCCTGCGGGAACATAAAGGTCACGTCGCCCTCGGGGTGGACAACGATGTCGTTATCGAGCGCCTGGGTAAAGTCGAGCAGCGGCTCGAGCACCTCGTAGTCTACCTTGATGAGCTTGAGCGCCTTGTCGGCGGCCTCCTCGGTTTCGGCGGCAACGATCGCCACCTCCTCGTTTTGGTAGCGCACGAGGTTCTCGAGGATCAGACGGTCGTAGGGACTCGGCTGCGGATAGCTCTGACCGGCGATGGTAAAGCGGCGCTTGGGCACGTCCTCGTAAGTGTAAACGCCCACGACGCCGGGCACCTTCAGGGCGCGCGACGTATCGATGGAGCGGATCTTGGCGCGGGCATAGGGACTGCGCTTGAGTTTGACGATGAGCGCACCGGCGGGCACCATATCGCCCGTGTAGACGGGACGGCCCTCGAGCAGGGCCCTCGAGTCCTTCTTGGGCTGCTTGTGGGTAATCTGCTTGTAGGTGACGCCATCAGAGCTGGTGTTATTGACCGGCAGCTCGGGCATCTCGAAGCCCACCTGCACGCCGGACTCGTTAAGGAAGCGGACGATGGCGCGCAGCTGGCTCTCGTAGCCGCTGCAGCGGCAGAGGTTGCCGGCGAGCTGGCGCGAGAGCTCCTCGCGCGTGGCGACGAGGCTCGAGTCCTCCTTGGCGGCGCGGGCAAGCGCCAGCACGTTCATGATGAGGCCGCCAACTGGA
>CABPCW010000059.1 GCA_902406155.1 uncultured Collinsella sp.
ATTGACCTTCTGGTCATGCCGCCGAAGTTGAAAGGCAGATTGCCGCTCTGGCGGGCTTGCAGCGTCAACTGGTTACGCGGGTTGGTAAACCCGCGTAACCCCCTAGTACATCTTCGCGCCGGCAGGGATGGAAGCGTCGAGCTGAATCAGGTTGAGGCGCTCCTCGCCCTCCTCCTCGTGGATGGCGCTGATGAGCATGCCACAGCTGGGGATGCCCATCATCTTGCGCGGAGGCAGGTTGGTGATGGCGAGCAGGGTCTTGCCGACCAGATCCTCGGGCTCGTAATAATCGTGAATGCCGGAGAGGATGGTGCGGTCGGTGCCGGTGCCGTCATCGAGCGTAAAGTTCAGCAGCTTCTTGGACTTCTTGACGGCCTCGCATGCCTTGACCTTCACGGCGCGGAAGTCGCTCTTGGAGAAGGTATCAAAGTCGACGAACTCCTCAAACAGCGGCTCAACGGCAATCTTGGAATAATCAACCGTGGGCTTAAGCGGCTTGACGAAGGGGCTCGCGGCGTTGCCGGCCTCGGCGGCCTTGGCAGCAGCGGCACCGGACTGGAAACCCTTCTCGGGCTTCATGTGCGGGAACAGCAGCACGTCGCGGATGGAAGCTTGGTTGGTGAGCAGCATGACCACGCGGTCGATACCGATGCCGATGCCGCCCGCGGGAGGCATACCGTACTCGAGGGCACGCACGTAATCCTCGTCGTACTCCATGGCCTCGTCGTCGCCGCCGGCCTTCTCGGCCATCTGGGCGGCGAAGCGCTCGGCCTGGTCGACCGGGTCGTTGAGCTCGGAGAACGCGTTCGCGTACTCGTGGCCGGCGATGACCAGCTCAAAGCGATGGGTCAGGCGCGGGTCATCCTCAAAGCGCTTGGCAAGCGGGCTAACCTCGATGGGGTAATCGCACACGAAGGTGGGGTTGACGATGGTGTCCTCGCCCAGCTCGTCATAGATCTCGGCGATGATCTTGCCGGCGGTCCACTCGGGCTTGATCTCCAGGCCCTTCTCGCGCGCGGCGGCAGCAAGCTCCTCAACCGGTGTGTCGATGGTGACCTGCTTACCAATAACGTCAGAGACGATATCGGTCATGGAACGGCTTGCCCACTCACCGGAAAGGTCGATGGTCTGGCCCTGGTACTCAATAACCTCGGGATTGCCGATAGCCTTGTTAGCGGCCTTAATGACACCCTGGGCGAGCGCCTTCATGCCCTCGAGATCGGAGAAGGCGCGGTAAGCCTCCATCGTGGTGAACTCGGGGTTGTGGGTGAGGTCCATACCCTCGTTGCGGAAGATGCGGCCGATCTCGAAGACGCGCTCAAAGCCGCCGACGATGCAGCGCTTGAGGTGCAGCTCGGTGGCAATACGCAGGTAGCACTCCTGATCGAGCGCGTTGAAGTGCGTGATGAACGGCTTGGCAGTTGCTCCGCCCTGGATGGTCTGCAGGATAGGGGTCTCGACCTCCATGTAGCCGTCGGACTCCATAAAGCGGCGGAACGTGGAGAGGATCTGCGAGCGCTTGCGGAAGGTCTCGCGAACGTCGTCATTGGCGATCAGGTCGACATAGCGCTGACGATAGCGGGTCTCCTTGTCGGAGAGACCGTGGAACTTCTCGGGCAGCGGGCGAACGGCCTTGGACAGCAGCGTCGCGCTCTTGGGGGCAACGGAAAGCTGGCCACGCTTGGTGCGCACGACCACGCCGGTCACGCCCAGGATATCGCCCAGGTCGAGTGCCTTGAGCGTATTCCAAGCGGCCTCGTCCATATCGTTGATGCGGCAGAACAGCTGGATCTCGCCGGTCGCGTCGCGCACGACGATGAACATAATCTTGCCCTGACCGCGCTTGGCGACCACACGGCCGCCGATCTTCACGATGTCCTCGGTGTCCTCGCCATCGGCGAGCTCGGCGTACTTAGTCTCGATGTCGACGACGTAGTCCTCAATCTCGGAGTGCTCGGGGTACGGGTTCTGGCCCGCCTCGAACAGGGAGGCACGCTTGGCCAGGCGGGTGGCGCGCTCGTCGTTGAGCGTCGATGCCTGATCGGCGGCGTTCTGGTTTTCTGCCATAGTTAGCTCCTCAAACTAAAACGCTCCCCAGGATTCGGTCCCAGGGAGCGAAAACATACCTTTACGCGGGACCGTGGTCTAGCGTGCGATCTTGGCGATGGTGTAGATGCGGGTCTTGCCGGAAGGCGTAACGACCTCGACGGAGTCGCCCTCGCCGTGACCAATGATGGCGTGGCCGACCGGAGACTCGTTGGAGATCTTGTGCTCGAGCGAGTTGGTCTCGGTGGTACCGACGAGCGTGACTTCCATGACCTCACCGTTGGGATCAATCAGAGAAACGGTGGAACCGATGGAGACGGTCAGATCGCCCGTGGTGGCAGCAACCTGAGCGTTGGCGAGGATGGCCTGAATCTCGGCAATGCGAGCAGCATTCTGGGCCTGCTTGTCCTTGGCGGCATCGTACTCGGAGTTCTCCGAAAGGTCGCCGAACGCGCGGGCTTCCTTGATGTCCTCGACGATCTCCTTGGCGTAATCGCCCTCACGCCAAGCGAGCTCCTCGACGAGCTTCTGGCGGCCCTCAGCGGTCAGTACGATCTGGCTTGCGTCCATACGGATATCTCCCCAACTCTGATCAAACAATCAACTGTCAACAAAACGAAAAAGACCGGCTAGCCTGCGGGCAAGCCGGTCAGGTGCTCACCCCAAAGGGATGGGACTACTCTGCGTCCGCGTCGCTGTCCTCTGCCTGCTTCTTCTTGGCAGCAGCGAGCTTGGCCTCGAGCTCAGCGATCTCCTTGTCCTCCTCGGACTGCTCGACCACGACCTCCTCGGCCTGCTTGGTCTCGGCCTTATCGTCGCCCTCCATACCCTCGCGGATATTCTTGACGGTAGAGCCGAGGGACTTGCCGAGCTTCGGCAGGTTCTTGGGCCCGAAGATAATCAGGACAACGACGAGAATAATGATGAGCTCAGGAGCCCCCAGTCCAAACATGTAGACCTCCACAATACAGCGAGACAAGCTCGAATGAGTATACCGCGGGTATCGCGGTATCACAACAATAGCTAAAAAAAGGGACCGCAAGAAGCGGTCCCTCCTCATGCTCTGGTCGGGTTGACTGGATTTGAACCAGCGACCCCTGCGTCCCGAACGCAGTGCTCTACCAAACTGAGCCACAACCCGTTAGCTCGACTATAGTAACAAAGATTTTCGCCGCGTGCTAGAGAAATTTTTATTTCTTTGGCGCGTCGATGCGAACCGTGTTGGGAATGAGCTCCGTCGCGCAGGACCACCAGCCGTTTTGCAGGGCAGCGTCGGCAAGCCCTTCAGCCGTGGCGGCGGTGTCGCAAATGGCAAACGAGCAGGCGCCCGATCCGCACACATCTACAGCAACGGTGCCGTCCTGTTTACGCAGCCAATCGAGAACCGTTTGTATCTGCGGCTCCATCTGTGCGGAAATGACACCCAGGTTGTTATGGATGAGCGCATATGCCGTCTCGGCATCACCAGCACGCAAGGCAGAAGCTATCGCGCCGGGCTTGTCTGCAGGCACCGGGGCCTCGTCAAAGCGCCGATACGCTTCAACCGTTGAAACGCTCGCCTCGCGCGGTTTGACCAATACGACGGGTGTCGCCGGAAGCGCAGGATACTCAGTGGCCAGTACATCTCCCCCGCCCACGTAGAATGCGGGACTCGCGTGCAAAAAGAACGGCACGTCGGCGCCAATGCCGCGGGCGATGTCATCGAGCGCGGGGTCAGTGCGATCGATGCCCCAGAGCTCCGCCAAGGCGACAATGACCGCGGCCGCATCCGTCGAGGGGCCGCCCAGGCCGGCGCACAATGGAATGCGCTTCTCAATCATCACGCAGATGTTTGCCTCGCGACCATAATGCTCGGCCATAGCAACCGCAGCCCGATACGCCGTATTCTTTTGCATGGGAAAATCTGATGCCGGAACCGTCTGGACGGTCAGCGCCTGCGCCGGCGCGACCGTCACGGAATCGGAAAGACCGACGGCTGCCATCAGGGAATCGACCCTGTGGTAGCCGCGGTCATCGCGCTCGGTATGAACCCCCAGGTAGAGGTTAATCTTTGCCGGCGCGGAAAGAGTCAGGGACCGATCGGTCACCGTTAGTGCTCCTCGAGCTGATTGCCGAGCGGGGTAAAGATATGCTCGCCGCTCTCGGGGTCGAACAGCTCGACCTGCCCGGTGAGGACATCGATATACTGGTAGGACTGACGCGACTTGCGGCCGCGACGTTCGTCAACCTCGACGATAAAGACGGCGGGGTGGACGCTCTTGATGGTGCCCATGCGCTCGACGACGCGGGTGCGGCCCATGTTGGCCTTCACCTTGACGCGATCGCCCACCATATCGGTCAGCTTCTCGTGGATGTCGTCGACGTGATTGACTTCCATCTCTTCCATGAACAGGGCCTCCAGAAGGTGCAATTCAAAAAGGGGATAATATCCCTAAGATAGACAAAACTCTAATACTATAGCACCCTGCTGCCGCCATACGCAAGTAGCTAAATAAGCCCCGTCCCAAATACGCACCAGACGACAACCTCGCATGACCAGTTGTTACGCGGTTTGGTAAAACCGCGTAACCTAAAGGTTGTCCGTGTCCAAGACGATGGTGAATGGGCCGTCGTTGACCAAGTCGACTTTCATATCAGCGCCAAAGATGCCGTGCGCCACGTGTTCGACATCTTGGCGAACGAGCGTCAGGAAGTACTCGTAGAGCTCGTTGGCGACATCGGGGGCGCCGGCATCCGTAAACGATGGGCGGCGGCCGTGACGGCAATCGGCGAACAGCGTGAACTGCGACACTACGAGAACCTCGCCGTCGACATCGGCAAGTGCCAGGTTGGTCTTGCCGTTCTCGTCCTCGTTAATGCGCAAGCCCCGGAGCTTGCCCCACAGCTTATCGGCCTCGGCGCGCGTGTCGCCGTGGCCCACGCCCAGCAGCACCAGATAGCCGCGCCCAATTTTGCCCACGCACTCGCCGTCGACCGTCACGCCGGCGTTGAGTACGCGCTGCACCACCGCACGCACGGCCTACTCCTCGCCCGTCAGTTTGGCGGACAGATGCTCGAGCGCGTGGAAACGATGGCTGATGGCGTTCTTCTCGTCCGCCGTCAGCTCGGCCATGGTCTTGCCCGGCGTGTCGACCGGCAGGAACAGCGGGTCATAGCCAAAGCCGTGATCGCCGCGGCCCTCGTGTGCGATAACGCCCTCGCAGGCGCCCTCGCCATAGGTGACCAGACCATCCGTGTCGATAAGCGCAACGACGCTCATAAAGCGCGCGGTGCGGTCCTCGTCCGCCACGCCTTCCAGGTTAACGAGAAGCTTGGCGTTGTTGGCGGCATCGTCTCCGTGCACGCCCGCATAGCGCGCGCTATACACGCCCGGCTCGCCGTCAAGCGCGTCGACGACCAAGCCAGAATCGTCGGCGATGGCCATGAGCCCCGTCTCTTCGACGGCAGCCTGCGCCTTGATGATGGCGTTCTCCAAAAACGTCGTGCCGTTTTCCTCGGGGTCCTCAAAATCGCCCAGCTGGCCGAGCGCCACAAAGCGAACCTCGGGCATGACCTTGCCTAAAATGGCCTCGATCTCGGTGAGCTTATGGGCGTTGCCCGTTGCCACGACAATGGTCGCCGCCGGGTCGAGGGTGTCGATGTCGATCTTCTCAAGTGCCATGAGTGGTCTCCTTGTCTCTATAGCAATGCCGCGCCGAGGGCGACGAGGGCCTCCGCCCCTCCCCTCTCAATCAACGGCAGTCTTATACTTCGACGTTTTCCCAGATAAAACCTGCCAAAATAAACCTGTCCCTTTTTGGCAGGTTAGGCGATGGCTTGGCGCTGAAGCTCGATGAGCTCGGCGATGCCTTTGTCGCCCAGGTCGAGCAGGGCGTTGAGGCGCTTACGGTCAAAGGGCGCCTGCTCGCCAGTGCCCTGGAGCTCGATCATCTCACCGGTGTCGGTGGCGACGAGGTTCATGTCGACTTCGGCATGGCTGTCCTCGGAATAATCGAGGTCAAGCAGCGTATTGCCGTCGACAACGCCCATGGAGATTGCAGCCACCTGGCCGGTAAGCGGGATGCGCTCGATCTTGCCCGCCTCGACCCACATGGCGAGGGCGTCGTGCAGCGCCACCCAGGCGCCGGTGATGCTCGCTGTACGCGTGCCGCCATCGGCCTGAATCACATCGCAGTCGACGGTGACGGTGTACTCGCCGAGCGCCTTCATGTTGACGACGGTACGCAGGCTGCGGCCAATGAGGCGCTCGATCTCCATGGAGCGACCCTTGCGGTTGGCGTGCTCGCGCTTGCAGCGCTTGCCGGTCGACGCCGGCAGCATGGCGTATTCCGCGGTCACCCAGCCGACCTTAGCTCCCTTTCGCCAGCCCGGCACGCCCTCCTCGATTGTGGCGGCGCACAACACGCGCGTGTCACCGAACTCGGCAAAACACGAGCCGTGGGCGTGCTTCATGACGCCACGGGTGAGCTTAACGGGGCGCAACTCGTTGGCGGCGCGACCGTTGGCGCGGTTGACCTGCATGTACTCCATAGAAAAATCCTTTCGGCAAAAGGTGTGGCGAAGGCTCTGACGGCGGCCTTACATCTATTTCAGCTCATCGATATCGATATGCTCAATGCTCTTGAGCGGCTGACCAAAGATAAAGCTGCCCGCCACCGCAAACTCGGCAATGTTATCGGCCGTCGTGGCAAAACGATGCTGCGGCTCGGCGGCGACGCCCGCCAGCTGCTCGCGGCGCGTGAGGATATCGGTCAGCTCGCGCGTGGTCTCCTCGGCGGAACTCACGACGCGTACCCCAGGCCCCAGCGCATGGCGGATAGGTCCCACCAACAGCGGAAAATGCGTACAGCCGAGCACCACGGTATCGATACCGTGGTCGCGCAGTGGCTCAACCGTGGCACCCACCAGCGCACGCACGGCAGGCGTATCGAAGATGTCCTCGTTCTCAAGCCACTGCTCTTGCAGATGCGCACCCGAGGCGAGCTCGTGTTCGACAACCTCGACAAAGCTCGAGGCGGGGCAGCCGTATACGTCGACGCCGGCATCTAGGTCCTGAATGGCGCGCGTGTAAGCGCCCGAGCGAATGGTGAGGTTGGTGGCGAGCACGCCCACGCGACGCGTGCGGGTGCTGTTGATTGACGCACGGGCACCCGGCGCGATCACGCCGATCACGGGAACGTCGAGCACCTGCTGGGCCAGACGCAAGGCCGCAGCTGTCGCCGTGTTGCAGGCGATGACCATAATCTTGACGTCGTGCTTCGACAGCCAACGGCCCGCCTGCAACGCAAACGAGCGCACCTCATCCTCGGTGCGCGTGCCGTAGGGGCAGCGTTTGGTGTCGCCGAAGTAGTAGACGGACTCATGCGGCAGCGCCGTCGCGATGGCGCGCGCAACCGTCAGACCACCCAAACCAGAATCGAACACGCCAATCGGGCGCGTGTCGCCTGCCGGATTCTCGATATCGGACATTACCTCACCAGTCTCTCTCGAAAAGACATGTCCAAGTGCGGCGACGCCGCGCTACGAACGCGCCGCGACCAGCAGCTCTGCCGTCGCCGCCCAACCGTCGACAATTTTGCCGCGCGTAACGAAAGCGTTCTCGCAAGCAGCCAGGAACTCGGGCGCGCCGGCGCTCGTCAGGCCATTCTCGACCAGGCAGAACGTGCCCACGTGATCGGCCATGTAGAAGTCGGACTCGGAGTCGCCGAGCGCGAGCGTCTCCTCGCGCTCGATCCCCAGGTGCTCGCAGAAACGTGCGATGGCAACGCCCTTGTTGAGGCCCGCGGGGTTGATGTTGAATGCGCGACCGTCCTCGACGCGATCGAGCTCGAGCGTCGTCGGCTTGGACAGATGCGTCAGGTGACCGTTACAGGCCCACACCAGGCCACAGCCGGCCTCGTCGAGAATGGCCTGCGCCTCGTCATCGGGGATGTCGCCGCGCATGCCGACGGTAACCTCGCGGTACTTGTAGCCGGTCGACATGTCGTTGTGATACTCGATCTTGTGCGGCCAGCGGGCGAGGATCTTCTCGCACACGCCAGTCTGCTCGATCACCTGGTGCGGCGTGAGACCGCAAGATGGGTCGTAGGGCATGTCGCCGGTCAGATACTCCCAATCGTTGGCTTTGAGGTCGTACATGACCAGGCCGCCCATCTCACCAATGTAGGAGTTGAGGCCGAGCACGCGCGCGTCCTCGTGGATCATGGTACGGTTGCGGCCCGAGGTGGGAACCACCTGAATGCCAGCGCGGGCAAGTGCCACGACGGCCTCGACGAGTTTGGTCGAGGGGTTACCGTCGTTGTCGCGCAGCACGCACGAGCCGGGCGCGAGCATCGTGGCATCCAGGTCGGTAAAGACGTACTTGACCTTGGCCAAGCGCTCGCGCATCTCGCCCGAAAGCTCGGCAACGGTCGGCAGGGTGTTGTGGGACATGGTTACTCCGTTTACGTAGAAGGGTTTGGACTTGGACGGCATGTTTTGATTGAGGGAACACGCTTATGGCGACAGCGCACTCAGGGCGCCGCCGCCATCATGGTTCATTAGTCAAACTGGGTAACATCGATCAGGCGATTGGCCAGCGAAAGGTCGCTCTCGATGGGCACGAACTCGTCGCCCACGTGCATGAGCTCCTCGTCACCCTTTGCCAGCAGCAAGACAATGGTGGGAGCATCGGGGTTGACGTACTCCTCGCGCGCCGCCTTGAACGCCGCATGCACAGCGGCTTCGCGGTCGAGGATGATCTTGTTCGGCGTATCGTCGGGAACATGCTCGGCAAGCTCGCGACAGACCTTCATCGGGTCCTCGTGAGCCGGGTCCTCGTTGGCAAAGATCATCAGGTCGGAATATGGTGCGGCCTCGCGCGGAAGCTGCTCGCGGCGCTCCTGCGCCTTGCCGCCGGCAGCGCCAAACACTGCAATGACTGGACTAGCGGGAAACGCGCGCTTGACCGACGAGAAAAGCGAACGGAACGAAAGCTGGTTGTGTGCATAGTCAACGACGCAGATCACGCGGCCGTCCTTCGACTCCACGACCTCCATACGGCCCGGCACACGCAGCTTGGAGAGGCCCTTCTTGATGGCATCGATTCCGATGCCAATCTCGCGCGCAGCGGCGATAGCGACCAGCGCGTTCTCCACGTTAAAGTCTCCCGCGATACCCAGCAGGACCTTCTCCCCCGCCTCGGGCTTGTCGGCGCTCATGCCATGCAGGTTAAACTCGATGTTAAAGCCGACCATGCGGACATCGCTTGCCCACAGGCTCGCCTCGGGATGCTCGACGCCAACGGTCACCAAGCGCTCGGCCGTCGACGCGGCCTCCAGCACGCGTTCGACTTCATCGGTGCCCAGATTCACTACGGCGGTCTTAGCCTGATCAAAGATCCTGAGCTTGCTCTCAAAATAATCCTCGAAGGTCGGGTGCTCGATCGGTGAGATGTGGTCACGCCCGATATTGAGGAAGCACGCCACGTCAAACGGTAGGTTCTCGACGCGCTGGTACTTGAGCGCCTGGCTTGAGACCTCCATAACCATGGACTGGCGACCGGACTCACGGCAGTTGGCGATATGGCGCCAGACCTCGGGGGCCTCTGGCGTGGTATTGGTGCTCTCGTAGCACTCGATACCATCGTCGGTACTCACCGAGCCGATCATGCCGCAGGACTCGCCCGCCGCTTTGATAATCGACTGGAGCATAAAAGCGGCCGTGGTCTTTCCCTTGGTACCGGTGATGCCCACGATCTTGACGTCGTGGTCGGGACGGTCGTAGACCTCCGGTGGCAACAGGGCCATGGCCGTGCGAACGCTATCAACAACCAGCATCGCAGCACCGCTCTCCTGCGCCAGCGGCTCCAGAGACTCGACCAGCGACTCTTCGCACACAAATGCGACGGCGCCCGCATCGAGCGCCATGCTCAAAAACGCGGGCTTAAAGGCAGCGCCTTTGCAAAAGAACACGTCACCTGCCGAGACCGCGCGCGAATCAAACGAGCAGCCGGTCACGGCACGCTCGTCAACCTGCTCTGATGCGCGCAGCTCACCGCACACATCGAGAAGCTTGGCAAGCGTATCGACCGTGGTCACGGTCGCGGAATCCGAATGGTGCATCTTTCACCTTTCTCAGCCATTTGGCAGGGACGGTTTTTATAGTAACTGAAACGCACCCACGCAAAAACGGCTCCCGGAGGAGCCGTTACGCGCAGGCGTTCGTAAGCCGAGGCTAGGCAGCCTGAACAGCGGGCTGGTCCTCGTCGATAAAGAAGCGCTTGTACCACACCAGGAACACGAGCGGCGTATAGATCTTGCGCTGGAAATCGCCCTTGCCCGCAAAGTGCAGATCGAGCAGGTGCATGAGCTCGTCGGTATCGAAGAACTCGCTTGCCCACGGCGCGGTGAAGTACTCCTTGACATAGTCGTACCACTTTTGCTCGCGCAGCCAGTAGACAATGGGCACCGGGAAGCCCACCTTGGGACGGGTGGCCCACTCATCGGGCAGCGACTTGTTGGCAGCGTGGCGGAGTACCTGTTTGTTGCCGTTCTCGTTGATGCGGTAGCGGTCGGGAATGTGCTCGGCGAACTCCATGACTTTGCGGTCCAGGAAGGGCACGCGCAGCTCCAGCGAGTGCGCCATGCACATCTTGTCGGCCTTGAGCAGAATGTCGCCCGGGAGCCACATGTTCATGTCCAGGTACTGCTTCTTGACCAGCTCGGGCTGACCCTTCACGCGCGCATAGATGGGGGCGGCAAGCTCGAAGGCGCCATCGCCGGTGTTGTACTCGGGCTTGAGCACGCCGTCGACCTCGCGCTCCGGCCATACCAGAGCCTGTCCCAGGAACGACTTCTCGGGGATCTCGGCACCCTTGACCAGGAAGTTATGTCCCTTGAAGTACGGCATATGCAACGCCAGGTTACCGAGCGCGCGACGGATGGGCAGCGGCACCATCTTTTTGTACTTGCGGACCGGGACCGTGTCCTCGTAGTAGGCGTAGCCGCCAAAGAGCTCGTCGGCACCTTCGCCCGAAAGCACGACGGTGACGTCCTTGCGGGCCATCTCGGCCAAGAACCACAACGGCACAGACGACAGGTTGGACTGTGGCTCGTCCATGTGATACTGAATGTCCTCGAGTGCGCCAAAGAACTCGTCGGCGGTGATCATCTTGCGAACATTCTCGACGCCAAGCTTGTCGGAAAGTTCCTTGGCGTAGTTAGTCTCGTTGAAATTCTTGTAATCGAAGCCCACCGAGAAGGTCTTGTCGGGCATGAGGCAAGCGGCGATGTAGCTGGAGTCGACGCCGCCGGAGAGGAACGACGCGACCTTGACGTCGGCGATGCGATGGGCCTCGACGCTCTCGTGCACGACCTCGTCCAGCTCGTCGACGTACTCCTCGAACGGCTTCTCGACGGCAGAGTAATCGCAATCCCAGTAGCGCTCGATGTTCATCTTGCCGGTCGGGATATCGACGGTAAAGTAGTGCGCCGGCGGCAGCTTGTAGACACCCTCGAAGAAGGTCTCCTCGGTTGCCGAATACTGCAGCGTCATGTACGGACGCAGGGCCTTTTTGTTGACCGCCTTGTGGAAGTGCGGGTAGTCCAGGAAGCTCTTGATCTCGGAACCAAAGAGCACGCCCGGAGCGCCGTCACCCGCATCGGCCATGGGATAGTAGTAGAGCGGCTTGATGCCAAAGATATCACGGGCGCCAAAAAGCTTGTTCTTCTTCTTGTCCCAGATGACGAAGGCGTACATACCGCGCAAGCGATCGAGTACTGCCTCGCCCCACTCCTCGTAGCCGTGCAGAAGGCTCTCGGTGTCGGCGCCGCAGTGGAACTTGTAGCCCTTGGCCTCGAGCTCGGAACGGAGTTCTTGGAAGTTGTAGATCTCGCCGTTGAAGACAATGACGACGCTACCGTCCTCGTTGGCCATAGGTTGGGCGCCAGCCTCGGTCAGGTCGAGGATCGACAGGCGGCGGAAGCCGAGGGCAACGCGGCCGTCGATAAACTGGCCGCCCATGTCGGGACCACGATGGACGATGCGGTCCATCATCTTGGTGAGCACCTCGGATTGGTTATCCGTCCCACCGACAAAACCGACAAAACCGCACATATACTATCCCCTCTGCTGTTGCTGGGTATCAAATCGAATCAGTAGCTTTTGAGTATACCCGAGGGCGTAAAGAGGGGCGGAATGTTCAGGCAATCTCAACTGAATCAGCTCCGCTGTGACACGCGACGGTTACCTTTAATGGATATGAGATGAATGAGGCGATTGTTTTGCTATACTCTCTCCGCACGGGCGATTGGCGCAACGGTTAGCGCAGGTGCTTTACACGCACAAGGCTGGGGGTTCGAATCCCTCATCGCCCACCATTGAATTGGAAACGGTCCTCGCAAGGGGACCGTTTTTGTTTGGGCCCAGCGCATGGGATTCGAACCCGACAGGGTGCGGAGCTGAGGAAACGCGAAGCGTTTTCCAGCGCAGCACGCGAGGTGCGGAGCGACGAAGCGGGGCGCGGGCGGCGCCAGCCGCACGCGGACATCCCTCATCGCCCACCACTGATTTGATAGGCTCCCAGCTATGGGGGCCTTTCTTTTTTGGGCCCATCGCAGAGGGATTCGAACCCGCCAGGGTGCGGAGCTGAGGAAACGCGCAAGCGTTTTCCAGCGCAGCACGCGAGGAGCGGAGCGACGAAGCGGGGCGCGGGCGGCACCAGCCGCACGCGGACATCCCTCATCGCCCACCACTGAATTGTTAGGCTTCCATCACTGGAGGCCTTTCCTTTTTCAGGCCCAGTGCAGAGGGATTCGAACCCGCCAGGGTGCGGAGCTGAGGAAACGCGAAGCGTTTTCCAGCGCAGCACGCAAGGGCCGCAGGCCCGAAGCGAAAGCGGGCGGCGAAATGGACCCTTGGCGAATACCCGTGTGCAAAAAATGCCAAATATGAGTACTGCCACCTTTTTGATGGCAGCGTTTTCGAAGTCATAAAAGGCAAATCCGACATTAGAACGACGATCAATAGTCCAGTAGAGCCAATTTACTAGGTAGCGCGCAGAGATGTGGTGTAAGAGGCGGGGCATGCCCCGCCTCCGCCCTT
>CABPCW010000060.1 GCA_902406155.1 uncultured Collinsella sp.
CTCCTTGCGCGCCATGTTGCGGCGGCGCTCCTCGGTGACAGCGGCCATGCGGTCGCGCTCCACGCGCTGCAGGATGTATGCCGAGTAGCCGCCCTCAAAGGGATCGACCTGGCCGTCGTGGACCTCCCACATGCTGGTGCAGACCTCGTCCAAGAACCAGCGGTCGTGCGTGACCACGAGCATCGCGCCCTGACCGCGCTGCCAGCGGGCCTTTAAGTGACGCGCGAGCCAGTTGATGGTGCGCATGTCCAGGTGGTTGGTGGGCTCATCGAGCATGAGCACGTCGTAGTCGCCGATCAGCAGGCGCGCGAGGTCCACGCGACGGCGCTGGCCGCCCGAAAGCTCGCCCACCGTGCCCTCCCAGGGCACGTCGCTAATAAGGCCGGCCAGGATCTGACGCGTACGCGGGCTCGACGCCCACTCATACTCGGGCGCGTCGCCCACGACGGCATGATGCACAGTATCGGTGTCGACAAGCTGGTCCTTTTGGCCGAGCAATCCGATCGTCGTGCCGCGGCGATGCGTCACGCGTCCGTCATCGGGCTCCAGCGTGCCGGCGAGCACGCTCAGCAGCGTCGACTTGCCGTCGCCGTTTTTACCGACAATGCCAATGCGGTCGCCCTCGCCCACGCCGAGCGTCACGCTATCGAAAATATGCTTGGTGGGAAACTCTAGGCTGATGGAATCGCATCCCAAAAGAATCGCCATATGCCCTGCTCCTTCGTAGAAATTCAACGTTGTCCATGATAGCAGCGAAAAGGCGGGGCGCACACGACACAAAAAGGCGGACCATCTCCCGCAAGAGATGACCCGCCTCTCCAATCAGTCCCGTGGCGACCGTGGCCGCCGCGGGCCTCAAGCATGTTCCGGACTAGGAGAACATGCCGGTGAGGTAATCATTCAGCCGCTTATCCTTGGGCCGCTGGAAAATCTCGTCGGTCTCGTCGTACTCGACCATATCGCCCATGTAGAAGAACGCCGTGCGGTTGGACACACGCGACGCCTGCTCCATGTTGTGCGTCACGATGACGATGGCGCGGTCGGCCACGATCGACGACATCAGGTCCTCGATCGCCAGCGTCGAGATGGGGTCGAGCGCCGAGCAGGGCTCGTCAAACAGGATCACATCGGGGTTGAGCGCGAGCGTGCGCGCAATGCACAGACGCTGTTGCTGGCCGCCCGAAAGCGCGTAGGCGCTCTTGTCGAGCTTGTCCTTGACCTCGTCCCACAGCGCCGCGCCGCGCAGACTCTCCTCGACCATGCGGTCGAGCTCGTCACGGTCGGTGATGCCGTGGCGCTTGGGCGCAAACGTGATGTTGTCGCGAATGGACTTGCGGAACGGATTGGGCTGCTGAAACACCATGCCAATAGACCGACGCAGCTCGTAGGTGTTCTCGGTCTTGGTGTTCACGTTGCGCCCGCGGTAGTTGATCTCACCCTCCACGCGGCAACCGCGAATCTCGCGATTCATTAGGTTGAGGCTACGCAAAAAGGTCGACTTGCCACAGCCCGAAGGCCCGATGAGCGCCGTGATCTCACCCTTGTGGAAGTCGAGCGACGTATTGTGCAGCGCATGGTGGTCGCCATAGTACACATTGACGTCCTTGGTGGAGACCACGACCTCGTCGCTCACGGCCTTGCCGCTCACGCGAACACGTTTCTCGCTCTCCCCCACGCTCGACAAAAAGTCCTGGGTGTCGGACGATGCCGCCTCGGTTGCGGGCGTCGCATTCATCTCGCTCATTCGGCCGTCATCCTCCTTGCCAGTTGCTTGCCTACGATACGGGCGACTACGTTAAACAGCAGCACGCAAATCATCAGCAGTGCCGCGGTGCCCCAGACGATCTGCTGGGCCTCGGGGCTGCCCTCGCCATAGATCTTGTAGATGTGCACGGCCAGCGACTCGCCGGGACGGAACACGTTCCAGGCGCAGGTGGGGCTCGACAGGTTAAAGCTCAAGAAGTTCAGGCGAACCGGCGAGCTCATGCCCGAGGTAAAGAGCAGCGCCGCGGCCTCGCCAAACACGCGGCCGGCCGAAAGCACGATGCCGGTCACGATGGCGGGCATGGCCTCGGGAATCAGGATGTGCAGTGTGGCCTCCCAGCGAGTGAGGCCCATGGCCAGGCACGCATCGCGCTGGGCATGCGGCACGTCCTCGAGCGCCTGCTGAATCACGCGCACCAGGATGGGGATGTTGAACATGGTGAGCGCGACGGCGCCGGAGATGATGGAGTACTTCCAGCCCAGCTGCACCGAGAACACCAGAAAGCCGAACATGCCTACGACAATGGAGGGCAGCGAGGACAGCGTCTCGATGGCGGTGGAGGCGATGTCGCGGATGGGGCCGTCCGGCGCGTACTCGACCAGGAAGACCGCGCCGCCCAGGCTGATGGGCACCGAGATACCTAAGGTGATCAGCAGTAGGTAGAACGAGTCGAACAGCTGGTAGAGCACGCCGCCCTGCGTTCCGTTGGCGCGTGCGGGCTGCGTGAGAAATCCCGGCTGGAACAGCGTCGAGATGCCCTCGAACAGAATATAGGCCACCATGGAGACGACGATGAGCATGACGATGGCGACGATTGCCGTCAGCACGCCCGTGGCGATGCGGTCCTGCTTTTGGACACGCCCGAGTCTCGCCTCGTCGATAAGGATGCGCGTGCTAGCCACGAGCCTTCGCCCCCTTGCGGCCAATGAGATGGATGATCAGGATAAAGATGAGACTCATGCCCATCAGCAGCAGGCCGAGCGCCCACAAGACGTCGTCCTGGGCCGAACCCTCGGCATAGACCGCCATGGACGTGGTAAGCGTGGTGGTGATGGTGGACGCAGGCGACAGCAGCGACGTCGGCATGGCCTCGATGCCGCCGATAACCATGCGCACGGCGAGCGTTTCGCCAAAGGCGCGGGTCATGCCCAGGATGACCGCGGTCATGAGCGAGGGCATAGCGCTCTTGAGCACCACGTGCCAGATGGTCTGCCAGCGGGTGTAGCCCAGCGCGAGCGAACCCTGGCGGTAGCTGTCGGGCACGGCGCGCAGGCCATCGACCGAAAGCGTAGTCATCGTCGGCAGAATCATGACGGCCAGCACGATGGCGCCGGGCAGGATACCCAGGCCCGTGCTCACGTGGAAAACGTTCTTCATAAGGCCGACGACCACGTGAAAGCCGATCAGGCCAAAGACGACCGAGGGAATGCCGGTCAAAAGCTCAATAAGCGGCTGAAAGACCTTGGAGCCAAACTTAGGGCTAATCTCGACCGCAAAGATGGCAGAGCCGATGGCGATGGGCAGCGCGATGAGTGTGGAGAGCACCATGACCGCAAACGAGGTGATGATCAGAGGCAGGGCGCCGGTATAGGGCAGGCCGTTTTCGGCCGTGTTGGCCAGGTCCCACTTGGTGCCGGTGAAGAACTCGACGACCGAAACGCCGTCCTTAACAAATGCCGAGAGGCCCTTTTGGGCGACCATAAAGATGAGCGCGGCAACGACAAGCGTCACGAGCGCTACGCACGCGCCCGTGACGCCCAGGCCCACGTTCTCAAGGTCGCGCTTTGGCAGCTGTTTTGCCATTGCAAACCTTTCCGGGGCGATTACTTATTTAGCGGAGACCTTGCCGCTGGCGTCCTTGACGACCTTCATGGCAGAGACGGGAATGAAGCCCTGCTCCTCGACGAGCTTGCCCTGGACGTCGTCGGAAAGCATGAACTCCAGGAAGGCCTTGGTGGCCTCGTCGGCGTCCTTCGCGCAGTACATGTGCTCGGTAGCCCAGATCTTGAAGGAGTCGTCGGTGACGTTTGCGCTCTTGGGCTCCACGCCCTCGACCTTGATGGCGTTGAACTTGGAGTCGTCGAAGTGCGAGAAGTCGAGGTAGGAGATGGCGTTGTCGGTGCTGCCCATCTGAGTCTGGACGTCGCCGGACTTGTCGAGCTCGGCGTCGCCCTTAAAGTCGACGGCCTCGTCGCCAAAGACGGCAGCCTCGAAGGTGGCGCGGGTACCGGAGCCGGCCTTGCGGTTGAGGACGACGATCTTGGCGTCGTCGCCGCCAACCTCCTTCCAGTTGGTGATCTGGCCGGAGAAGATGCCCTTGAGCTGCTCGAGGGACAGGTCGTCGACCTTGACGTTCTTGGAGACGACGGGGCCCATGCCCACGACGGCGACCTCGTGGTCGACGAGGTTCTTGACCTGGTCGGCCTCGAGCTTGGTCTCGGCGAAGACGTCGGAGTTACCGATGGTGACGGTGCCGGCGGCAACAGCGGTCAGGCCCTTGCCCGAACCGTTGCCCGAACCGGAGATGGAGACGTCCGGGTTGGCATCCATGAACTTCTCGGCAGCGGCCTCGACGAGGGCCTGGAACGAGGAGGCGCCGTCGTAGGTCACCTCGCCGGAGACGGACTCGGCAGCGGCAGCGGCACTGCCCTTGTCGGCGGCGTCGGATGCGCCTGCGCCGCCGCAACCAACGAGACCGAGTCCGACGATGCTGGCAAGGCCACCAGCGAGGCCGAGGAACTGACGACGAGAATAAGCCTGATCGAGCATGATCTTCCTTTCATACATGCAACTCGCGGGCACCCTGCCCGCTTTGCTGTTTGGAAAGATACGGCCCCGATCGGGCAGCGCCCGCGCCAACTGCGGTTTCTTACGGGCTATTGATAGACCCTTACCGCAAGCGCGGCAGGGCTTTACAAACGAATAACAATCCCGCCGACAAGCATGACCCGCCTTTTACACCAATAAAAACAAAGTTGCGGTGAAATAGTTCCTGCTTGGCCATCAAATGGCCCATTCTAGGAACTATTCCACCGCAACTTAGATTGGGAAACCGCGAAACCTTAAAGCTCCAGCTCGTTCAAGCGCAGGATTGCCACGATATAAATCTTGAGCGCCTGCTTGAGCTGCTCTTCATTGGCGCACTCGTTGGGGCCGTGCATCTGGCCGCCCCATGCGGGCAGCTCCAGGCCGGTCTCCTCGGGGCCAAACGAGACGGCGCGGGCAAAGTTGCGTGCGTACGTGCCACCGCCCATGGCGAAGGGTTCGGCATGCTTACCCGTAAACTCGTTATAGGTGTCAATCAGCGCCTTCACGGCCGGGTCGTCGGCAGAGACCGAGAACGGCACCTTTGCGCGATCCACGCGATACGTCACGCCAAAGCGGCCCACAAGTGGCTCGAGCTGCTCGCGGATGGTATCGGCGCTCGTGCTGTCGGGGAAACGCACGTCAATGACCTGCTCAATGTGGCCATCCACCACGCGGATGACGCCGGGGTTGCACGTGAGCGGGCCAAACGCCGGGCTCGTCGCATCGATTCCCAGGCCACGACCATAGGCATCCGCGTGCACAAAGGCCAAGAACTTGACGAACTCGTGCTCGGCAGGCGTCAGCAGGCGCTCGTCACGGGCACCAAACGCGTCCTCGGCCTCGCGCAGATACGCCACGATCAGGCCGACGGCATTGACCGTTCCCTCGGGCATCGAGGCATGACCGCCAATGCCGTGGGCGAAAATCTGCGCATGGCCGTTATCGAGCGTCGTAATCTCCAGGCGGTCGGCGTTCTCAACGGGCGCCGGCAGCTCATCGACGGCAATCGCAAGCTCGCAGAAAGACTGCGACGGAATGGCGTTGCTCGCCTCGGCACCGCTCCAGGACACAATGCGCCCGCCGTCGATCTTGGAGCTCACAAACGTCGCCCCAAACTGGCCCTTCTCGGCATTGCAGACCGGGAACTCGGCATCGGGCGTAAACAGAAAGTCGGGGTTCGCGTGGTTCTCCAGATAATGGTGAACGTCGGACATGCCCACTTCCTCATCGCAGCCCAGCAGCGCGCGGAAGGTGTAGCGCGGGGTAATACCGTGCTTGAGCAGATAGGCGCCGGCGTAGAGCGACAGCACGGCAGGACCCTTGTCGTCGATAACGCCGCGGCCGAGCAGCCAGCCCTCGCGACGCTCCATCGCAAACGGGTCGGTGTTCCAGCCGGGGCCGGCGGGCACCACGTCCACATGGCAAATGGTCGCGAGCTGCTTGTCACCGCGGCCCGGGATATCGGCAATGCCCACATAGCCCTCGTCGTCGCTCGTCTGGTAGCCGAGCTTTTGCGCAATGCCGAGCGCGCAATCGAGCGCGTCACGGACCGGGCGGCCAAACGGCGCGCTGGGCTCTGCATCGGCAGAAACTGCCACGGACGGATAACTCACCAGCTGCTTGATATCGGCGACGACATCTTCCCAGACCTCATCGACATACTCAGCGACGCTCTGCTCCACCTGATTCATGGACGACCTCCTTACCAATGAGCGGCAGCGTGCCCGCCCCTCACATCACATACTTATATAGCGAAAAGTTTAGCAAGCTCGGCCACCGAGTGCACCACCGCATCGGCACCCGCGGCCTCGTGCTCCCCCGGCGCCGCCGCGCCCGAATAGATGCCGATACACGGCACACCCATCGCGTGCGCGCCCTCCACATCGTTAAAGCGGTCGCCGATCATCACGGCCTCGTCGGCCGTCGCACCGAGCGCCGCCAGCGCATCGCGGACCGAATCTGCCTTGGTCTCGCGCCCCTGCGGCGAATTCATGCCAACCACGGCTTCGAACTGGCAAAGCCCCAGCTCACGCACCATATCGATGCACTTTGCCTCCATGCGCGACGTCGCCACGGCCATACGCTTGCCCTGGGCGGCCAACCCATCCAGCAGCTCGGGAATCCCATCGAACACGGGGTACTCCCCCGGTCCCAGCTCATCAAAAAAGGCGCGGTACTCATCGGCCACCACAAGCGACTCCTCGCGGGAAAAGCCATAAAAGTCGTGGAAGCTCTTCCACAGGGGCGGCCCGATCATGCGGCGCAGGTCACCCATCTGCGCCTCCGAAAACCCGCGCGCAGCCAGCGTCTTGCGCGTCGAGGTCATCACCGCCCGACCCGTATCGGCCACCGTGCCGTCAAAATCGAACAGCACAATCGGCCGCCTGCATATCTCCAGTGCCTCCATCGGCATCCCTCTTCCCCAGTTGATGATTTCCACACCACCACTTCAAACTGTTGACTATTCAACAATTGAACCTAGCAATGTAGAGCAACTCCACTATACTTGTCGCACTTTGCTCTCAGAAGGCGGCGCGCAAACGCCCCAACGAAAGGTGCAATTATGTCTTTTGCCATCATAACCGACTCCACGTCGGACATCTCCCCCGCCCGCGCCCAAGAGCTCGGCATTTACGTGATTCCGATGCATGTGATTATCGAGGGCGAGGACCTGCTCGACCAGGTGCAGATTACCGCCGAGGAGTACGTCGCCCGCATGGCCGGCTCCGAGCAGCTGCCGCACACCTCGCAGCCGAGCGCCGGCGAGTTCAAGGCGCTCTTTGACCGCGTGCTCGCCGACGGCCACGACAGCGCCATCTTTATCTCGCTGTGCAGCGAGTGGTCCGCCTGCTATGCCAACGCCAACCTGGTGGCCGAGACCCACGAGCTCGACGTGCGCTGCATCGATTCGCGCACCGGTTCGGGTGCCGAGGGCCTGCTCGTGGAGTACGCGCTGGCCATGCGCGAGGACGGCCGCAGCCTGGACGAGACCGAGGCGCGGGTCCGCGCGACGCTGCCCGACGCCCATCTGCTGCTGATTCCCCGCACGCTCGAGAACCTCGTTAAGAACGGCCGTGCGCCCAAGCTCGCCGGCCAGCTCACGCAGATGCTCAACATTCGCCTGGCCGTTTCGCCGGAGTGGAAATCGGGCGAGATCAAGGCCATCAAGAAGGGCCGCGGTGCCAAGCGCATCGTCGCCAACACCATGGCTGACTGCCTCGAGTTTTTGACCGAGCACCCAGGCTCAAACGTTCGCGTGCTCACGACCGGCGCCGCCGAGGAGCAAGAGCTCGTCAACCAAGCGCTAGCAGGCCAGGACTACGTGGACGCCGGCACCGGCCCCATCGGCTGCACCATCGCCACCCACGTAGGCGTCGACGCCATCGCCATCAGTTACTGCCCCCGCTACCAACCTGCCAATTAGGGCCACCCATACCACTTGCGGTGAAATAGGGACTGTTTTTGGCTTATCAGCCGCAAATCAATCCCTATTCCACCGCAACTTAGAAATCGGCAATCAGCCCTGCGGGCCCTGGAATAGTTCCTCATGCGAGCCCATTCTGACCAGCCGGATCACAGGATTAGTCTTATGCGGCAAGTAGAGAACGACCACATCGACCAAGCCATCGGATAGATGGAAATCGATGTGGCCGTTGTAGTTGCCGCCCGGGTTTGAAAGCTCGTGGGCACCATATTCCGCGGGAAGCGAGCCGTGAGCCGCAAGCTCTGCGACCGCCGCCTTAAACTCGGTTTTTAGCTGCGGATGGATGCGCATCGTCCGTTTGTAATCCGCCTTAAACTGAGCCTCGACCTTAATCTCAAACATCGCTAGTCCTCATCGAGGAATGATATAAGCTCATCAGCGTTATTGAATGACGGGCTGTCGTCCGGCAGAATCCCCAACTCATGAGCTTCGGCGATCACCATGGCACGCCTCGTTGCCTCGTTGGGCACCTCCGCCCTTCCTACGATCTCAAAAGGAATCTTTCGTTGATTTACCAGCTGCCGAACAGCAAGGTTGAGATACGAATTGAGACTCAGACCAACCGTATCCAAGAACTCAGTCGCCTGTTCCTTGAGCCCCTCTTCGATGCGAACCGTCGTAGGCTTAACCGTTGCAGTAGACATACGCGACCTCCTCGCCTCGTCTTTTGCATCAGTATACCCAGTTTAGATGGCATACTGATGTTAAATAGCATCAGTATGCCGTTCACATTACTATAACAACAGTCACAGCACCCTACATCAGCCCGCTCAGGGCAATGTCGACGGCCTCGTTGAGGTCGTCGGTGATGTGCACAAGCTCCGGATCGAGCGGGCTGATCATGCCAGCATCCATCACCGGGCCGTTGAGCCAGTCGAACAGACCCTGCCAGTACTCGGTGCCCACCAGCACGAGCGGCATGCGCTTTACCTTGTGCGTCTGCACCAGCGTGAGCACCTCGAACATCTCGTCGAGCGTGCCAAACCCGCCGGGAAACACAATAGCGCCCGAGCTGTATTTGACGAACATAGTCTTGCGCACAAAGAAGTAACGGAAGTCCATGCCAAGGTTCACGTATTTGTTGAGCCCGTGCTCGTGCGGAAGCTCGATACCCAAGCCGACCGACTTGCCGTTGACACTCGCCGCTCCCCTGTTGGCCGCCTCCATGACGCCGGGACCGCCGCCGGTGATAACCGCCACGCCGCGCTGGGCGATCTTGCGACCGACCGTGCGCGCCGCCTTGTAGAGCGGATCGGTCTTGGGCGTGCGGGCGCTGCCAAAGATGGTCACTGCAGGACCAAGCTCGGCAAGCGCGCCAAAACCATCGACAAACTCTGCCTGAATGCGCAGCACGCGCCACGGATCGGCATGCAGCCAGTCGGTCGACTCCTCGGGCGCCAGCAAGTTGGCATAGGTGTTGTCCTTAGGAATCATGGGGCCGCGCATGACCACGGGGCCGCGGCGGTACGTCTCGTCGTAGGCAGGCTCGCCCTCGACGTTTTCATTCTTAATCATGGGTACTCCTATCGAGAAAAAGAAAAACGGGCGGGGTCGACGCCATGCGCCAAACACCCGCCCGAACATCAACTATTCGGTATGGTACCCACGATGCATCAAGTGCTTGCAAGCTATCGGTCATCGGTCGCGCAGACGGTGTTAGCGAACGTGATGACCGGCCGGCGCTCGTCCCTTGCCGTTGCCCGCGCTTTGCAAGCGCCCGCGCCGCTCTTAGTAGTCCACCGCCGCAGGGCTGTTCATCCAGTCGCTCACAAACGCGCCGTAGCGGCCCTCGATAATGGCCTGACGGGCACGCTGCATAAGGTTGAGCAGGTAGTAGATGTTGTGCATCGACAGCAGAATACCGCCGAGCATCTCCTTCTGCGTGACCATGTGACGGATGAGCGCGCGGCTGTAGCCGCCCGTGCACACCGGGCAGGTGCAGGTGGGGTCGATGGGGCCGTCGTCGTGCGCAAAGCGCGCGTTGCGGAAGTTGAGGCGACCCTCGCTCGAAAACGCGGTACCCATGCGGCCAGTGCGCGTCGGCAGCACGCAGTCGAACATGTCGATGCCCACGCCAACGCCGCGCACGAGCGTGGTAGGGTTGCCGACGCCCATGAGGTAGCGCGGCTTGTGCTTAGGCATGTACTCGGAAACCAGCGGCGCCAGCGTCTCGAACATGGTCTCATGGTCCTCGCCCACCGAGTAGCCGCCGATGCCGTAGCCGGGGAAGTCGCCGCACTCCTCCAGGTGGCGCAGCGATCGCAGGCGCAGATCCAGATGCATGCCACCCTGAACGATGCCAAAAAGTGCCTGGTCATCACGGGTATGAGCCTTGTAGCAGCGCTCGGCCCACATACTCGACAGCTCCACGGCGCGCTCGACATAGGCACGCGTGGCAGGATAGCCGGGGCATTGGTCGAGCTGCATGCAGATGTCGGAGCCGAGCTTCATGGCGATTTCCATGTTGTCCTCGGGCGTCCAGAACACGTGGCGGCCGTCGTAATCGTTGACGATAAAGCGCACGCCCTCGTCGGTGAGCTTGACGGCGTCGTTGTGGCTGAAGACCTGGAAACCGCCCGAGTCGGTGAGGATGGGGCCGTGCCAGTTCATGAACTTGTGCAGTCCGCCCAGCTCGGCGATGGTGTCCTCGCCGGGACGCATGGACAGGTGATAGGTATTGGCAAGCACGATCTGGGCACCGAGCTGCTTGACGGTCTCGGTGGGAATACCCTTGACGTTTGCCTTGGTGCCCACGGGCATAAAGATCGGTGTCTCGATGTCACCGTGCGGGGTGTGCAGCACGCCGGCACGCGCATGCGTGGTCGGGTCCTCGGCGATCAGGTCGAATTTAAAAAGGCTCTGGTCCATAAACTGGAACTCCTTGGTTGCGGTTCATACGCAAACCATTATACGGGCAACCCGCAAGAAGCACCGACTCGACAGAAACTGGCGCGAGGAGGATACGGCAGGGACACGGCAAATGAGCGTGGATTTTTGGACGCTTACCGGATGAGCGTGGATAATCTCCCACTTTTGCCCAAAGCACAGCCCAAAAACGGGAGATTATCCACTTTCATTCTGCGGGCACTCATTTAAGTACGTCCCCGATGAGTGGAGCTATTTACCAGCCACGCCAACGCCGATGTTTTGGCAACGCCGATGTTTTGACAACGTCAGCGAGCGGTCACCAGGGCGAACAAATTGGCATGAAAAGAGGGCGGCATTGACCTTCTGGTCATGCCGCCCTCTTTGAATGACAAGTTGTCGCCCTGGTGACCGCGCAGCGTCGACCCGTTACGCGGTTTGGTAAAACCGCGTAACCCTACGGACGCTGGCCCATGCCACCCTCGAGGGTGACGGTCTCGCCGTTCATATACTTAAAGTCGGGACCGCAGAGCTGAACGACAACGCGGCCGATTTCCTTCTCGACGTCGCCGTAGTGGCCAGCCGGCGGCATGTGGACGTTGGCCTTGAACGCCTCAGGATAGGCATCCTGGAAGTTCTCGAGCGCGGCGGTCCAAGCAAGCGGGCAAACGATATTGACGTTGATGCCGTCCTTGCCCCACTCGTTGGCGGCAACGCGAGTCAGACCACGGATGCCCTCCTTGGCGGCGGCATAGCTGCACTGACCATAGTTGCCAAACAGGCCGGCGCCCGAAGCAAAGTTGACCACGGAGCCCTTGGTATCCTTCAGGTGCGGGTAGGCCTTCTGCATGTACAGGTAGGTGGCATACAGACCGGAGTAAATGGCGAGGTTGAACTGGTCCATGGTGTGATCGGCGATCGTCACGCCCGAAGCGCTGGCCTGAGCATTGTTGACGACGGCGTCGATGCGGCCGAACTCCTCAATGGCCTTGTCGATGACGTTCTGGACGACAGCCTCGTTGTCCTGACCAGCCGAGACATCGGCCTGAACAGGCAGAACCTTGACACCGTACTCGGCCTCGAGGGATTCCTTGGCGGCCTCGAGCTTGGCGACGTTGCGGCCGGTGATGACGAGGTTTGCGCCCTCCTTGGCAAAAGCGATATCGATGCCGTAGCCGATGGAACCAGCGGAGCCGTCCTTGAGCGTGGCCTTGCCGCCGCCGGTAACGATCACGGTCTTACCAGTGAAAAGTCCCATACAAAGTCCTTTCAAATCGCGACGGGCCTGCCCGTCGACTGCGCGCATCCAACTTCACGCGCCAAAAGCTGAAATGCAACTTTAGCGGGTTCAAGCGAAAAATAAAGCCCATGGCAGGCGAACGGCGCAACGTCTTTCGGCGAAGGGAATGTCAAGTACAAACTGGATAAAGTGGCCGAGTTTTTGCTATCGACGCGAGCCATCGAACACGTTTTGAAACTTTGCTGCAGCGCGCGGGATGTCGGCGCGAGACTTTATCATAGGGTGACAAACTACGATGAGGAGCACATGCCTATGACAGACGAGCTGGACCCCCAGACTCAACAGCATATTGATGATTCCGCAGACGTCACTGCAGATGCCGACGCTGTGACCTGCGATGATATTGACCTCGACGACCCCATCTTAGACGAAAGCGCTACGGCGGAAACCCCCGGCGCCGAAAATGCAGGCAAGCAAAACGACGATGCGCCCGCTCAGGACGACCGCCCCGTACAGGATGCTGCTCCGCAAACTGCGGGCCCTATCGAGATTTCTTCGGAAGAAGAGCTCGACGCCGTCATGGACTCCATGATGGATGCCGTCAAAGCGATGAAAGACGGCGTGGCCGACGCTGACGTTGACGCCGAGGAAGAGGAGGCCGCCGAGGCAGCCTCGACCTTCGTAC
The DNA here is from genome assembly GCA_902406155.1 of uncultured Collinsella sp. Lineage (GTDB taxonomy): Bacteria > Actinomycetota > Coriobacteriia > Coriobacteriales > Coriobacteriaceae > Collinsella. The sequence goes on from CABPCW010000060.1 coordinate 12,848, forward strand.
CCGGCGAGACTCCGGTTGCCGACCAGGGCAGCGCCATGCCCTCGTTTCTGCAGCTCGAGCATCCCACGATTGGCGCCGATGCGGTCGACCCGCACGCAGCAGGCTTTTCTGTGGTCGAGGGCGGCACCGGCAATACACGGACAGCCGCGTAAATATGCGCTTTGAAACGGCGAACGG
>CABPCW010000061.1 GCA_902406155.1 uncultured Collinsella sp.
CCATCGGGACCCTGGGCGCGACGCAAGCCGAACTCGGCAACGGGGCGACCGTCGGCGGAAAGCACCACGCGCGCCGTCTTGGTGGCAACGAGCGTCTGGAAGCCGACGATGTTGAGCAGCGCGGTCTCGAGCAGCTGACACTCCAACGACGGGCCGGTGACGCGCACCATGGGCTCGCGCGGAAACACGAGCTCGCCCTCGGGCACGGCGTCAATGTTCACGTGTGCACGGAAGTTGCGCAGGTAGTCGAGGAATGCAGGCTTAAACATCGCGCCGCCGGCCGGAGCCTGGAGCGAAGCTAGATAGTCGATGTCCTCGGGCGTAAAGCGCAGGTTCTCGACAAGCTCGGGCAGCTCGGCGGTGCCGCACATGACGGCATACGCGCTGCCGAAGGGATGGTCGCGGTAAAACGCGGTAAAACAACCCTGCTCATTGGCCTTGCCGCTCTCCCACAGGCCCTGGGCCATAGTGAGCTCGTACAGATCGGTGAGCATTGCAATGTCGGTGGGATGCGAGATGTCGGTCAAAGCCATGGGGCGACCTTTCGGATGCGTTGTGCAGAAGTTGAGGGTTGGACGAGGCGGACGTGCGGGCATGGAGCCCGGCGCGAACAGGTTAGTGCAGGCCCATGCTGCCCGTGATCGTGTAGACCATAAAGACGATAAACGCGATGAGGGCGAGCACGATGATGATTTTTTGAGCCGGCGCCATGCCAGGGATCTCATTCTCGCCCGTAGGCTCCTTGGAGGTGACCATACGCTGAGCAAAGGTCATCTCGTCACGGCTCGGTTTGGGCTCGACGGACTTGGGGTGAGCGGCTTTTTTGGGCTGAGGTTTGGGTGCGGCAGGCGCAGGCTTCGCAGCAGCAGGTTTGGGCGCAGGCGCGGACTTGGGCGCAACCTTCGCAGCGGCCTCCTCGGCCTTCTCACGCTCGGCGCGCAGGGCGGCAAGCTCCTCACGCTCGCGGCGTGCCTCTTCCTGGGCCTCGCGACGAGCCTTCTCGGCGCGGAGCTCTTCCAACTCGGCGCGCTCCTCGGCAGACAGTGGTTGGGACTCAAGCTCGGCCATAGTTCAGCCCTTTCTTTTTAAAAAAAGCCGCCGACACAATGTCAGCGGCTTATCAAATCCAAGGGTGGAGACGAAGGGAGTCGAACCCTCGGCCTCTGCCATGCGACGGCAGCGCTCTCCCAACTGAGCTACGTCCCCAGGACAAGTTGATATTTTACCTACGGCTCGCCAACTGTCAACGCCCAAAAAGACTACTCCTAATGATTTTTTTAATCCCCGTCCCAGAAAAATCATCGGCAAACGCGCTACTTTGCGCTGGTGAGGACGCCGGTGGTGTCGAAGGCTGGGGTGAAGCTCTCGTCTACCGCGCCGCCCTCTTGCCAGAACATCGTCGTAAAGCCCAGGTCGTCGGCATGGTCGAGCACCTGCTCGTACTCCTCGCGCGTCACGGCGCGTGCTAACTCGCCGCCTTGCTCGCGCATGAGCGCATTGGGCGTGTACTGGTTCATGACCGAAATCGGCACGTCGCCCACCGTCTGCCACACCAGGTCCAGCACGCGGCACGAATCGTCCGCATGGCCCGGCAGCACCAGGTGACGCACGATGATGCCACGCTTCATGAGCCCCTCGTCATCCACCAGCTCTCCCCCGCGGCGCTCAATCTCGCGCGCCATCTGAGCCAGGCCAGACACGGCCACACGTGGGTAATCCTTAATATGAGAAAGCGACTGTGCAAGCGTCGCATCGGCATATTTAAAGTCGGTAAGCCACACATCGACTAGATCGCCGAGCGCCGCCACGGCACTCGCCCGCTCATAGCCGCTCGTGTTGTAAACGATAGGGATGTCCAGCCCGCGCTCCCTCGCTGCGGCAATCGTGACCGGCAGCAGGTAAGCATAATGCGTCGCAGTCACCAGGTTGATGTTGTTGGCGCCCTGGTCCTGCAGCTCCAGCATAATCTCGACCAAACGCTGGGACGTAATCTCAAGACCGAAATTTCCCGTCGAAATCTCGTGGTTTTGGCAGTAGACGCATTTGAGCGAACAGCCGCTAAAGAAAATCGTGCCCGAGCCGGCCTCACCCGAGATGGGCGGCTCCTCCCACATATGGAGCGCCGCGCGGGCGACCTTAAGCGCGTCGTCGGCGCCGCATATGCCGTGCGCACCCTCATCGCGCGCCGCACCGCAACGGCGCGGACACAAATGACAGGCAGGCGAAAAAAGTTCGGTCAACGACGTCGGCATAAAAACATGCTCCAAAATAACGATTCAGCAGCTCAAACGTAAAGGCCCGGACCGCACAGACGGCTCCAAGCCCAAGGCGCCGTAATCGTCCGACACGAATTTTGTAATGTCAAGACTGGAATCAACAAAGTGCCGCTTTATGATGTAGGTATTCCGCCCCCCGCGGAGCAACTGGGTGAACCGTCGCGTTTATTTAGGGAGCCCACACAGTCGTACTCAGTACAGGTATCCTTCGTTGTTAAGGACGCTGGAACGGTCGATGAGGGCACCCACCTGTTTTAGGTGGGTTCATTTTCGTAACGTGGGGGGTGGTTTTCTTTTGCCGATTTTGCCAAGAATTGCCATCGCAGATCCCGTATGACACCCAACAACGGCACTCGGCAGAACCTCCGCCAACATCCCAATATCTGGTAAGCGCGTGATAATCGCACGGCGCAGACCCCCGCACTCCCTCGGTCGAGTATCATGGGTCAGCTATGCCCTTTTGCGCGTAGCGCCCTTTGACCTTTTCCTTCGACGCTTGGCGGTTTATCGATTCATGGCTTCCTCCACGAGCTTCATACCGTACCTATGCGTGGCGGCCGCGGCTTTTATCACGACCTTCCTCACGGTGCCCCTGGTCAAGCGCCTGGCAATCAAGCTCGACGCCGTCGACTATCCCTCCAAGCGCCGTATCAACACTAAGCCCATCCCGCGCATGGGCGGCACCGCGGTCTTTTTGGGCCTCGTCGTCGCCTGCATCGTGCAGATCCTGGGCACCTGGTACCTGGACTGGCCGCCCGTTTTGGTGCCGCACCCGCGCTTGCACATCAGCTACCCCGTGCTGGCACTCTCCTTTACCGTAATCTTTGCGACCGGCGCGATCGATGATGTCTTCCAGCTCAACCCCAAGCAAAAACTGGCCGGCCAGGTGCTCGCCGCGCTCATCGCCTGCGTGGGCGGCCTTAAAATCGGCGTCATCGTCAACCCGTTTGCCCCTGGCGAGATCGCGCTCGGCTGGCTCGCCTACCCCATCACCGTGATCTACCTTGTGGCGTTCACCAACATCATCAACCTCATCGACGGCCTCGACGGCCTGGCCACCGGCATCTGCGGCATCGCATCGTTCACTATGTTCTCGGTCGCTGTGCTCTCGGGTCGCATTGACGCCGCAGCGCTCTCTATCGCGCTCTTTGGCTCGTGCCTCGCCTTCCTACGCTACAACTTCAACCCCGCGAGCATCTTCTTGGGCGACTCGGGCTCACTGCTCCTGGGCTTTGCGCTGGGTTCCATCTCGCTGCTCAACGTGAGCCGCACCGCCGCGCTTACCTCGCTCATCATCCCGCTCATCGTGGCCGGCGTGCCCATCATCGACACGTTTAGCGCCATCGTGCGCCGCAAACGCGCCCACATTAGCATCGGACAGGCCGACAAGGGCCACATCCACCACCGCCTGATCCAAGAGGGCTATAACCAAAAGCAAGCCGTACTGCTCATCTATGCCTGGTGCATTATGCTTTCGGCCGGCGCCGCCGCCATCAACCAAGTCGAAGTCCCCATGCGCGTGCTCATCTTTACCGTGCTCGCCATTGGCTCGGCGGCCTTCGCCAAGCACCTGCACCTGTTTGAGCCCGTGCTGCGTCACCATTACAACAAGCGCACGCACGAGGACGAGCTCGTCACCCCCGACGACCCCGCCTTTAAGCAGGAGGAGCAGGCAGCCGAGGAACGTAAGGAAGAGCGCCACCACAAGCTCTAGGGTAAGCTGCCGAGGATGCGCCCAGGTGCTGCCGGCCAAGCGCAGCCACACCGCCCCCATCGCACATGCCGCACCACGCGCATCACTCTCCCGCCCCCTCGCCTACTCACACCCCGCCCCTCCAATAAACGCGTTATCATCTTGACTCATGAACATACGTTAGGAGCAATCATGCCAAACGAGAACAGCTACGAAGTCGCGCTGCAAAAGAGCAACGCCATTCGCGAGGGCCTGGCAAAGACGCCCGAGAAGTTCACCATGCTTACCGGCGACCGCCCGACCGGACGCTTGCACCTGGGTCACTACTTCGGCACCTTCAAGGGCCGTGTTGAACTGCAGAACATGGGTGCCAAAACCAACGTACTCATCGCCGACTACCAGGTCATCACCGACCGCGACACGACCGAGCACATCCAGGACAACGTGTACAACATGGTCATGGACTACCTTGCCTGCGGCATCGACCCCGACAAGACCATGATCTACGCGCACTCCGCCGTGCCCGCCGCCAACCAGCTCATGCTGCCGTTCCTGTCGCTGGTGTCCGAGGCCGAGCTGGCGCGCAACCCCACGGTCAAGGCCGAGATGGAGGCCTCGGGCCACGAGCTCACCGGCCTTCTGCTCACCTATCCGGTGCATCAGGCCTGCGACATCCTGTTCTGCAAGGGCAATGTGGTGCCCGTCGGTCGCGACCAGCTGCCGCACATCGAGCTCACCCGCACCATCGCCCGCCGCTTTAACAACCGCTACGGCAAGGTATTTCCCGAGGTCGACGCGCTGCTGTCCGAGACCCCGCTGCTGCCCGGCCTGGACGGTCGCAAGATGAGCAAGAGCTACGGCAACGCCATCAATATTTCGATGACCGCCGAGGAGACGGCCAAGCGCATCAAGAAGAGCCAGACCGACTCCGAGCGCATGATCACGTTTGATCCCGAGAACCGCCCCGGCGTGTCCGGCCTGCTTTCGACCGCCGCCATCTGCACCGGCCGTTCCGAAGTCGAGATTGCCGAGGAGATCGGCATGGGCGGCTCCGGCCAGCTCAAGAGGTACGTGACCGAGGCCGTCAACGAGTACTTCGCCCCGATCCGTGAGCGTCGCCAGCGCTACGAGAACGACCTGGATTACGTCAAGGACGTGCTGCACGAGGGCAATCGTCGCGCCAACGAGATCGCCGAGCGGACCCTGGCCGAGGTTCAGGACGCCATGGGCATGGTGTACTAGGCAAAGCGCCTTCGCACAACATAGACGGTGAGGCTGAATCCTCACCGAAACAGGAACAGGCCCGCTGGCAGATAGTTGCCAGCGGGCCTGTTCCCGAAGTACACCGTTGAATCGCACAGAGGGGAGGAATGCGAATCAAACTCAACAGGGCAGGCTTTTTCATCGCCTATTGCCTGCTCCGTTGCTGAAACCAATATAGTTCACCATGGTTTACTTTCTAGCTTCAATATGCGCCGCCATACCTTCTCCATAAGTTAGCTAAGGTATACCTGCAACGGGAAACCACCACAAAGGGGACAGGCACCTTTATGGTGGCTTTGACCACGGCAGAGCTGTTAGAGTCCAGCAGGCCAACGACAGGCGGCCAGATCAACATGCATGGGATCGGCAAACGTCACGCCCTCCTCCATTAAGAGCTCGCGTTGAGCATCGGGGCCGCCAAAGGCAAAGCCCTCACAGATACGGCCGTCGGCAAACACCACGCGATGACAGGGAATTTGGCCAGGGCGCGGATTACTATGAAGGGCATACCCCACGTACCGCGCACTTCGTGGACGACCGGCAAGCAGTGCCACCTGACCATACGTGGCGACCATCCCCTCGGGGATCTGCTCGACCACCTCGTACACCCGATCAAAAAAGCCCTCAGACGCCATTGCTCGCTCCCTTCCACCCGGAAAAGCATAAACCAACACAAAGGTGTCTGCCCCCTTTGTGGTGGTTTATGGCAGGTCGGTTAGTTGGCGGGCTGGAAGAAGGCTACTGCTACGGCGCCGGGGCCAACGTGGGTTCCGATGGTGGCGCCGATGGTGTGAACGGGCAACTCGCCCTCGGTGTGGCCAGCCCACAGCGCCGCGCTGTCCTCGATATACTTCTTGAGCACCGCATCCGAAAGACCCGTATAGCCGAGCGCCAGCGGCATGGAAAAGTCGATGCCGCCCGCCTTTTCGACCTTTTGGTTCAGCAGGTTGCGGCCGTTCTTGGAACCGCGAGCCTTGCCCAGCTGCACGATCAGACCGTCCTCGACAGCCACCACAGGCTTTACGTTGAGCAGCGTGCCCACGGCGCCGGCCGCAGCAGACAGACGACCGCCGCGCACCAGGTACTCCAGCGTCTCGAGCAGGCCGATAACCACCACACGGTCGCGCACGGCCTCGACAGCCGCCGCGATCTGAGATGCACTGCGGCCCTCGTCCACCAAGCGCAGCGCATACTCGACCAGGACGCGCTCGCCCAGGGTGACGTTGTTGCTGTCTACCACGAACACGTCGCCACCTGGCGCCTCGGCAAGTGCGGTACGGGCACTCTGATTGGTGCCTGATAGCTTAGCGCCCACGGTAATAATCACAGCCTCATCGCCGGCTTCACGAACCTTGGCAATCGCCTGCGAAAACGCGTACGGGTTGACCTGGCCGGTCTTGGGCAGCTCATCGCGCTCCACGAGCATCTCGTAAAAGCGCTGGTGATCGATGTCGATGCCATCCATGTACACATCGGTGCCAAAGGTGACGGACAGCGGCAAAACGGCCAGTGCCGGGTGCTCGGCCGGCGACATATCGCTTGCGGAATCGGTAATAATACGGACGGACATAGTTGATCCTTTCTTGCGCGGGCCTCGCGCAGGGAATGTTGACAGCAATGCCCCGGCACGGCGAACGCGCTCAAACGGGACTATGCAGTTGTTAATTGAAAGCAAAAGCCTTGGCGGCCCTACAGCTCGCGCAGGGTGTCAAGAATCGTGCGCAGCGACGCGTACATCTGCTCGCGCTGCTCCACGCCCATGGTCTTGCCGGTGGTGTCGAGCACTTCGCGAATAATGCGATCGGCCTCGTTCATGCTCTCGCCGCCCAGAGCGGTCAGGCGCACCGGAGCACGATACTTAACGGCGGCATCGCCCGAATCATCGACCTCGACGTAGCCGCCCTCCTCCAGATGCGCCAGCGTGCGCGAGACGGCAGCGCGGGTCACGCCTGCCATGCGAGCCAGATCAGCGCCAGTCAGGCCGTCCTTACTGCGCTCAAGATAGTAAAGGCACATAACGTCGGAACCCTTGAGGCCCAGCCTTGCGCCCTCGGATGTCTTAATGCGCTGGATCTCCTTGTAGAGCCCGCTGATCAGTCCGACAAAGTCCTCGAAACGTGTCTCGTCGTTCTGCTGCATGGGAGACGCCCGCCTTTCGCTTACATGATGCTAACGGGTAAACATCTTAGCCGCACGAGGCAACACCCATACCCAAATATCCCATTTGTTAACCCATCAACATAAAAACCACCACAAAGGGGACAGGCACCTTTGTGGTGGTTTTGACCGGCGAACATGATCCGCAGGCGTCGTTACAGTTCCACGCAGGGATTGTCGCGGGTCACAAGCGTCTTAACGACAACCGTCGCTCCCAGATAGCGCTCGAGCAACTCGGCGAGACGATCAACGGCAGCCTGGCAATCCCCCATCCGCTCGGGCTCCACGCACTCAATCGCCAGGAATGCATCGGCCGAATCGTCGGACAGCGCCGTGCGAACGCCATCGCGCCAGTTCCAGCAGCGGCATACGGCGCCCGCATCATCGATGTAGGCGAGCTCGCCGGGCAGCGTCGGGTCATCCGTTTCCTCGCCAAGTGGCAGGAACGCATCGCCGCCGTCAGTCACCTTCAAGCGAAGATCCCCCTCAATCGTATGCAGGTCCTCGCCGCCAACGGGCAGCGCGTAGGTCAGCGACACCGTGTTGTAGATGTCCACCGCGGGCGTAATGTGGCCCACCGGTTTGCCCTTGAGCACGCGCTTGAGCAGGTTCTCAATTGAGCAACGCGCGCCCTTTTTGGTCTTGAACAGCCGATAAGCCTCGCGCCATGCCTTGACCGGTGCGTTCTCGCTGATAGTATCGCTGGTCAGATGACGCTCCGCGTCGATATTGGCGCGGTCGAGCAACGCCGCAATCGCATCCACGTCCTCTTGAGGAATCTGAGCCGCGGGCTTCATGCCCTTTACGACCACAACACCAACCACCGCCTGCGGAAACACCTCCCAAAATGAATCCTCGGCAACGAAACTCTTCATATGTTCTCCCTTCATAGCGGACGCCCGAGTCCGGACGCCTAAACAAAAAGCGCCCTCACAGCGGCCACCTTCAAAGTCCTACGGTGCCGCCACAAGAGCGCTTACGCTGCCCCCATCCGGAGAAGGGGGCGATATGTCAGGCGTATTGTAACCCGAGTCATTCGCGTGAGTAAAACCACCACAAAGGCGCCCGTCCCCTTTGTGGTGGTTTTGGGCCTGAGGCGACGCTAGTGGCGGAGTCCCAGCAGGCCGCGGCCGCGATGACGGGCCTCAGCGGGCACCTGGGCGTGCGGGCCGGCGGCCTTGACGGACTCGGGCAGGTGCGAGTACTTCTTCTCGAAGTTCTCCTCGAACATCACGGCCAGGTTGTGCGCTGCCTCGTCGTAGCGAGCGGTGCTCTGCCAGTACTGGCGCGGCACCAGAATGCCGTCGGGCACACCGTGGCACGTGGTGGGAATGTCGACGTTAAAGATATCGTCATGCACGAACTCGCTGTCCTCGATGGTGCCGTCGAGGGCACGGGCCACCAGGGCGCGCGTGTAGGCAAGCTCGATGCGATGGCCCACGCCATAACCGCCGCCGATCCAGCCGGTGTTGACCAGATAGACGCGGGTGCGACCGTCGGCGATGCGCTCGCCGAGCATCTTAGCGTAGACCATGGGGTCGAGCGGCATAAACGGCTCGCCAAACAGCGAAGAGAACGTGGGTGTGGGCTCGGTGACGCCGACCTCGGTGCCGGGAATCTTGGCCGTAAAGCCCGTCACAAAGTGATACATGGCGGCGTCGGCCGTCAGGCGCGAGATGGGCGGCAGCACGCCAAAGGCGTCGCAGGTCAAAAACAGCACGACGCTCGGGGTGGTGCCCATGCCCTTGGTCCACGCATTGGGGATATGCTCGACGGGGTAGGCCACGCGCGTATTGTGCGTGATCGAGACGTCGTCGTAGTTAGGCTTGCGATTCTCATCGAGTACCACGTTTTCACAGATGGCGCCAAAGCGAACGGCGTTGAAGATCTCGGGCTCGTGGAACGCGTCCAGGCCCTCGCACTTGGCGTAGCAGCCGCCCTCGACGTTAAAGATGCCCATGTCGGACCAGCCGTGCTCGTCGTCGCCGATCAGCAGGCGCGTGGGGTTGGCCGAAAGCGTGGTCTTGCCGGTGCCGGACAGGCCAAAGAACACCGCGGTCTCGTGCGTGACGGGATCCATGCTGGCCGAGCAATGCATGGGCAGTACGTCGTCCTCGACGGGCAGCAGGTAATTCATAACGCTGAAGATGGACTTTTTGATCTCGCCGGAGTAGCCGGTGCCAGCGACCAGAATCACGCGCTCCTGGAAGTTGATGACCACGGCGGCGCTGGAGTTGAGGCCCTTGATGGCGGGATCGCACTGGTAGCCCGGCGCGGCGAGCACGCAGAAATCCGGCTCGCCGGTGCGCGCGATTTCGCGGGCGAGCGGGCGGGCGAGCATCTGCTTAATGAAGAGCGCCTGGCTGGCACGCTCGCAGGCGACAAGCAGACGGCGCGTGTGGTTGCGGTCGGCGCCGGCCATGCCGCGGGTGACGAACACATCGCGCTCGTTGAGATAGTCGACGATGCCGGCTTTGATGACCTCGTAGCTTTCGACGGACAGCGGGCGGTTGACGGCGCCCCAGGCAATCTTGTCGTGGACATCGGGGGTGTCAACGATAAAGCGGTCGTTGGGCGAACGTCCGGTACGCTCCCCCGTCTCGATCACGAGTGCGCCGTTGGAGGCCATACGGCCCTCTTCGCGGCGAATCGCATGCTCGACGAGCTCGGCTGCCGGCAGGTCGACCAGCAGGCGGGGTTGGTTCTCGGCGGGATCTTCGACCAGCGTAATGCCAAAGTTGGATAGAACTTCTGCAGGGGTAACACCAGGCATGGGGCCTCCTTTAAAAACGCGACACGTGGACGCGGCGCGCACTTTACTCACGTAAAGCCCGTTGTACCCGATATGCAAAAACGTTTTTGCGGCAAGGGCGAAGCGCCCGCCCAACGGTCAAAAATCGCACGCAAGCGGCCTAGTCATTGGGGACGTTCTTAAACGACTAGTCGTTGGGGACACTCTTGAACAGGCAACATTCAAGGAGTGTCCCCAGATGCCGGCACTTAGGGACGTTCCTAAAGTGCCGACACATAAGGAACGTCCCCAAGTGCCGACTACTGAATGGCACCGCTGAATATATTGAACAACCTGTTCAAAAACACGAATGGACACCACCGCGACTATACTAGAGCGCAGTAAGAGAAAGGAACCGCCTTGAGTATCACGCCCCTCGATAGCATCCGCCGCGCCATCGCCCGCCGCAATGGCGTCGCCGACCCCGCCATAGCGAGCAGCGGCACCGCAAAGGCCCAGGGCGGACGCATCGAGAACGGCCTGTTCCCCGCATCGCACACTGCCGAAGAGCTCGCGCGAATCCAAGAACTAAGCCAACGTAACGCCGGCGGTCCCGACAGCAGCCAGGCCACACGCCGTCGTCGCGAGCGCGATCGCCAACCCGGCCCCATCCACCGCATGGTTAACGCATGGTGGAACCGCCTGCTCGGCGCTGTCTACGGCGGCGGCTTCTCCACGCAAGAAGCCGAGTACGAAGATCACGCCACCCGTCGCGACTACCTTTGGAATACCCTGGGTACCGCCGTATGGGGTATGGCGTTTCCGCTGCTCACCATTGTGTCGACGCAACTCGTAGGCGCCGAGGAGGCTGGCAAGTTCTCCATCGCCTTTGTCACCGGCACGCTCATCATGATCGCGTGCAACTACGGCGTGCGCAACTTTCAGGTCTCGGACATCGACGAAAAAACCTCCTTCGCCTCCTACCAGCTCAACCGCTGGCTCTGCGGAGCGCTCGCCCTAGGCTGCGGCCTCATGTACAGCAGCGCCCGCGGCTACGATGCGCAGATGGCCACGATCGGCCTGGGCGTCTACCTGTATAAGGTGATCGACGGCATCGCCGACGTGTACGAGGGCCGCCTGCAGCAGGCCGACAAGCTCTATTTGGCCGGCATGAGCCAAACGCTACGCTCCGTCGGCGTCATCGCGGTCTTTAGCGTGGCACTGCTCCTCACGCGCAGCATGCCCATCGCCGCCATGGCCATGGGTGTTACCGCGATTGCCTCGCTCGCGCTGGTCACCGCCCCGCTCGCCCTGCTCGAAACCGAAAAATCGCGCCGCATGAGTCTGCGCGAGGCTGGCCACCTGTTTGTCCAGTGCGCTCCGCTCTTTGGCGCGCTGTTCCTGTTCAACCTCATCGAGAGCATGCCCAAGTTTGTGATGGAAGGCACGCTGGCCTACAAGTATCAGCTGTACTTTAATGCCCTGTTCTTTCCGGCGCAGGCCATTTTGTTGAGCATTGGATTTATCTATAAACCGCAGCTCCTGCGTCTGTCGAGCATTTGGGCGAATCCGCGCAAGCGTCGCCGCTTTGACCTGATTATTGTTGCCGTTATCGCACTGATTGTGGTTATTACCGGAGCGTGCGCCGCATTTATGGCAGGCCCCGGCATTCCCCTCATGAGCTTTATGTACGGCCTTAACTTTGAGCGCTACCGCACGCTGGCACTGCTAATGGTTGTCGCCGGCGGCGTCACCGCGGCAATCGACTTTATCTACGCCATTATCACGGTGCTGCGCCACGCCGGCGACGTCACCAAAATCTACCTGATCTGCTTCGCCGTAAGCGTGGTGCTGCCGGTGATCTTGATTAAGCTGCTGGGTCTGATGGGCGCTGTGGTGAGCTACCTAGCCATCATGGCCCTACTCCTGGCGCTGCTGATTATCGAGTACGCCCACATACGCCAGCGCATCGAACGCGACCGTAACCCATACGGCGCCTAATTAGCTGCCCCCGGTCACCGGAATTAACGATGGAATCACCCCGGCTGGGGTCTCGTTGCGGACGATTTGCGACACGCAGAACTAAGTGAGTAGACTTTTGCCGAATCCCTGACCACACCGGCAAAACACAAGTCAATGACCTGCGGTTTTGTTGAGGCAAATTTGCCGGCTGCTCGGCATTTCCAAAAAAGCCTACTCACTTAGCCAGCGGGCAGCCAAAAAAGAACCGTCGCGACGTCGTTTGACTCCGTTGCGACGGTTTTTCGAGCATTTTCGCGCTGCCGAGGACGCAGACGCTCCTCATTTCTAGCGCTTACCGAGCAAGAAGGCGCTACTCTCCGAAAGTAGTCAAAAAAGACCCGTCCCAAATTAGCTACGGTAGAAAGGCGGAACAAGGTTATTCGCCCGGGTTGATATTCGCATAGAACTCGACCCCGTCGTCCAGGCGCAGGATCCCAACGCGGCCAAACTCCGATCCGGTGGCAGCGGCGCAGTCGATGTCGATGCGATCGGGCACGCCGGCGGTGTCCTCGCCGCCCAGGCGCACGATCTGCCCGCGGCCCGACTCCTCATCGAGCCCCGCC
>CABPCW010000062.1 GCA_902406155.1 uncultured Collinsella sp.
TGCGATTGCCGCACCCGTAATATAAGCCCAGCATGCATTTTCAAAACAGCATCCTCGGACTGGCGCATGATCGAGCGCGCGTCGTCCACCAGAAGCGCCCCCGCCGGCGTCACCTTGACGCCCGAATGCGAGCGCTCAAACAATGTGATGCCAAACTCGGCCTCGAATCCCGACACCTGTTTGACGAGCGCCGGGGTCGACACACGCAGTTTTGCTGCGGCGCGCGAGAAGCTTCCCAGCTCCGCGGCAGCCGTTATGGCCTCGAGTCGTCGATCGTACACGTCAATCTCCCGTTTCCAGAGGTATGGCCATGCGCTGCCAAAGGGGGTTGTTTTGGCAGGTCACGCACTCAATTAAGAACAAATCGTTTTGCGAGCTATAAACCAAAGGTTTACGCCATTCTAACAAATATGCAATTCACCTGCGCAAATTCAAAGCATACGATAACCAGCGAAAACCACGTGGGCCGATTAATAGGAGCGGCCCATAGGGAGGCACAAGAAGGGAAGTTCCTATGAGCAACTGGCTTAAGCTCGAGGGCGATGTCTGCGCCGTGACCGGCGCGCTCGGCGGCATGGGCGTCGAGATCTGCCGCGAGTTCGCCCGCAACGGCGCCAACGTCGTCCTGCTCGACCTGGACGAGGAGAAGGTCAAGGCCGCGGCCGCCGACCTCGCCGCCGAGTTTGGCATCCACGCCGAGGGCTACAAGATGAACGCCACCGACGAGGCCGAGGTTCAGGCCGCTGTCGATGCCACCATCGCCGACTTCGGCCGCGTCGACGTCCTCGTCAACACTGCCGGCATCCTGCGCTTCGCAGCCATGGAAGACCTGCCGCTGAGTGACTGGAACGAGGTCCTCAACGTCAACCTCACCGGCTACTTCATCACCTCGCAGCGCTTTGGTCGCGAGATGATCAAGGCCGGCCAGGGTCGCCTGGTGCACATCTCGACCGTTGCCAGCCACTCCCCCGAGACGTTCTCGGGCGTGTACAGCTCCACCAAGGCGGGCGTCAACATGATGTCCAAGATGCTGGCTGCCGAGTGGGGCCCCTACGGCGTGCGCTCCAATTGCGTCGAGCCCTGCTTTGTTAAGACCCCCATGTCGGCGAGCTTTTACGCCGACCCCGAGGTCGAGAAGAGCCGCAGCCGCCTTATCGCCACGCGCCGCATCGGCGAGGTCAGCGATATCGCCAACGCCGTCATGTTCCTGGCGTCCACGCGCTCGGACTTTACCACCGGCGACGCCATCAAAGTCGACGGCGGCTTCTCCAATATGATGGGCGACCTCACCGCCAAGCCCGGCGGCCGTCGAGCCTTTGCCGACAACTACCTCAAGAACAAGGGTGTCGAGCTTTGGTCCGACGAGTCCGGCGTCGCAAAACCGACCGACCAGTAAACCAGCCTGCCAGGGAGGCCCCGCGGACGCACCCGCCCCTCCCCCGCATCGATTAGAAAGAGTCCAATGGCTTCCACCAACTCCAACAAGGGTCGCGCCGCCGTGCTTTCCGCCGCGTGCGTCACTATGTTCTTCATCAGCTCCATCGCGCTGTATTCCGTCGTGTCCAAGAACCTGCTCGCCGTCTACCCCGAGTGGTCGAGCGCCCTCACCTGGGCTTTCCCGGTCTTTCAGACCATCATGGCCGTGACGGGTATTTTCGCCGGCCGCATCTCCGATAAGATCGGTCCGCGCAACGTCGTGATCGCCGCCGCCGTGTGCTACGGTCTGGGCTGGTTCATGTCTGGCACCGTCACCGAGCCGTGGCAGTTCTACCTGTGGTTCTCGCTTGTCGCCGCCATCGGCAACGGCCTGGGCTACAACCCGGCGCTCACCACCGGCCAAAAGTGGTTCATCGACAAGAAGGGCCTCGCCTCCGGCATCACCCTGGCCGCTTCGACCGCCGGCCCCGCCGTGCTGTCCCCGGTGCTCGCCTCGCTGCTCATCCCGAGCCTCGGCATCTTTGGCGCCCTCAAGGCACTCGGCGTCATCTTCTTTGTGATGATCGCCGCCTCCGCTCTGTTCCTGAAGGCCCCCGAGGCCGGCTGGCTGCCCGAGGGCTTCGAGGCCCCCAAGGGCGGAGCACATGCCGGCACCTTCGGCGACCTCACCCCGGGCGAGATGGTCAAGACCCCGCGCTTCTGGGTCCTTATCGTCACCTTCGCCTTTGCCGCCACCGCGGGCACCCTGCTCGTGGGCAAGGTTGCCTCCATCGCCGCCGTCCAGCTCTTCGCCGACCCCACGAGCGCCGCGGCCGTCGCCCTCGGCGGTGTAGTGGTCTCCGTCAACACCTGCGCCAACCTGGTCGGTCGTCTGTCCTTTGGCCAGATCATTGACAAGCTCGGCGCCTACAAGTCGCTGCTCATCAGCCTTGTCGTCACCATCGTCGCGCTCGTCATCATGTCGATGAGCTTTACGCAGAGCATGTTCTTTGTGGCGCTCGCCCTGCTCGGCTTTAGCTTTGGCGCCCTGCTCGTCATCTACCCGCCGCTTACCGGTGGCGCCTTTGGTACCAGCAACATCGGCGTCAACTACGGCATCATGTTCCTGGGCTACGCCGCTTCTACCTGGATCAGCCAGCCCATCACTGCCGTGCTGTATCACGCTGAGGCCGGCAGCGCCGCCTACCAGCAGTCCTTCTACGGCGCCATCGTGATCGCCGCCATCGCCGTCGTGCTCACCGTCTACATGATGGTCTCCGACAGCAAGAAGAAGTCCGCCTAGTTTTACCGATGCGACAAAGGGACAGTCCCTTTGTCGCATTCCACCGCCACCAGTATTAAGGAGTCGAAATGTCTGAGCTCAACCCCGTCCGCATTGCCGTTATCGGCGCCGGCGCCATGGGCCGCAACCACATCCGCTTTGTCACCGAGGAGCCCGAGGCCGAGCTCGTCGCCATCGCCGATGCCTTTGAGGGCGCCCGCGCCACGGCCGAGGCCGCCGGCGTGCCGTTCTTTACTGATCCCGCCCAGATGATGGACGAGGTCAAGCCCGAGGCCGTCATCATCGCCACCCCCAACGACCTGCACCTGGGCGTTGCCCGCGAGGCCATCAAGCGCAACATCGTGCCGCTGGTCGAAAAGCCGATCTCCAACGACCTTGAGGATGCCCAGGCCTTCGCCGCCGAGGCCGAGACCGCCGGCGTGCCCGTACTCGTGGGTCAGCACCGTCGCCACAACCCGTTTGTGAACAAGGCCAAGGAGATCATCGAGTCCGGCGAGTTGGGCAAGCTCACCGTGTCGAGCTTCCACTACATGATCTATAAGAACGATGAGTACTTTGATGTCGAGTGGCGCCGCAAGAAGGGTGCCGGCCCGATCCTGGTCAACCTGGTTCACGACGTCGACCTGCTCCGCTATCTGCTGGGCGAGCCCGTCGCCGTCCAGGGTATGCAGTCCAGCGCCGCCCGCGGTTTTGAGACCGAGGACTCCGCCGTGGTCAACGTCCGTTTTGCCGATGGCGCGCTCGCAAGCATGACCATCTCCGATGCCACCGCCAGCCCCTGGAACTGGGAGGCGACTGCTCGCGAGGACCCGCAGTACCGCCCCTTCGACGCCGATGCCTACTTTATTGGCGGTACCAAGGGCGCCCTTTCGCTGCCCCGCCTGCACCAGTTCTCCTACGCCGGTGCCTCCAACTGGCACAAGCCGTTGCAGATGGAGATCCCGGCTGTGGACCCAGCGCTGCCGCACAAGATGCAGCTCAAGCACTTTGTGAAGGTCGTCCGCCGCGAGGTCGAGCCCGTCGTGACCCCCGCCGACAACGTCAAGACGCTCACGCTGCTTAACGCCATCAAGGAGGCCGCCGAGACCGGCCAGCTCGTCGAGCTGTAACGCCTTAAGAGCGGCCGCGACAGAAACCCCATGCCGAGCCCCTCGGTCCGCCACAAATAAGCCCCTCTTCTTTGCCCTGCGAGCAGCCTCCTGCCCGCGGGGCATTTTGCTACCTTGCCGACGATTTTTCTGGAGCAGGAGCCATTTTGTACCTCGGATTGATTCGTTCGCCACGAAATGGGCCTATCTACTACGTTTAACCGATTGCCCTCAACCATGCCAAATTTCGAGAAATAAAAACCGCAGGTAGACAGGTTGCGCGTTCTCGGAAAACCGGGGATGGTCGACCCATACGGTTCAAACGTAGTAGATAGGCCGTTTTCATGGCGCGGCCCCAAAACAGTCTTTTGGGACGGGTGGTATCCTTGGTAGCCCTGTGCTGCAAACGCACCTCAAACGCAAGGAGTTTCATGGATCTTATCGCCCAGCTCGCCCGCGAGCTCAACCTTAAGGCCGCCAATGTCGAGGCGGCCGTCAAGCTCATCGACGAGGGCAACACCATCCCCTTTATCTCGCGCTACCGCAAGGAAACCACCGGCGGCATGGACGACGTCGCCCTGCGCGCACTCGACGAGCGCCTGTCCTACCTGCGCAATCTTGAGCAGCGCAAAGAGGACGTCATCCTGCTCATCGACGCACAGGGCAAGCTCACGCCCGAGCTCGAGCAGCAGATCCGCGAGGCCACACAGCTCCAGCGTGTCGAGGACCTCTATAAGCCCTACCGCAAAAAGCGCATGACCCGCGCGCAGAAGGCCCGCGAGGCAGGTCTGGAGCCGCTTGCCAACATGATCATCATGCAGGCCTCGGCCAAGGGCAGCGCGCTCGACGCCGCCGCGGAATACGTCAACGAGGAGGCCGGCTTCGACACACCTGAGAAGGCGCTCGCTGGCGCCGCCGACATCGTGGCCGAGACGGTGGCCGAGGACCCTGAGAACGTCGCCGACCTGCGCGCCTTTACGCAAAACACCGCCGATATCGTCGTCGAGGCCACCGACCCCGCGGAGAAGACTCCCTACGAGCCTTACTACAACTTTGACGAGCCGCTGCGCCGCATCCCTAACCACCGCGTGCTGGCTATCGACCGCGGTGAGCGCGAGGGTAAGCTCCGCGTGCGCGTGAACGTCGACGGCGCTGCCGCCACGGCGCGCCTCGGCAGCCGTTGGCCCCGACGCCAGGGCGTGTTTGCTCCCATCTTCGATGCCGCCATCGCCGATGGTTACAAGCGCCTCATGGCCCCCTCGCTGGAGCGCGAGGCCCGCGCCAAGCTCACCGTCCGCGCGCAGACCGAGGCCATCAACGTCTTTGCCAAGAATCTTGAGGGCCTGCTCTCGGCACGCCCCGTGCGCGGCGCCCGCGTGCTCGCGCTCGATCCGGGCTACCGCACTGGCTGCAAGGTCGCCGTCATGGACGAGACCGGCAAGCTGCTCGACCACGGCGTGGTCTACCCCACCAAGCCGCGCCACGACGTCGCCGGCACCAAGCGCGAGCTCGCCCGCCTCGTCAAGAAGGACGGCGTCAACACCATCGTCATCGGCAACGGCACCGCCAGCCGCGAGACCGAGGAAGTCGTCTCGGAGTTCATTGCCGAGCAGGCGCCCAGCCTTCGCTACACCATCGTCAACGAGGCCGGCGCATCGGTGTACTCCGCCTCCGAGCTCGCGAGCCAGGAATATCCCGACCTGGACGTCACCGTACGTGGCGCCATGAGCCTGGGCCGCCGCCTGCAAGACCCGCTGGCAGAGCTCGTCAAGATTCCGCCCCAGTCCATCGGCGTGGGTCAATACCAGCACGACCTTGACCAGGCCGAACTCTCGCGCACCCTGGGCCACGTGGTGGAGGACGTCGTTAACCGCGTGGGCGTCGACGTGAACACCGCGAGCGCGAGCCTGCTGGGATACGTATCGGGCATCACGCCAAGCGTGGCCAAGAACATCGTGGCGTACCGCGAGGAAAACGGCGCCTTTACCGATCGCCGCCAGCTTAAGAAGGTCCCCAAGCTGGGACCCAAGGCATATCTGAACGCTGCGGGCTTTTTGCGCATCAGCGGCGGCAAGAACCCGCTCGACGCGACAAGCGTCCACCCCGAAAGCTACGAGGTGGCTACGTCCGTCCTGGAGCGCGCCGGCGTTAAAGCAAGCGAGCTCAGCCGCGGCGGCGTGCCCGACATCGAGCGCCGCCTGGGCAGCATCTCGGCGCTGGCAAGCGACCTGGACTGCGGCACCTTAACGCTCATCGACATTGTCAACGAGCTCAAGAAGCCCGGCCGCGACCCGCGCGACGACGCTCCCGAGGTTGTCTTTAGCCGCTCGGCGCTTTCCATCGACGACCTGGAGCCCGGCATGGAGCTCAAGGGCACGGTGCGCAATGTCGTCGACTTTGGCGCCTTCGTCGACGTGGGCGTGCATCAGGACGGCCTCGTGCACATCTCCAAACTGGCCAACCGCTTCGTCAAGCACCCAAGCGACGTGGTGCGCGTCGGCGACACGGTCAAGGTGTGGGTCGAAAAGGTCGATCGCGACCGCAAGAAGATCTCGCTCACCATGGTGCAGGGGAAATAAACCGCCAAAGCAAGGGTACCCCCTGTAGCAGCGTGCAAAATCGCGAGTATTCTGCAACTTCCGCCGCTCCGAACGCCCCTCAGAGGCAATAAAGTCACAAACAGCCCCCGTTTTAGCGTCGTCAGAGCCAAAACGGGGGCTGTTCCGTGCTTCAACCAGCTGGTAAAAGCCTTTACCTTGCTGAACACTCTCAATTTTGCACGTCGCAGGCGGGGGTACCTTTGCCTACGGCAGGATATGGAAGCCGAGTGCTAACTTGCCGGCAAGCTCGTGTCGGCAGCCCCGGCCTTTCCTTTACCTAGCGCGACCCTCGCGAAGCGCGTGAGCGATAGGGAAAGGAAAGGCCGGGGCGAACAACCCGCGGCGCAGCCAGTGTTCGCGTTACGGCAAGATATGGAAGCCCAAAGCGGCGATATCCTTGGCAAAGCCGCGCACGGTGTCGAGCGAGACCTCGTACGGATCGCGACCAATGTTCTTGCGCTTGGCCAGGATGCTGTTGGGCACCGTGATGATCTGGCAACCGCAGGCCTGCGCCTGGTAAATGTTGATGAGCTCGCGCGTGGATGCCCACAGGACCTCGCAGTTGGGCTTGGCGGCGGCCGTCTTGACCGACTCCGTCACAAACGGAATGGGATCGACGCCGGTGTCGGCGATGCGGCCGGCAAAGAGCGAGATGATGGACGGCGTCTCGGCGTCAACGGCCTCGACCATCTCGTCGACCTGCGTAGGCGTAAAGATGGTGGTGACGTTGACCTTGATGCCGTCGGCCGAAAGCTTGTGCACCAGCTCGGCGGTGGACTCGCCCTTGGTGGTCACGCACGGAATCTTGACGTAGACGCTCTCGGCCCAGGCAGCAATCTCGCGGGCCTCGACCTCCATGGTCTCGACGTCGTCGGCAAAGACCTCAAACGACACGGACACATCGGTGATGTGGGCCAGGACCTCCTTGGCAAATGCGCGGTAATCCGTCACGCCGCCCTTCTTCATAAGGGACGGGTTGGTTGTGAAGCCCTGAACGTTGCCGTTCTCGTACATGTCGAGCATGCCCTCGAGGTTTGCACCGTCAGCGAACACCTTGATTGCCATCTGCCTGATTCCTTTCGTTAGCATACGGCCGATAAACTGCTAAACACTTTATCTATGTTTATCAAGGCGTGAACTGCGGTTTTTTATCTTCTCGGCGAACGGTTTTGCAGATTTACCATTTTTATATCGACGCCCCAGCGGCAAAACGTTTTTGCCGATCATTGCGTTTGATTCCGTTCACGGAACAGAAGCAGCTCCTCGTCGGCTCATATTCACAATCGCTCCAAAGCGAAAAGCGGTGACGCCTCGATTGAGACGTCACCGCTTCCGTGTAGGAGCCGGTTATCGGAGCTCCGCCCGATTAGGGCTTAACGTATGCCTGGATTACTCTTCCTCAACGTGATTGATCACAGCACCCTTGGTGTGGATGAAGTTGGGGACGAAGGCAACGACCAGAAGGACAGCGAGAATCGCGTAGACACCGGTGGTACCGAAGGCCTCGGCAGCGCGGCCAAGCGTAATACCAATGACGGAGAAATCGAAGTCGCCGAACGTAGTGTTCTTGAAGCCAAAGACGTCAAGAACGGGCAGGAGCAGGGCCGGGGCAAAGGTGATGAGCAGGCCGTTGACGAAAGCGCCAAGAGCTGCGCCCTTGCGACCGCCGGTAGCATTGCCGTAGATGCCCGCGGTAGCACCGCAGAAGAAGTGGGGAACCATGCCCGGGATGATGAAGATGCCCAGGGTAGCGCCCACGATGAACATACCGACCACGCCACCGATAAAGGAAGCGACAAAGCCGAGGATGACGGCGGTGGGAGCATAGGGGAAGAAGACGGCGCAGTCGACGGCGGGGATGGCACCGGGGATCAGCTTGTTGGAGATGCCCTGGAAAGCCGGGACCAGGTCGGCAAGGATCATACGAACGCCGTTATAGACGATGGTGACACCAACGGCGAAAGACAGAGCGCAGGTCAGGGCATAGACAATCACGTTGTCGCCACCAGCGGTCTTGGTAACGACCGCAGGATCTGCAATGTAAGCGGCGAAAGCGGTAACCAGGTAGAAGAAGGCCATGGTAAGAGCCGTGGAGATGGTAGTGTCGCGCAGGAAGGCGAACTTCTCGGGAACCTCGATCTTCTCGGTGCTGTTCTCCTCGGCGTCCTTAGCAAAAAGCGTACCGACTGCAGCGGAGATGTAATAGGCGAGTGAACCGAAGTGGCCCATGGCGATTTCATCGCCATCGGTAACCTTCTCGGTGAAACGCTGACCAACGGCGGGAAGCATAGCGCTCACGAGGCCCAGGAACATGCCGCCCACGATGACAAGCTGGACATCCTGGAAGCCAGATGCCTGCAGAACGGCAGACAGCAGGCAGGCCATAAACATGCTGTGATGGCCCGTCAGGAAGATGTACTTAAACTTGGTAAAGCGGGCAATGATAATGTTCACGACATAGCCGAGAATCAGGATCATCATGGTCTGAACGCCGAGGACGCTCTGAGCCATCGAAACGACGACCTCGTTGTTGGGCACGACGCCGGTGATGTGGAAACCGGTCTCGATGAAGGTACCCAGCGGAGCAAGGTTCTCCTGAACAACAGCGGCGCCGGCAGACAGCATGATGTAACCAAGAATGGGCTTCAGGGTGCCCGTCATCACCTTGTGGGCAGGACGCTTAAGCGCGACAAGGCCCACAAAGGCAAATAGACCCATAATCCACGCTGGCTTGGTCAGAATCGATTGGATAAACTCAAGTATGGGAAGGATGGCTTGCATCTGCGCTTCCTTTCTCTCTAACGTGGGCGCGTTTCCCTCTTCCACAGGGAACCGCCCTTTTTTGTGCCGCTTTAGGCGTTAGCGGCGGCCGCCTTGATTGCCTCGAGGGCGTCTTCGCGGATCTTCTTCTTGTTCACATAGCTGCGAACGATCACAACGTTGCCGTGGAGCTCGGGGGCGAGTTCCTTAACGGTGATGAACAGATCCGGATTTGCGGAAGAAGCACCGTTCAGGTCCATAGACTCAACGTCGGCCTTGATGCCCTCCTCCTCGCAAAGCTCCTCGACTTTGCCAGCGAGCATCAGGCTGGACCCGATGCCGTTTCCGCATACGGTAATGATATGCATGGCAACCTTCCTCTCCTACACGTGACGGTTTTCCGTCTATCCAAAAGCGGCGACGCATCGCCGTGCCATTAAGGCCTAAAAGAATGAACGCATGGTCTCCAAAACCTGCTCGGGCGTATCGCATGCGCTGAGCTTGGCAACGCAGTCCTCGTCCTCGAACATCTGCGAAAGCTCCGCCAAGCAGCCAAGATGAGCCTTGGGGTCGGGTGCGCAAATACCCACGAGCACGTGAACCGGATCGAAATCCTCGTGTCCAAACGCAATGGCAGGGTCAAGCGTGACGATACAGATCCCCGCTTCACTCACATTGCCATCTGCCTGAGCGTGGGGCATGGCGATGCCCTCTTCCAAGACCATATAGGGGCCGAATTTGTGAACCGATGAAATCATGGCGTCAACATAGCTCTGGTCGCATTTGCCAGCGTCTACGAGCAACTTACCGCATGCCCTGATCGCTTCCTCCCAGTCGGAGGCCTCGACGTGGCAGGCAACAAGCTCGGGCTTAAGAAGATCGGTCAGCATGATCGTCCCCTACTCCTCGGGCAGGATATGAAAACCAAGCGCCTGAATGTCGCGGGCAAAGCCCTTGACCGTATCAAGCGAGTACTCAAGCAAATCTTTCCCGAAATTCTTGCGCTTGGCAAGAAGGGCATTGGGGACCGTAATGATCTGGCATCCAACGGACTCCGCCTGGAAGATATTGAGGACCTCGCGCGTAGACGCCCAGAGAACCTCGGCAGCAGGCTTAACGGCAGCCTTCTTTACGGACTCCGCCATGAGGGGCAGCGGATCGACGCCGGTATCGGCAATGCGACCGGCAAAGATGGACAGAATAGAGGGGGTCTCAGCAGAAACGGCATCGACAAACTCGTCGACCTGCTCGGGCGTGAAGATAGTGGTGACATTCACCTTGATGCCGTCGGCAGAAAGGCGCTTGACCAGCGCGGCAGTGGACTCACCCTTGGTGTTGAGCGCCGGGATCTTAACGTAGACGTTGTCTGCCCAGGTTGCGATCTCGCGAGCCTCGGCTTCCATACCTGCCTCGTCGTCGGCGAATACCTCAAAAGAGACCGACACATCAGTAATGTGCTCAAGAACCGTCTTGGCAAAAGCGCGGTAGTCGGTCACGCCGCCGGCCTTCATAAGGGAAGGATTGGTCGTGAAGCCCTGAACGTTGCCATTGTCATGCATGTCAAGCATGCCCTCGAGGTTAGCGCCGTCGGCAAACACCTTGATCGCCATGTTCGGTCCTTTCTCATCTAACACTATTGCTATCGAAAGCCTTCTTCTTTGTTTCAAAAGCTTTTCGGTTTTCTTTTATAAACCATTTCAAAAGCTATCGAAATCTCAATTGTCAGCTTTCCGTGAACGGTCGAATATCGGGCGTGAACGTACTTCTTTTGGGCGGCACCTTCAGAATGAGACTCTTTATAGCCCATTTACGTGCGAACTATCTGCTACGCATGCATTTGTGACATGCCATTCCGTTCATTTGATTCATTCGAATTTGGCTTGTTCTTTTCATATCGATACGTTATATTTCGATTACGAAAGGCGCATCTTTTACCTTTTGTTCAAAAGGAGCGGCATATGGCATCTACTTCAGACCTTTCACCGGCCGAGCGTCAGCGATTTATCATGAATTGGCTGGCCGAAAAGCCAAATATCTCGGTATCCGACATCGTTCGCCGTTTTTCGGTTTCGGAAGTCACCGCACGACACGACCTCATCTCGTTGGAATCCGAAGGCAAGCTGCGTCGCGTACGCGGCGGAGCGGTATCGCTTTCTCGCTCCAACGCAATCTCGTATCCCGAGGAGCGCATCAATGTCCAAGTCGAGGCCAAGGAGGCCATCGCCGCAACCGCAGCAACTCTTGTTGATGATGGCGATGTTCTGGTAATTGATATCGGCACCACAGGCTTTTACTTCGCTAAGGCCCTCATGGACAAGCGTGAGATCACCATTATCACCGGCGATCTTGCAATCGCGAACTACGCCAGCTTCAATCTCCCCAATGCTTCGGTAGTGCTGCTGGGCGGCTCCGTGCGCAAGGGGCACCTCTATCTCGCGGGCGCACTGACGCTCGACTGCATGAGCAAACTACATGCCGACAAGGCGTTTGTCAGTGCCGACGGATTCCACCCCGACCACGGCTTTACCGTCGAGCACGACTTCTCGGCCATGATCAAGCATATGTACCTTACCAACTCAAACCAGGGCTACATGATGGTTGACCAGGGAAAGTTCAACAAAACCAGTTTTTATCAGTCCGCGCAGATCGATGACCTCGACGGCATCATCGTTGATGGAGACGACGAGGGCATCATGACGGCGGCGATCGAGAGCAGTCGCAGTCATCCCAAGCTCTATATTGCAAAATAGCTCAAATGGCCGGGTCGCCCCCACTGCGGGCGACCCGGCCATTTATTAAATCAACCCAAAATGC
>CABPCW010000063.1 GCA_902406155.1 uncultured Collinsella sp.
GAACAGTGCGGCGGCGAGCGCCGCTGCCGATGACGCCGGCGCAGATCAGGGCGCAACTGCGAGTGCCGCGAATGGTGCCGACACCGCCGCAGGCAACGCGACTGAGTCCGAGAACTCTGCTGCGACGCCTGCTGCTTCGGAGCAGAAGAACGCCGTTGCCGCCGCGTCTGCCACAACGCTTTCGAGCGAGGCCAAGGTCTTCATCCAGGATACCAAGGATAAGGACAGCTCCTATTCCACGAAGTCGGGCGCGCTCAAGGCCGGTGAGACGCTTTGGGCAAATATGTACGATGAGGTCGAGGACGACTGGTACGGCACTTCGACTGAGTCCGTTGCCAATCCCGGCACTTGGACGTACACCTGGCTCGCCGGTACGACTAGGGCCAGCAGCAATGTCGCCGACTACACCGAGGTCGTAGGCCACGAGCAGTCGCTCGCCGTCACCGCCGCGATGGAAGGCAAATACTTCATCTGCAAGGTAACGGTTGATGGCAAGGACTACTATGGTCCGTCCGTTTCTTCCGGCTCGGGCATCAATGCCAACTACATTCCTGGCCCCGTGCTGGGCGCCGGTCAGATGGAGCTTAACAGCGTCAAGCTGAATAGCGACACGCCGAGCATAGGTGATACCCTGACGGCGACTCCGTACATAAGCTATTATCAGCAAGCCCCCGCCGACGCCAAGGTTACCTACACGTGGTCCGCATCCACCTCGCAGTACTCGGGCTTTACCAAGATCGAGGGCGAGACGGGTGCTTCGCTCGTGGTGGGCGACGACCTTGAGGGCAAGTACATCAGGGTCGAGGCCAACGCTGGCGTCAACACGGTGAACAAGACCACTTCCAGCAAGGTCAAACAGGCCGGTGCGGTCGAGATTTCGGCCGTGTCCATCATCAATACCAAGGACGATACGAGCGTCTTTGCGGTGGGGGATACCGCTAAGGCCCGCGCTAAGGAGAAGGGCGGCGCGTACGGCGCGTTCGTCGACGCGAGCAAGCTCAACTATCAGTGGCAGAGCTCTGACACCAAGAGTGGCACGTATACCGACATTGCGGGTGCCACGGGTGAGACCCTCGAGCTTACCGACGCTTTAGGTGGCAAGTACCTCAAGTGCAAGGTGTCCTCGAAGATCGGCTCTTCGAGCATGGCCAACAACACGGGCGCTCTCGTTGCGGCTACCGGTTCAATTAATGTTACGAGCGTGACTATGAGCCCGACTTCGGGCAAAGTCGAGGTTGGTTCTACGATTACGGCGACCGCCAAGGCGGGTTCCACCGACGTTACCGCCGATTCGCATGTCACGTGGCAGTGGTATAAGGGCACCTCGAACACCGCAAGCAAGTGCGACACGCCTATCAAGGGTGAGACCGGTAACACCCTGACGGTGACCGCCGCCCTTAAGGGCTACTACGTCGTGGCCAAGGCCAACGGCGGCTATGGCGAGCAGAAGCCGTACTATGCGGTGGGTCCCGTTTCCGTCGCTGGCCAAGTTGAGCTTTACGACGTGCAGTTCGAGGGTTCTCCCGCTACCAATGGCGTGCGCGTAGGCGATACGCTCAAGACTAAGGTGCGCAAAAAGGACGGCTCCAACTATCACTATATCGACCGCACCGATAACGTGACCTACCAGTGGCAGTATGCAAACAGCAGCTCGAGCTACGACTCCGCCTATACCGATATCCCCGGTGCTACCGAGACCGCCTATACCGTTGACGCCGCCTATGCCGGCAAGTACCTGCGCGTGAAGGTGACGAGCGAAAATACTGTCTCCAGCACGCAGAAGAAGAGCTCCTACGGCGGCACGCAGTCCGTTGCCCCGCTCGGCCCCGTGACGCTTAAGGGCCAGTACAAGCTGGCGGGCATTGAGCTTGCCGATAAGAACGTTACGCTCAGCGTGGGCTCAAAGATCACACCGAGCGTGCAGGTTCCGGGTAGCTGGTCGGGCTCGACCAAGGACGTGCCCGACGATGCCGAGCTCACCATGGCGTGGTATGCCAAGGGCGAGGGCGATGCCGAATGGACCGAGCTCTCCGACGGCATCGATACGACCGATGGCAGCCTGACCATTTCGGACGCGCTTGTTGGCAAGCGCATCAAAGTTACGGCGAGCGCTCTCGACAACACGGTTGAATGGGTTTCGTCCGATAGCGTTACCGCGGCGGGGGAGTATAACCTGTTGCGCGTGACCACTACGCCGCAGATCAATAGCGAATCGACCCATCTCGTCTCGGGCGATAGCGTTAAGGCGACGGCGCAGGCCAAGCGCGCCGACGGTTCGGCCACCAATGGCATCGATGTCACCGACCAGGCGACTGTTGCCTGGTATGCGGCAGACGATGCGAAGGCTCCGGCGGCTGACTGGACGCTGCTGCCCGATATGTCGGGCGCCGAGGCGACGGTTTCGGCTTCAGCCACGGGCAAGTATCTGAAGGCTGTCGCCACGAGCGGAGGCTCGACGGTCGAGCTCGTCTCCACCAACAAGGTTATCGCCGCGGGCTCGCTTGAGGCTGCAGTCCAAAAGCTCAACGATGCCAATAAGCAGATCGCTGTTGATTACAGCGCCAAGGGCGGCAACGTCAATGATGCGCTGAAGGCGCAGCTTGCCGATTTGGGCTTCACCGATATTGACGTCAAGGTCTCCGAGGACGGCGTTGCCTTTAAGGCAGAGGACGCCAAGGCCACGGTCGGCATCTCCGACGCCCAGGATAAGACCAACGGCGATGTGACGTTCTTCTTCATTGACCCCAACGACTACACCGGTTACAACATCGACGGTCTGCGTAGCGCCGATGTGGCGTTTGAACTGTCACGTGATGGCAAGACCGAGTATTACCTGCCCAACAAGTCGGTGCAGGTTGCTTGGGACGAGGCTAAACTGCAAGACCTTCTTGACAGTGCTGCCGAATCCCTGCAGATTGGCTACGCGGCGGGCGAGTCCGCCGATGGCGTGACCCAAAATGTCACGCTTCCGT
Source organism: uncultured Collinsella sp. (assembly GCA_902406155.1). Classification (GTDB taxonomy): domain Bacteria; phylum Actinomycetota; class Coriobacteriia; order Coriobacteriales; family Coriobacteriaceae; genus Collinsella. The sequence continues at coordinate 2,973 of CABPCW010000063.1, forward strand.
ACAAGGCGGGTTCCGCAAAGAAATTCTCTGTTGAATGGACAAGCTCCGACACCGAGCGCCTGTTTGTTTCTGGGTATAGCTGGGAAGATAAGACGGGTAAGGTTTCGCGCGCATCGAGCGATCGCGACGTGACGCTGACCGCCAAGGTTACGGTTACGAGCGGCGACATCAAGCTTGCCGGCTCGCACGACTTCACCGTGACCGTCAAGGGCGATCCCGAGAAGGTCGCTGCCGACAAGAAGGCGCTGCAGGAGAAGGTCGATGCGGCCTTTACCTACGGCAACATCAAGTACTCCGGCACCGACGCGCCCGCCAACAAGGACGGCTTGACCGCCGACCTGCAGATGCCGCGCACGAGCACGCTCAAAATCGACGGCAAGTATTACGAGGTCAAGTACTCCGCCAGCACCGATGACATCACGTTCAACGGTTACAAGGGCACGGTCTATCAGCCGCTGCCTGGCACCGAGGCAGCGAAGACCAAGATCACCCTCACGGTGACCGATAAGTCTAACGCCGAGGTCACGGCTAGTAAGACCCTCGATTTTGCGATTGCCCCGCAGGACCAGAACGAGCTCGATGCCGAGCTGTTCCACCTGAGCCTTGCAAAGTCAACATTCTCTCAGGGTATTCTTGACGGGCAGGATGCGTCCAATGTAACGGGGAACTTGCATGCGCCGTTGAAGGTGTACGGTCAGGGATATGCAGTTAACTGGTGCTATTCCTCCGAAGAGGCTGCAGGCCACTACGGCTTCGTGTTCAGTGAGCTCCCCGGCGGCACGGAGAACACCTATCGTTTGCTCAAGTCGAGCAAACCGAGGGTTATCGCGCATGAGAACCTTATCTTCACTCAGCCCGAATACAACACGAAAGTCACAATTAGCGGCCGTCTGAAGAGTGAGCGTTTTGCCCGTTATGCCGAGCGCTATCCCGACAATTCGGACTACGCGGTGCTTGCCGGCTTGGATGTTTCTGCGACGGTAAACGTCAAGGGAACGACGGGGCTCGACAACCCGAACGAGGGCAAGACCATTACGGTGACGGCCAAGGTCACGGGCGTTTCCGCAAGTGATGCTGACGGCAATTATACCGAGCAATCGGTGGCGCCCTTGACCGAGCTCACGCTTCCTGCCGACGAAGACACGACGGCCGAGTCGGTGCTCGAGCAGCTTATGACGGCTGCCGGTTGCACGAACCTCGAAGCAAATGCATGGGGTCTTACGAGTGCGACGATGCCCGATGGCCGCGTGCTGAGCACAACGAGCGCCGCGCCGTACAGCTACTGGTCGTTCTTTGTAAACAATGGGTATGCGAGCGTCGGTGCTCCGAGCTACTACCTCAAGAACGGCGATTGCGTCGAGTTCCGTTATGTTAAGGGTGACGGCACGCAGAAGCCCTCGACGGCTCCTGCTACCAATCCCGGAACGGAGCATCCCGATGTCGATGCGGCATGGAATGGTTTTGCGAACGGCGGCTCGGGATCCTCGACGGACGCCCTTACGCCTACAACAAAGACCGATACGCCTTCTTGGGCACTTAATCTTCTGACCGAAGAGCAGCAGAAGGCAGGTGCAAGCGCCTCTGCGTCTGACCCCATTGTCGCGAACGGAAAGGTATACCTTGTCACGGGCGCTTCGGTATGGGGTGGAAAGACGTGGAATGCTGTCCTGAATGAGATTGATCCCGAGACGGGTTCCGTTCTGCGATCTCTTGAGCTTGGCTCTTCCATGGATACCACCTGCCGTCCTGTTATTGCGCAAGGCATTATTTTGATTCCGCTTTCCGGCGGCTATCTGCAGGCTGTTTCGGCGAAAACGTTTGAGACGCTTTGGTATTCCGATGCATTTACGAAGCAGAACCTGTCTTCGTTGACCGTTGACGGCGACTACGTCTATATCAACACCCTTGATTATTGGTCTGGCAATGGCAATGACGTGCAAAACGGTACGGTCAGGCGCATCAATATTCACACGGGCGCCATCGCCGGTAGCGCCTCCGTCGCTGACGGAGGTTACTACTGGTCTGGCGGCCTGATGGTAAATGGCTACTATGTCGTTGGCGGCGACTATGGCCAGGTGCGCGTGTATTCTGCCGATCTGTCAAAGCTTGCTGGTTCGATTAAGCTGTCTGGTGGCAACATCCGTTCGGCGCTTACCGTTCATGACGGTTATATATATGCTGTTACGCGCGACGATGGTACGTTGCACAAGCTGACCATTGGTTCCGATGGTTCCATTACTGAGGCCGCGAAAGTTCAGTTTGCCGCTTATTCGACTTCGACGCCCGTTTTCAGTGGTAAGTATGCTTTTATTGGCGGGACAACCGTGAACAATTGGAAGGCTAAGGCTAAGGGCCTGCTTTCGATCATTGACCTCTCCGATATGAGTGTGAAGCAGATTACGAAGGCCGATGGCGAAGAGCTTGGCTTTGAGTCCAAGGGCACGCCGCTCGTCTCAACGCATGATGGCGAGACGTACGTATATTTCACCTTGAACGGCGCCAAGGGCAATTGGCCTAACTACACTACCGGCGGTGGCGTGTACATGTACAAGCTGGGCGATGCCGAGGCAACCGAGGTGTTCGTTCCCGGTTCTGGATATGCCAACTATTGCATGGCCTCGGTTGTCTGCGATCAGTTCGGCAATCTGTATTACACCAACGATTCGGGCCATCTCTTCTGTGTGAAATCTCAGGCACATCGCGTCAAGTTTGATGCTCAGGGCGGCTCGTCGGTCAATGGTCAGACCCCCGCTTCGGGCTCGACTGTCAGCAAGCCGACCGATCCGACGCGCGAAGGCTATACCTTCGCTGGTTGGTACACCGATGAAGCTTGTACAAAGGCGTATGACTTTAGCGTTGCGGTGACGGCTGATATGACGCTGTATGCCAAGTGGATCAAGAAGGCCGCTGACAACAACGGCGGTTCTGGCGGCAATGGCGGCTCCGGTTCTGGCAACGGTACGAACGGGCAGCAGTCCGGCGGTGCTGTCTCGCCGGGTCAGAAGCCGGTCTCCACGACCACCACGACCGAGACCAAGGACGATAAGGATTCCAAGAAGGATTCCGATAAGTCCGGCAAGAAGGATGGCAAGTCCGATACGGGCTCGTCTGCTACGACCGCTGCTAAGAAGTCCGCTGCTGCTCCGGCACAGGAGTCTGGCTTCAACCCGCTCGCCATTGTTGGCGTGGCGGCCGGCGTGATCGGTCTCGCAGTCATCGGTGTGTTCGTGTTTACCAAGCGTCGGTAGGTGAGGGCTGTGTCCAATAAGCCTCAGGACGCCGAGTCCAAGCAGCCCGACTCGTCGTTCATCCAGCTTGACGATGCAAAGAAAAAGGACGCCGCTTCGGCGGCGTCCGCCCCTCGGCGCAAGGCGCTTTTTGGCGCCCTGACGGCCGTCTGCATCGTCTTGATCGTTGTGTCGCTGGGTTTTGTCCAACCTTCTTCCAGCGGTGCTTGGTCCATCGATTGGATCGCTCGGGCCGTGGCGGGGAAAAGCGTTGCCGGCTCTGGCTCTACCGCCTCTCGCAAGACGGAGGCAGCGGGCTCCTCGTCTTCTGACGCTGTGGACTCCGAGTCCAAGGACTCGGATGAATCTGATTCCAAGGACAAGTCTGAATCTTCGGACAAGAAGTCTGACAAGGATTCGAAGGAGAAGAAGTCCGAAGGCAAAGGCGGCAAGAAGTCCGGGGATAAATCGGGTTCGCAGAATTCTGGGTCCACTGGCGGATCAAGCGCTTCTGACGGCTCATCTTCGAGCGCTGGCTCGACGACCGGCGGTGGTTCTGCATCCAACGGCGGCGGCGCCTCTACGGGCGATCAGGGCGGCTCGCAGCAGCCTAGCCACGTCGTCACGGTGACGGTCTCGGTCACATCGAGCGCCGTGGGTAACCCTGTCTCTTCTGGCGGCACGTTCACCTTCAATGAGGGCGCAACTCCTTACGACGCGCTGTGTGCGTTGGGACTTTCTATCAATGCGCGCCCTTCGTCGTATGGTACCTATGTTGCCGCGATTGGCGGTTTGGCCGAGAAGGAACACGGCGGCACGAGCGGCTGGATGTACTCCGTTAACGGCAAAACGCCCAATACCGCCTGCAGCAATTACATTCTCAAGAATGGCGACACCGTCGTGTGGTATTACGTAACGGGCTAGAGGCCTCGACATGGCGCGCCAAACGGGCGGTTCGGACCAACATCCGAGCCGCCCGTTTTTCATGCGTAGAGGACTGGGTCGCCGGGTCTCTCGGCAAACAAAAAGCCGGTTGGAACGTGAATTCCAACCGGCTGCGAAGCGAGATTATGTTGGGCCGTCTACGACTGCGCGCCCTCGAGGAATAAGCGACGGCTAAAGTAGTTGTACCAGGTGACCAAGAACGTTGCGATTGCCTTCATGGCCTGGTAGCCGATGCTCAAAAACGTGACGCCCACAAACATGTACAGGTCGTTGAGGCCCAGGCCGATCACCGACAGGATGGTGAAGATCGTGAACTCGCGCTTGCGGCTCATGCCCTCGCGATGGTCGAACACGTACTTCATGCTGAGCCAGTAGTTGACCACGACGGACGTGGTAAACGAGACCGTGGTGCTCATCAAAAAGTCGAGGTGAAACAGCTCGACGAGCGCAATGAGCATACCCCAGTCGATGCCAAAGGAGATAAGACCCACGACAGCGAACTTGAGGAACTGCTTGGTATGAGGTTGTGCCAGTGCCTTGCGCACGTAATCACATCCAATGCGTTGATGAATCGAGCAGAGGATACTTTAGAGCTTTTGCAAGGGAAACGTAAGGTCCTTGCCAAGAACTATACGAACTCGCCAAATTTTCAAGAGCTAATCCGCAAACGTTGAAAATTTGCCCGTAAACGAGCAAAGCCCACGAACGACACAGCGCTCGACGTGCGTCATCCGTGGGCATCGTAAAGCTGTAAGGTTGCGAGTTACTTGGTCTCGTCGCCTTCCAGGAAGATCTTTCGGGTCACAAAGTTGTAGACCATGACAAGCGCGGTGGCGCAGATCTTGGCGATATTGGCCTCGAGTCCCAGGCCGGCGTTGAGTGTCAACACGATACCGTCGTTGAGTGCCAGGCCGATCACGGACAGCACGACAAAGATAATGAACTCGCGGCGGCGGCTCATGCCCTCCTTGTGCGCAAACACGTACTTCATGCTTGCGAGGTAGTTAAAGATAAGCGAGATGATAAAGCCGCTGGTGTTGGCGATTAGGATGTTGAGGCCCAGACCGTAGTGGAGCAGATTCATAATGCCAAAGTCGATAACCGTGGCAATGACACCGACGACGCCAAATTTCATGATCTGCGCAAGGAGCTTTTGCATGGTACCTGCCTTAAGCTGGCGCCGAAGCGCCGCGGGGATGACAAACTTGGCACAGTTTAGCCAATCCCCGCGGGTGGGGCTAGACGCGCTCCTCGATAGCACCGTTTCTATATGCATCGAGCAGCTGGCGCAGGTCTTGGATCTGGCTGCGGATCTTGGCTCCGGAATCGGTGTCGCTCACCATGCGGCGACGGTCTGCTTGGTCAAAACGGTTGGTCTCGCTCTCGATGTCCACGTTGCGTGTGAGTGCCTCGGCAACCGTCGTAAAGGCCCGGTGCGACTTGAGGCGGCAGCCGCGCGAGCTCGAGATGAGCGTATAGCCGGCGATACCCGTCTTGGGATGGTAGGCGCGGCAGAAGCCGCCATCGATGACCAGCAGCTTGCCCTCGGCGCGGATGGGCTGCTCGCCCTTGGTGGTTTTAACGGGCGTGTGGCCGTTGATGATGTGGCCGGTCGGTGAACATGCCATGGGCGTGACGCCAAACTCGCGCATGATGTCGTCGCAGACCGAGGGCGACTTGGTAAGCGTAAAGTACGGGTCCATCGGCTCGACCCAGGTGCTCTTATCGGCGATATAGGCGCGCTCAAAGGTACGCACCAGGCGTCCGCTGGCGGGTGAGTTAAAGCCGATCCACAGGTACCACATCCAGTCGAGAGCGTCGCGGTCGCCCACGCGCCAGGCGCGGCGGGCGATGTGGTCGCAAAAATCGAGATAATCGCGGCCAGTGTGCCAGGTGCCCAGGCAGTTCATGCTGCTAAAGGTGCCGTCTTCGTTGAGTGGCACGCAGCCATGGAACAGCAGGTTGCCGTTGGCGACCTTGTACATCGAGCCGTGGGAATAGAGGAAATCGATATGGCGATGCAGGTGATCGGCGGTGACAAACTCGGACACGAGCTTGTCTATGATGTGCTGCTCCTCGGGCGTGAGTGTGTAGGGGTCCGTCGGGTCGACGGTGGGGAAGTCGTTGGTCGTGAGCGGCCACACGCTGCCGTCGGCGAGCGTGACCGTGCCGGTGTCGTGGTCGATCTTGTCGAGTAGCAGGCGGTCGGTCATATCGAACTCGGGGTGGCGCTGGATAATCTGGCCCTCGAGCTTAAAGAGCAGCACGTTGATGGCCTTGATCAGCGGGGTGATGGACTCACCGGCGGTGTAGGCGGCATCGGCAAAGGCGACAAGCTCACGCAGCGAGATGCCGTAGTCGTTCTCCAGGATCTCGTAGTTGTCGTAGCGCAGGTTGTTGCGCAGCACCGTGGCGATGCAGGCGGGCTCACCGGCCGCAGCGCCCATCCACAGCAGGTCGTGGTTGCCCCACTGGATGTCGAGTGAATGGTAGGTGAGCAGGCGGTCCATAATCTTGGCCGCGCCGCCGCCGCGGTCGAAGATGTCGCCCACCAGGTGCAGGTGGTCGACGGCCAGGCGCTTGATGAGCGAGGCGAGCGACTCGATAAAGTCGTCGGCGCTGGCGGTCTCCAGAATGGACTCCACGATGCGCTCGTGATAGCGCACGCGATAGTTGTTCTCGTCCGGGTGCGTGTGCAGCAACTCGTCGATGATATAGGCGTAATCGCGTGGGATGGCCTTACGCACCTTGGAGCGCGTATAACGGCTCGAAAGCGAGCGGGCAACCATAATGAGTTGGTCAAGCATCGTCTTGTACCAGGTGGGCGAGTCCTCGCGCTGGCTGCGGACCAGCTCGATCTTCTCGCGCGGGTAGTAGATGAGCGTGCACAGCTCGCCCTTCTCGTCAAAGGAGAGCGTTTCGCCAAAAATCTCGTCGACATGCTCGCGCACGACGCCCGAGCAGTTGTTGAGGATGTGCATAAAGGCTTCGTACTCGCCATGCACGTCGCTCATAAAATGCTCAGTGCCTTTGGGCAGGTTGAGGATGGCCGAGAGGTTGATGATCTCGGTAAACGCGGATTGCTCGGTGGGAAACTGTCTCGACAGCAGGCGCAGATACTTGAAGTCTTGCGGATTGCGATCGAATGCGACCATGAAACACCTTCCGATAGGGCTGGTAAAACTGATAAACAGCGTAAAACGTTTATCAGTATGCGCCGCTTTTGTTTCGATTGGGGATGGGCAGCCGAATTGTTAGCCGAACGGTTTGGTAAATCGATTTAGTGGAGGTAGATATGGCGGTTGAGTGGAGACGACAGAGGGTGTTTTCTCAGATATTTATGCGTGGGGCCGGTGGAGACGATGGTGGTAAAGATGTTCGCTATTTTTGGTTCGATTTGGTAAATAGTGGACATATGTACCGTATGTAGGCTCACTGTGCGATAATTTGCGCAGCAATGAGTAAGGAGCCTCATATGAGTGATTTTGTCCTGACCTGTGAATCCGCCGCCGACCGAACCCGTGAGTTCTTTGCGTCGCGCAATATCCCTGTCGTGTGTTTTCATTACGAGATCGACGATGTTGTCTATACGGACGATCTGTATCAGTCGATTACGCCGGACAAGTTTTTTGCCCAGATTGCCGCGGGCGCCATGCCCAAGACGTCTCAGGTGAGCGTGGGTGAGTACGAGGAGTTTTGGGAGCCGTTTGTTGCCGAGGGCAAAGACGTGCTGCACCTGACGTTGTCATCGGGTATTTCGGGCACGTATGGATCGGCCTGCGTTGCGGCGCAGATGCTCGCGGATCGCTATCCCCAGGGCGGCAAGGTGCGCGTCATCGATTCGCTGGCGGCGTCTTCGGGCTTTGGCCTGTTGCTGGAATATGCCGCCGACGTGCGCGATAGCGGGGCGTCACTCGACGAGACGGCCGCTTGGATCGAGGAGCACAAGCTCAACCTGCACCACTGGTTCTTCTCGACCGATCTGTCGAGCTACCTGCGCGGCGGTCGCATTTCGGCCGCGAGCGCGATCATCGGCACGGCGCTTAAGATTTGCCCGCTTATGACGGTCGATTGCGAAGGTGGGCTGTCGCCACGTGAGAAGATTCGCACTAAGAAGCGCGCGATTTCCGAGATGGCTAAGACCATGATGGCACACGTGCAGGACGGTGCGGATTATTCGGGTAAGTGCGTCATGTCGCACTCGGCGTGCCGCGAGGATGCCGAGGCGGTTGCGGCGCTGATCGAGGAACAGATTCCGCAGCTTAAAGGCAAGATTGAGATCAATAACATCGGTACTCTGATTGGCTGGCTTATAGGACAAAATGTGTGTCCCGATAGAACATCCGTTTCCATCCATTAATC
>CABPCW010000064.1 GCA_902406155.1 uncultured Collinsella sp.
TGCAGCACTCGCCGCGGCAGGCGCCGGCCTCGTCGCCTACAGCGCCCGCCGCACGGCGCTCGAAACCGACACCGCCAATGAGGTCAATTCGGATAGGCCTCGCTAGCTCCTACTTACTTTTGTGAGAGGCGCCGACTCGGCTAATCGAACATCAAAATGGGCTGGTTCTGGATACCCAGAGCCGGCCCATTGCGCATTAGATGTCGCCAGCGGAGTCGAGCTCGGCTTCGATCTTGGCGCGGCGTCTTTTCGCCGTGAAAAACGTTGCACACAGGACAGCAAACGTGGCCGCGAAAATCGTCGCACCGCAGAACACGCCCGTGGCCAGGTTCGCCAACCAAAAGACGCTTTCGAGCGGTACGATCTGCGCCTCAGCGACACAGCGCATTGCGGCAATAACAAGCGCGAACGCGGCGCTTATGGAAACCATGTTCGCCATCGCCATGTGGACATAACAATTTCGATTCGCTATTCAAACTTACTCGGACAGAACCGACTCGGTTTTGTCCGAGTAAACTCGAGCATAAACTTGTTCATGCGATACAATTAACTCGGACAAAACCGAGTCGGAAGGAACCGAGTAAGTGGAATTCATTGGCAGGGAGCTTGAACTCGCCCGTATTAAGAAAACACTCAATGCGCCCGAGCAGCGCAATGTTCTCATTTACGGAAGGCGTCGCGTCGGCAAAAGTGAGCTCATCAAGCAGGCGCTAACCGATTTATCGGACGTCGCAACGATCTATTACGAGTGCCGCCAAACCTCCGAGGCAGACAACCTCGAGAGTCTGTCCGCCCTTGCTGCTGAAGCGCTAAGCTTTCCTCCGCTCGCCTTCACGGGCATCCGCGAGCTCATCGAATTTCTGTTTGCCCAAGCCAAAGACAAGAACATTACCCTCGTTCTCGACGAATACCCCTACTTGAGAGATGCGGTTAAAGGCTTAGACAGCATTCTCCAGACCTCAATCGACGCTCACAGGGAAGACTCACGTTTAAACATTGTCCTGTGCGGCTCCTATGTTGAGATTATGAAATCTCTCATCGAGCATGAAAGCCCCCTCTACGGGCGAATTGATCTCGCGCTTGAGCTTAAGCCCATGGATTACTTTGACGCTGCAAAGTTCTATCCCGCGTTCTCACCCGAGGACAAGGTGCGGCTCTATAGCGTTTTTGGCGGCATCCCCTTTTACAATCGCCTCATCGATCAGTCCCAAAGCGTACGCGACAATATCATCGAGCTCGTCACAGAACCTGGCGCCCGCTTAGAAAGCGAAGTACCGTCCTATCTCAACGCCGAGATCTCGAAGATGACCAACGCCAACGAAGTTTTCGGGGCTCTCGCACAAGGTTACTCCCGTTGGGGGGACGTGCTGGCACAGTCGCACGTCTCGAGCGGTCCGGCCATGGCAGACGTACTCGACAAGCTCATGTCACTCGAAATCGTCCAAAAGCGTGCACCCATCAACGACCCTACGAATAAGCGCAAGTCTGGCTACTTTGTGGTGGACCCACTTTCGCTCTTTTACTATCGCTACGTCTTCCGCAATGCTTCTGCGCGTCAGCTGCTCGACCCGGAAGTCTTCTATGATCGTCACGTCTCCCAAGACTTCGAGGAAAACTACACTCCACATATGTTCGAGGAGATCTGCCGTCAATACCTCGTACGGCAAAACAGGACTGGCAAGATCGAACCGGCTTTCGATGCCATAGGCAAGTACTGGTACGACGATCCCGCAAACAAAACGAGCGGCGAATTCGATGTGGTAACGCAAGACCCCGAGGGCTACGCATTCTACGAAGCAAAGTTCCGCAAATCCCCCGTCACGCAAAAAATGGTCGACGAGGAAATCACCCAAGTCGAGGCAACGGGGCTCAAGTGCCATCGCTACGGATTCTTCTCCCGTTCGGGCTTCGAAGCTGACGAAAGCGATCGAACCGTCTTCATCGACCTGCCGCAGATGTTTGAATAGGACAGACCCCACCCGCATCCCAAGCATCCATTATCTAATCGAACTATTGTTCGATGGAATTCGTGTTGGTTGGAATCGCCCAAGGCCTGGGCTATGCTACCTTGACTATCTATATGACTAAACCGCAGCAAAGGAGCACCGAGAGAGCGAGTATGGCAAAAAACACCGCAAACTATGGTAACGACAGTATCCGCCAGCTCAAGGACGAGGAGCGCGTACGCCTGCGCCCCGCCGTCATCTTTGGCTCGGACGGGCTCGACGGCTGCGCGCATGCCGCCTTCGAGATTCTGTCCAACGCCGTTGACGAGGCGCGCCAGGGCTACGGCAAGCTCATCACCCTTACCGCCTTTCGCGATGGCTCCATTCAGGTAGAGGACAACGGCCGCGGCTGCCCACTCGACTGGAACCCTTCCGAGAAGCGCTTTAACTGGGAGCTCGTCTTTTGCGAGCTCTACGCTGGCGGCAAGTACAACAATAACCAGGGCGGCGACTACGACTTCTCGCTCGGCACCAACGGCCTGGGCTCCTGCGCGACCCAGTACGCTTCCGAGTACATGGACGTCACGGTTTGGCGCGACGGCAACAAGTACTCCCTGCACTTTAAAAAGGGCAAGGTCGTCGGCGCCAAAAAGAAGGCGCTCGAGATTGAGCCCAGCGACGAGAACCGTACCGGCACCACCATCAAGTGGCGCCCCGATCTTGAGGTCTTTACCTCCATCAGCATTCCCCACGATTGGTATCGCGAGACCATGCGCCGCCAGGCCGTGGTCAATGCCAACGTGACCTTCCGTCTGCGTATCGAGGGCGACGATGGCGAGTTTTCCGAAGAGGACTTCTGCTATCCCAAGGGCATCGAGGACTATGTGCTCGAGAAGGTCGGTACCGACTACCTTACTGAGCCCTTCTTTATCGAGGCCGACCGCCGCGGTCGCGACCGCGAGGACCTGCCCGACTACAACGTAAAGATCACCGCGTGCATGTGCTTCTCGCGCACCTTCATGATGCAGGAGTATTACCACAACTCATCGTGGCTCGAGAACGGTGGCTCGCCCGAGAAGGCGGCCCGTAGCGCTCTGACCAGCGCCATCGATGCCTACATCAAGCAACAGGGCAAGTACAACAAAAACGAGAGTGGCATCAAATGGCAGGACGTCCAGGACTGCCTGGTTCTGGTGACCAACTGCTTCTCCACCCAGACGTCCTACGAAAATCAGACCAAGAAGGCCATCAACAACCGCTTTATCCAGCAGGCCATGACTGCCTTCTTTAAGGAGCGCCTCTCGACCTACTTGATCGAGAACAAGGACGCCGCCAATAAGATCATGGAGCAGGTGCTCATCAACAAGCGCTCGCGCGAGAATGCCGAAAAGACGCGCCAGAGCATCAAGACCAACCTGCAGCAAAAGACCGACATGGCCAACCGCGTGCAAAAGTTCATCGATTGCCGCTCCAAGGACAAGAGCCGCCGCGAGATCTACATCGTAGAGGGCGACTCGGCAGCAGGCGCCATTCGCACGTCGCGCGATGCCGAGTTCCAGGGTGTCATGCCCGTCCGCGGCAAGATCCTCAACTGCCTAAAGGAAGATTATCCGCGCATCTTTAAGTCCGACATCATCATGGACCTCATGCGCGTGCTGGGCTGCGGCGTAGAGATCAAGGACAAGCGCATCAAGAACCTCGGTGCCTTTGACCTGGACAACCTCAACTGGAACAAAGTCATCATCTGTACGGACGCCGACGTCGACGGTTATCACATTCGCACGCTCGTGCTCACCATGCTCTATCGCCTAGTGCCCACGCTTATCGACGAGGGCTACGTGTATATCGCCGAGTCACCGCTCTACGAGATCAACTGCAAAGAGAAGACCTACTTTGCCTACACCGAGCTCGAGAAGAACGGCATCCTCAAGGAGATCGGCGACCAGAAGTGTTCCATCAACCGTTCCAAGGGTCTTGGTGAGAACGACCCGGACATGATGTGGCTCACCACTATGAACCCCGAGACGCGTCGCCTGATCAAGGTGGAGCCCGAGGACGTCACCAAGATGGAAACCATGTTCAACCTGCTGCTGGGCAACGACGAGGCGGGCCGCAAGCGCCATATCTCCGAGCACGGCAAGGAATACCTGGACCAGCTGGACCTGCAGTAGCAGCAAATCGATAACGACGGCCCATAAGAAGTTCAAGAGGAAATCGTGGCAAAGAAGAAGACGAAGAACCAGCCAAAGAAAAAGCAGGTCAACGCCGAGAACGTCATCGGCCTGCACTCCGAGGTCACCGATCAGCCGATCACGCAGACGCTCGAGGTCAACTACATGCCCTACGCAATGAGCGTCAACGTCTCGCGTGCATTCCCCGAGATCGACGGCTTTAAGCCCTCGCACCGCAAGCTGCTCTACACCATGTACAAAATGGGCCTGCTCAAGGGCGAGCGCCAGAAGAGCGCCAACATCGTCGGCCAGACCATGAAGCTCAACCCGCACGGCGATGCCGCGATCTACGAGACGATGGTGCGCCTGGCCACCGGCAACGAGGCGCTGCTCGCCCCCTTCGTGGAGTCGAAGGGCAACTTTGGCAAGTACTATTCGGGCGACCTGAGCTACGCCGCCTCGCGTTATACCGAAGCCAAGCTCTCCCCCATCAGCGCCGAGATCTTCAAGGACATCGACAAGGACCCGGTCGACTTCGTCGACAGCTACGACGGCGCCATGAAGGAGCCACGCCTGCTGCCCACCACGTTCCCCAACATCCTTGTCTCGGCCAACAAGGGCATCGGCGTCGCTATGGCGTCCGATATCTGCGGTTTCAACCTCAACGAGGTCTGCACCGCCACGATGCACTACCTGCAGGATCCCAACTGCGACCTGCTCGAGTACATGCCCATGCCCGATTTCTCCACCGGCGGCGAGATCATCTACCGCCGCGAGGAGATGGAGAAGATCGTCGAGACCGGGCTGGGCAGCTTCCAGATTCGCTCCCGCTGGCGCTGGATTCCCGAAGAGCGCATCATCGAGGTCTACGAGATCCCCTACACCACCAAGACCGATGTCATCATCGAGCGCATCGTCAAGCTCTCCAAAGAGGGCAAGGTCAAAGAGATCGCAGACATTCGCGATGAGACCGACCTTTCGGGTCTGCGCATCGCTATCGACCTTAAGCGCGGCGTCGACCCCGACAAGCTCATGGCGAAGCTCTATCGCTCGACCACGCTGCAGGATTCGTTCTCGTGCAACTTCAACGTACTGGTCGATGGTTACCCTCGCGTTATGGGCGTGCGCCAGATCCTGCACGAGTGGGTCAAGTGGCGTATTGAGTCCACGCGTCGCCGCATCAACTTTGACCTGGGCAAAAAGTCCGAGCGCCTGCACCTGCTGCACGGCCTTGAGGCGATCCTGCTCGACATCGACAAGGCCATCGCCATCATCCGCGGCACCAAGCTCGAGGCCGAGGTCGTGCCCAACCTCATGCGCGGCTTCGACATCGACGAGACTCAGGCCGAGTTTGTCGCCGAGCTCAAGCTCCGCAACATCAACGAGGAGTACATCCTCAACCGCACCAAGGACATCGCCAAGCTCGAGGGCGAGATTGCCGAGCTCGAGGAGATCCTCTCCAGCGAGGAGAACATCAAGAAGGTCATCAGCGACGAGCTGGCCGCGGTCAATAAGAAGTACGTGATGCCGCGCCGCACGGGCAGGATCGAGCCCCATGAGGTTATCGAGGTAAGCTTGGAGCCCGAGGTCGAGGAGTACCCGGTCACCATCATGCTCTCGCGCGATGGCTACCTTAAGAAGATGACGGACCGCGTGCTCAAGAAGGCGACCACGCTCAAGTACAAGGATGGCGACAAACCCTTTATCGAGTTCCCGTCCTCCAACACCCACGAGCTGCTGGTCTTTACCAACAAGAGCCAGGTGTACAAGTGCAAGGTTGCAGCGTTTGAGGACACCAAGTCGGCCCAGCTGGGCTCGTACCTGCCGACCGATCTTGAGATGGAACCCGACGAGAGCGTCATCTGGGTCATCGACCCCGAGGACTACAAGGCCGACGTGCTGTTTGTCTTTGAGAACGGCCGCGTGGTGCGCGTCGCGCTTTCTGGATACGTCACCAAGACCAACCGCAAGCGCCTGAAGAACGCCATCTATGGCGGCAGCAAGCTGCTGTATGCCCAGGTGCTCAAGGATGACCGCGACCTCGCGCTGGTCTCGAGCGACTACCGCCTGATGAACTTCAACACGTCGCTGCTCAAGACCAAGACGACCACCAATACGCAGGGCGTCCAGGCCTTCACCGCCAAGAAAGGCCGCTCGGTCACCACCGTCGGCACAACCGAGGAGATTCTTGGCGCCGGCGTCTCGGCCGAAAAGTTCACCGCGCAGAGCCTCCCCTCTGCCGGTGCCCTCATGAAGGAAAACGACATGCCGAGCCTGTTTGACTAGGACGACGGCAGCCAAACCGTCATGGTTTAACTAAGCAGCGGGGCCCGGAGTGCAGCAACATCGCACTCCGGGCCCCATGCATTACAGCAGCATCATCCCTATAGACAAAATGCCGCATAAAGTGGAACAGACATCAGCCCATCATTCATTCCAAAGGGCTTAGTCGATAGCCTGATAAGGCGCACGCCCGGATGGGTCTTTTTAAGTGAGGACAGGCTTCGAGATCTTGTGTTCTCTCCCGCCTTGACTTCAATCGCAGACAAGCATCCCTGCTTCTCTACTACAAAGTCGATTTCCGCACGATTATCTCGCGCCCAATAATGCAGCGGATAGCCCATGGCTGAAAGCTGTTGGGCAACGTAGTTTTCGGTAAGTGCACCCATGAATGTGCCGCCGATACCGGAAAGAATATCGGCGCGTTGAGCACCGGCCTTGGAGACGAGCAGCCCTGTATCCGCCTGATAGATTTTAAAAGCAGAAGGGTTAACGAAGGCCTCTAAAGGGCTTTCGATCTGCCCGACTAGGCTGCAGCGCGCCACCGTACCCGACAATACAAGCCAGTCGAGAGCATCTCCAAAGAGAGACGCATTGCCCCCCGCTCGCACTACCTTGTATTGAAATTTACGATTCTCTTTGGCAAGCTGCTGTGGAATGGAATCGAAGCACGCACGCGTCTTTGCGCTCAAGCGCTCATCAGCATATTTATTAGTGTCGGCGGAGTATCCGTCGAGAATAATCCGATGCTTTTCGGCCACATCAATGATTGACTGATCATCGATGTACGTTTGGACCGCCTCGGGCATTCCGCCAACAACAAGATACTGCCGATAGAGCCCAAGCGCCTTTTCATGAAGGCTTGGCGCAAGAGGACCCATAAACTCGAATGATGAGCGTATCTCGTCGACCAGCTGATCGTGCCCCATCGCCCAGAGAAACTCCTCGAAATCGAGTGGAGTCATCTCAATCAAGTCGGTCTTTCCGACGGGGAACGAATACGACTGATGGTTAATGGCAACCCCCAGAAGCGACCCAGCAGCCGCAATGTAATACTCGGGAGCATCTTCGCAAAAGTATTTAAGGGAAGTGAGCGCTTCCTCGCATGCCTGGATCTCGTCAATGAACAGTAAGGTTTTGCCAGGCACGATACGCTGTCCCGTACGAGCCTCGATCGCGCGTACGATCGAATGAGGGTCAAGACCGCCCGAAAAATCCGCTCGCGCCGACCGGTCGTTCTCAAGATTAACGTAGACAACCGATTCGAAAAGATCCTGAGCGTACGTTCTGAGCAGATAGGTCTTGCCACACTGGCGCACGCCTTTGACCAGCAAAGGTTTTCTATCAGCCCTGTCTCGCCACTCCCTAAGGAGCTCGTCTGCCTTGCGACGCATACGCAACCTTCCCTCATGAACTTCTGTTTGACAATATTTTAACGCGGATTAATTTGTTTTCAGTTATTTTTCTGCGTTTAAAAATTGTTCCTATACGGCACTTGAGGGAATACACCCCTATCTCTTGGTAAGGATAGCAAGCATTTCCACCAACGCTGATTGCCATGCGTTCTTCTTGTCCTTAGGCGAGCTTGCGAGCGAGCTCTCGCACCTCTTCCAGCTTGGGCGAGGAGGCCATGCTGTCGCGCTCGGTCATACCGCTGATGGTGACAATGCCCTGGTCCTCCCACTTGCAGTACGCGCAGGTTGACTTGTACATAGCGATCGCCGCATCATAGACGCCCTCGCTGTGGCTATCGAGTAAAAGGGCCGTCTTGGTGAACGGGAATCCCGTGGCACCGAAGGCGTACAGGCGGTCGATGGCGGTCTTTTCCTGCGCAGTGATATCAAACCAGTAGATAGGCGAAGCGAAGACAACCATGTCGGTGTCTTTCAGCGACTCAATCACGTTGGCCATGTCATCCTTCTGCACGCAGACGCCCTCATGGGCGAAGCAGTACTGGCATCCCAAGCAGCCGGCGATCTTCTTGCTGGCAACGCGGATGACCTCGACCGTATGGCCGCCCTCACGCGCGGTCTCGGCAAACGCCTCGACCATGGTATCGGTATTAGCGCCCTTACGCGGGCTGCCGCTCAATACAACGATATTCATAGGATTCCCTCTCCCTCATGCTGCAGGCGCGCAGCATGCTTTCTTGTAACCAAAACGAATGGTGTTAATCAATCGCCAGCAGGCCATATCTCTTGTTCAAGTTCCCTAAAGAAGCTCAAGACGATTGCGATTGCCTTATACAACGTCGAAAATCAAAGAGGGCCCATAGCAACGCCACCTACCTGAAATGACATGCGGTCAAGACGAGCTACGAGGATCGTGACGAGCCGATACCGCCCGCATGCCCCCTTCGGAATAGGCGCTGAGCAGCTCCTGAGCGTGAGCAAACTCGGGCCCTCGCCTCCAACCGAGCAGGCGGTTGACCGCGAGATTTCCCTGGACGTTGTGGACGAAGAGCAGATAGGCGTCCTCGCGCGAAAGCCCAGTCTCCTCCATGATCGAGGGAACCATCTGCTCGGCGCCGCGCTCGACGACGCGCTGTGCCACCCGGGCGTACGCGTCGTCATCCGAGTAGAGCAGATAATAGTCATCGTTTGCCGGCGGACGCTGGCAGAGGGCACCCGCCTCCGTTCCCTCGAGCGGCGGCACCGCCGCCAAGGCCTCGTCGATAAGCGCGTCGAGCAGGGCGAACTTGTCCTCGTAGTGCAGATAGAACGTGCCACGGTTGATATCGGCGCGGCGGCAAATATCCGCTACCGTCATCTTCGCGAAGCCGACCTCGGCCAGCAGCGCGAAGAACGCCTCCCGTATGACCGAGAGTGTATAGCGTCGGCGACGATCGATCTTCCCCGCTTCCATTACCCCTCCAATTGCAACGCTCGACAATGCCCGGCAAACGCTCGTTTATCGACAGCAGGCCGAAGCTGTTCATTGCTCTTAAGCAAATCGACATGGATACTTTTTATAGACACCTGTTTATAATAGCTGAAAGAAGGTATCCAGTGACCCTGTACGAGCAGCTCGTTATCGAGCTCACCAACCGATCGTTTTCCCTTCATGCCGCCTACCGCAGCGGCAGCACGCCCTATGAGCTGAGTGACCGCGAGCCCGAGCCCTACGACCAGCAAATCGAGGACTTCGCCCGTATGATCGAAGAAGCCGATTGCGTGCTGGTGGGCGGGGCCTCCGGGCTCTCCGCGGCGGGCGGCGGCGACTTCTACTACGAGGACAACGCGACCTATCGCAAGCATTTCGGCAAATTCGCCGAGCGCTACGGTTTCAAGGGCGCTTTCGAGGGGTCGTTCTACCGCTGGCCCACCGCCGAGGCGCGCTGGGGATACCTCGCCACCTTCCTCGACACCACGCTCAACGCCCCGCTGCGCAAGCCCTACAGGGACCTCGACGCCATTCTCGCCGAGAAGGATTTCTTCGTGCTCACCACCAACCAGGACACGCAGTTTGTGAAGCTCTATCCCTGGGAGAAAGTGGCAGAGATCCAAGGCGACCACCGCTTCTTTCAGTGCTCCCGCTGTTGCACCGACGCGGTGTGGGATGCGGTCGAGCCGGTCTCCAACATGGTAGAGGCCATGGGAGACGGCCTTGAGGTTCCGACAGAGCTCGTGCCGCGCTGCCCGCACTGCGGGGCAGAGGCGTTCCCCTGGGTTCGCGGCTACGGCAACTTCCTGCAGGGCGAACTCTACGAGGAGCAGTACCGCAAGGTGTCCGAATGGCTCGACGCGCACGCACGGCAGAGGATCCTCTTCCTCGAGCTGGGTGTGGGCCGCATGACGCCCGCGTTTATCCAGGAGCCGTTCTGGGCCCTCACGGCGCAGTTACCGCAGGCCAGCTACATCGCCGTAAACAACAAGACGCAGTTTCTCCCCCGCGCGATCGAGGATCGGGGGCTCGCCGTTCGCGCCGACATCGCC
Organism: uncultured Collinsella sp.; assembly: GCA_902406155.1. GTDB lineage: Bacteria > Actinomycetota > Coriobacteriia > Coriobacteriales > Coriobacteriaceae > Collinsella. The sequence continues at coordinate 10,333 of CABPCW010000064.1, forward strand.
GACGTGCTTGCCGACGTGCGCAAGACGCTGGGGAGGTAGCGCATGGAGACGGCGAAAGCAGTTCGCATAGGCAGGGCGCTAGCCGAAGCGGATCTTGTCATCATCGGCGCTAGCAACGGACTCGACATGGCGGAGGGGCTCAACCTTTTCTGCGCCGATGCTCATTTCCAAGAGGCGTACGGGGACCTCGCCCAGGCAGACGGCATCGGCTGCATACTGCAGGGGCTCGCTTCCCCGGATGCCAGCGTGCGACGCCGATGGGCCGAGCGGTTCCATCAAAAGGAGTATCTCGAATATGAGCCCGGCTCGCTCATGAACGGGCTGCGGCGTCTTACGGAGCACGCCGACACCTTCGTGGTCACATGCAACATCGACGGGCACTTCGCGCGCGCCGGGTTCGACGAGAACCGCGTGCTCGAGACGGAGGGGGGCATACGCACGTCGATCGACGAGCGGCGTCTCGCCCATCCAGACGCCCTCGCCACGGCCCAGCTCGAGGAGCTCGAGCGCCTTGTGCAAGCCCATCGCAACGGCAGGGTCGCCATCCTCGAACTTGGCGTGGGACTGCGCAACGGCATCATAAAGCACATGCTCGCCCAGATCGCGAACGTCTGCGAGCACGCCACCTACATCGTGTTCAACTACAGCCAGGCTATGGCGCCCGATGCATCGTGCGAGACGATTCTCGTTGACGGCGATATGGCCCCGGCTTTCGAGGAGATTGCCCAATGCCGTCTCTAGAGAGGGAAGCGTATAGGCTTCGAAGCCTTATCGACGATGCCGACGCCATCATCGTCGGCATCGGCTCGGGCATGTCAAGCGCCGCCGGGTTCAACCATTACAACCGCGCAGGCATGGCGCGCGCCGGAATGACGGACTGGCAGCAAGCCTTTGGCTTCAAGAGCCTTTTCGACGGCTTCTACCACCTCTACCCCAGCCTCGAGCAGCAGTG
>CABPCW010000065.1 GCA_902406155.1 uncultured Collinsella sp.
ACTGCGGCCCTGACGCTGGCGCTCGTGGCGCCGCTGCGCGACCGCATGGCCCGCGAGAACGCCGCCAACGTGTTCGATGGCATCGAGATGCCGCTCGTGCCGGTGCTTGCCAAGATGGAGCGCGCGGGCATGCTCGTGGACCCCGACCGCCTGCATAGTCTGTCCGAGGGTCTGGCGACCCAGATTGCCGAGGTCGAGCGGAGCATTCGCGATCTGGCCGGCGACGAGACCTTTAACATCGGCAGTCCCATGCAGCTCTCGCACGTGCTCTTTGACGTGATGGGCCTTCCGACCAAGGGCCTCAAAAAGACCAAGCGCGGCTATTATTCGACCAACGCCAAGGTGCTGAGCGACCTTGCCCGTGACCACGAAATCGTGCGTCTGATCTTGGACTGGCGTGAGAAGTCCAAGATCAAGTCCACCTATCTGGACACGCTGGGCCCGTTGCGTCGTGGTGACGGTCGCGTGCACACCACGTACAACCAGACCATCACGGCGACGGGTCGTCTGTCCTCGAGTGACCCGAACCTTCAGAACATCCCGACGCGCTCGGAGCTGGGCCGTACTGTCAAGACGGCGTTTTCGGCAGGCGAGGGAAGCGTCTTTTTGGCGGTGGACTACTCGCAGATCGAGCTGCGTCTGCTGGCGCATCTCTCGGGTGACGAGCATCTGGTGCGTGCCTTTAACGAGGGCGAGGACTTCCATGCCGAGACGGCCGCGCGCGTGTTTGGCGTGCCGGTGTCCGAGGTGACGCCCGACCTGCGCAGCCGCGCCAAGGCCGTGAACTTTGGCATCGTGTATGGTCAGCAGGCTTACGGCCTATCGCAGTCGCTGCATATCTCGATGGCCGAGGCACGCGACATGATCGACCGCTACTACGAGGCATACCCGGGCGTGCGTACGTTCCTCGACAACGTGGTGGCGCGTGCCAAGCAGACGGGCTATGCTGAGACCATGTACGGCCGCCGTCGCCATATCCCGGAGCTTAAGGCCAAAAATCCGCAGCTCCGCGGCTTTGGCGAGCGCACGGCCATGAACCACCCCATGCAGGGCACCGCGGCCGACATCATCAAGATCGCGATGGCCCGCGTGAGTCGCCGTCTGGAAGAAGAGGGCTTTGCCGCCCACATGATCCTGCAAGTGCACGACGAACTGGACTTTGAGTGCCCCGTCAACGAAGTCGAGCGCCTCACCGCCATGGTCCGCGACGTCATGGAACACGTAGTAGACCTCCGCGTCCCCCTAATCGCCGAAGCCAGCACCGGCATAACCTGGGCCGACGCCAAGTAGCGAGCGATGAGCTTGCGGGCGATGGCCTTGGGTGCGACGCTTCTGGTCGCCCGATGGTCGCAGGTCGCCAATGCCGACGCCGCGGAACGTTTCCAGGCTTGGATGCGTCCCGCGGCGTCTTTCTGTGCGGTTAGCAGCTCCTGCGGCGCACGAGCTCTACGGGGGCCACGGTCTCCATGGCGGGGGTGCGGCCTGCGATGAGGTCGAGGAGCGCCTTGCAACCCTCTTGTGCCATGAGCTCGGGGTGGCGCTGAACCGTGGTGATCTGCGGCGTGGTGAGCTTGGAGTAGATGGAGTCATCGTAGCCCACGATCTTGATGTCTCCGGGCACGTTGAGACCTGCTGCCTGCACGGCGCGTAGCGCTCCTGCGGCCGAATGGTCGCTTGTGGCAAAGATGCCGTCGAGCGGCATGCCCGCATCGATCATTCCGGCAACGATATCCTGAGCCTCGTCCATGCTAGGACGCTGGCCGGTGACGTAGGCCATGTACTCGCGGCGAAGCGGCAGGCCATGATCGGCGAGCGCATGCATATAGCCCGTGAGGCGGTCGTTGCGGTCGTAGTCTGCGGTAAAGCTCGAGATGGTGAGGATGTTTTTGCAGTCGCGGTCAATGAGTGCGCTCGTTGCCAGGTAGGCGCCGCGTTCGTCATCGGTCCCCACGTGGGGGATGGCGAGGTCCGACTGCGGCATGCGGTCGATGCAGACCACGGGGATACCGCGCGTGACGATGTCGTCCGTGAGCTCACGCAGGCCCGAGATGCATATGATGCCGTCGGCCTGCTTGCTGGCAAGGCTATGGAAGTAATCGCGCTCGCGCTGCGGATCGTTGCCGCTGTTGCAGACAAAGACAGAGTACCCCTGCGCCGCAAGCGTGCGCTCTACGTGGTAGGCGATCTTGGAAAAGAAGTCGTTGGATATATCGGGCACGATCATGCCTATGGAGCGCGACTGCGCTTGGCGAAGCGTCTTGGCGGACTGGTTGGTAACGTAACCGTACTGGTCGATAACATCCTGCACGCGTTTGCGCGTGTCCTCGGAGAAACGGCCAACGTTGTTGACCACATGGCTCACGGTGGCTACGGAGACCCCGGCAAGTTGGGCGATTTCTTTCATTGAGAGCTGTTTTTGCGCCATGGGACCTCCAGCTTGGTTAACGCCTGCTGGTTAACAATTATAACGTCCTATTTGGTTAACACCTGATTATACGATTAACCATGAATTAGGTACCGTTCACGGAGTGAATAACTACCGCTTACCGATTCATACACTGGTATTTGGTAGATTCGCAGCTGGTTATACGATTAACCAAATGACGCTCTTGGACGAATTTGTGAGGGATCATCTATGCTTCTCTGCCCCAGTATGATGTGCGCCGATTACGGCGAGCTTGCCAACACGGTGCGCGAGCTCGACTCCGCGGGTGCCGATGTCTTTCACTGCGATGTGATGGACGGTAGCTTTGTACCTAACTTTGCGATGGGCCTCGAGGACATCAAGGCCGTGCGCGCTGCCACGCAAAAGCTCGTCGACGTGCATCTGATGATCGAGAACCCGGCGGCCAAGATCGACCTCTTTGCCGATGCTGGCGCTGATATCATCTACATTCATCCCGAGTCCGAGCGCTATGTGGTCAAGACGCTCGCCGCCATCAAAGCGCTCGGTTGCGCTGCGGGCATCGCCGTCAACCCTGATACCGCGGTGACCCTGCTCGAGGAGATTCTCAACCTCTGCGACTACGTGATGGTCATGACGGTCAATCCCGGTTTTGCCGGGCAGGCGTTTATCGAATTCACTAAAAAGAAGATTGAACAGCTTGCGGCTCTCAAGGATGAGTACGGCTTCAAGATCATGATCGACGGCGCCTGCTCGCCCGCGCGCGTCAAGGAACTCTCGGCCATCGGTGCCGACGGCTTCATCTTGGGCACGAGCGCATTGTTTGGCAAGGACATGACCTATGCGGAAGCGCTTGAGAAGCTGCGTCAGGGAGAGGAGTACTAACCGCGGCAGGCCAGAGGATGTCAGTTAATAGCAAAGAGCCATGTGGCTCGATCGAAAGGAACCTGTAAATGAAGATCGCAATCGGTAACGACCACGTGGCCGTCGAGCTCAAGAACATCATCAAGGAGCACCTGGAGGAGCGCGGCTACGAGGTCGTGGACTTTGGCACCAACTCCACCGAGCGTTTTGACTATCCCATCAGCGGCTACAAGGTCGGCTGCGCCGTGGCGGCAGGGGAGTGCGATCTGGGCGTTCTTATCTGTGGCACGGGCGTGGGCATCAGTCTGGCAGCCAACGCGGTTGAGGGCGTGCGCGCCGTGGTATGCTCCGAGCCCTATTCGGCCAAACTCAGCCGCGAGCACAACAACACCAACATCGTGGCCTTCGGTGCCCGCGTGGTGGGCTCCGAGCTCGCAAAGATGATCGTGGACGAATGGCTCGACGCCAAGTTCGAAGGCGGTCGTCACCAGCGCCGCATCGACATGATCGCCAAGATCAAAGAGACGCAGCAGCTCGAAGCGGCTGAAGCCTAGCCAAATTGACCGTACAGAAAAAGGGCTCGTATCAACGATGAGCCCTTTTCAATTCAAACAATTCAGCCAAGTATCTAGGCGCCAAGACGCCATCCAGGCGGCAAGCAAGTAGCCCAAGGACCTGGCCGGGCGAGGCGGGTAAGTTTTTCGTAGATTCCGCACGAGCCGGAAAGCACCAAATGTGCTTTCCGAGCGAGCCCAGGACCTGACCGAACGAAAAACTTACCCGCCTCGCCCGGCCAGGTCCGACGAGCAACGTTAACGTGCCGCCAGGATAGCGTCGATGAGCGTCAGTACGCCCCCGTCGTTGTTGCTCGGAATACGCCACTTGGCATGTGCGTTCATGTGCTCCTCTGCATTGTCCACGATAAAGCTATGCCCGACGCGCTCGAGCATGGGAATATCGTTGTAGGTGTCGCCCACGGCGGCGGCGTCGGCGATATCGATGCCCAGGTGGTCGCACAGGTGCGCGACGCCCGACCCCTTGTCGACGCCCAGGTTCATAAAGTCGATCCACTCGCGGCCAGCATTGGTGACATAGAGTCGGTCCGAGAATGCCGGGCTGTAGTCCTCGCGAAACGCTGGCTCGGCATCATAGGCGGGGAAGAAGATCGAGATCTTATTGGACTCGATATCGATGCCCTCAAAGCTATCGACGTAGTTGATTGTGTTGTAGTAGACGCTGATCTCGTCGTGGTATTGGTGGTCGCGGGCAAGCACGTAGAACTCGTCGAAGCAGCACAGGACGGGGACAGCGCGAGGATCCTCCGAGGCGCGCTTCAAGACCTGCTGGTACAGCTCCACGTCGATATTGCTCTTATAGATATAGCTGCCGCGATAGATCACGCACGCTCCGTTGTCGGGACAAAAGGCGAGGCGGTTCTTAATGCCCTCGAACATTTCCTCGAGCTTGGGGGCAGGCCGTCCGCTGGCGGGGCAGAATACGATGCCTGCGTCGGCGAGCTTGTCCAGGCGCTCGTCAAGACCCTGCGGCAACACGCGCTCGTCGGTCAGCAGCGTCTTGTCCATGTCGACGGCGAGAATCTTAATGTTTCCGATATAGGTGTCCGATTCGTAAGTTTGCATAAAAGCGCGCCTTTCGTTTCGAAATTGTTTCAGACGTTATAACCATCAACCAGTAACTGAGCGTATTGTCGCAGGAACGGAGCGTATTTGCACCACGCTTCACAAACTAATGAAAAAACTTTTCAGTAATTTGAATTTGCCGCTTGTACAGCAGGCACTTTAGCGTAATATAGCGACCATCGAAAACGGAGACGGCAAAAGAGCCGCTTACCGAGGAAAAGGTACCGTTTACGATATTAGAATTGCGCCCGGCGATAGGTGAAAGGAGAGACAGATGCAGTTCGTAAAGATCATCACTACTGCAGACAATGCCATCCGACGCCAGCGCGCAATTTCCCGACGACGATAACAATCGTCTCTGTCCGCATGGGGCGAATTGCCTCAACAGAGTCATTTTGAGGTCGTTGGGTTTTAGCACGACATTGCTGCATGTTTCTAGGGCATGTATGTGCTGATTTTTGCTATTTAACCTGATATTGCACGGTATATGACCTTGAAATGACTTGCAACTGACCGATGTTCTAATTAGCTACCAAGGGCGAAAGGAAACAGCCATGAGCAAGGAAAAAGTCGTTCTCGCATATTCCGGTGGTCTTGATACATCCGTATGTGTCAAGTGGCTCCAGGACGAGAAGAATCTCGATGTCGTTTGTGTCTGCGGCAACGTGGGCCAGGAGGAGACCGGCCTGGACGCCAAGAAGCAGAAGGCGCTCAACCTGGGCGTTCTTGATTGCCAGGTGCTCGACCTGCGCGATGAGTTCTCCGATGAGTTCCTGACCAAAGCCATCGCCGCCAACTCCATGTACGAGAACAAGTACCCGCTGCTCTCCGCCCTGTCTCGCCCGCTGCTCGCCAAGAAGCTTGTCGAGGTCGCCCATGAGTTTGGCGCGACCTACGTCGCCCACGGCTGCACCGGTAAGGGTAACGACCAGGTCCGCTTCGAGGCTGCCGTCAAGGCCCTCGACCCCGAGCTCAAGGTTATCGCCCCGGTTCGCGAGTGGGACCTGAAGTGCCGTCCCGACGAGGTCGCCTACGCACATGCCCACAACGTGCCGGTTCCCGAGGGTGCCAACGACAACCCCTACTCCATCGACGACAACCTGTGGGGTCGTGCCATTGAGTGCGGTCACCTGGAGGATCCCTGGAACGAGCCGCTCGACGACGCCTGGGTTATGACCAAGAACCCCGAGGACACGCCGGACACCCCGACCTACACCGAGATTGAGTTTGAGGCCGGCAAGCCCGTCGCCGTCGACGGCAAGAAGATGAAACTCTCCGAGATCGTCATCGCCCTCAACAAGATCTCCGGCGACAACGGCTTTGGTCGCCTGGACCTGGTCGAGGATCGTCTGGTGGGCCTTAAGAGCCGCGAGTGCTATGAGGTTCCCGGCGCCCTGACGCTCATCACCGCCCACAAGGCACTCGAGGATATCTGCGTCGAGGGCGACCTGCTCAAGACCAAGATTAAGCTCGAGCAGGATTGGGCGACTGCCGTGTACAACGGCCAGTGGTACAGCCCGCTCAAGAACGCGCTCGATGCCTTTATGGCCGACACTCAGAAGTTCGTGTCCGGCACCGTCCGTCTGAAGTTCTTTAAGGGCAACTGCCATGTTGTCGGCCGCAAGAGCCCCTTCAGCCTTTACGACTACGGCCTGGCCACCTACGACCGTGACACCACGTTTGACGAGAAAGCCAGCGCCGGCTTTATCGAGATCGATACGCTGTCGCTCAAGACGTGGGCTAAGGTCCAGGGCCCCAGCTCTGCTGCCGCTCAAGCCTAAGGCTTCCTTTCCTTGGTATCCGCGCGGCCCATCCGCGTGATACAAAAACGGGCGCACGGGGTCCCTACCTTTCGTTATGCTTGCTGACACTTCTTAACATCGGTGGCCCCTACGTTCCGCCCGCATATATGACGCCGCGCCTGCGGCTGAGTCCGAGCCCCGCCGGGGTTGTCCGGCGGGGCTCTTTCTATCAATTTGTCGGCCTTGCGCCTATATATAGGAGGAGTATCCAATATGTTCAATGTCATCGCGCATGCTTTACTTGCCCTCGCGCCCGAGCTCGATGCTGTAAAGGTCGAGGACGTCCCTATGAGCCTGAAGGCTTGGATTGACGGTTCACAGGGCAACATTCGGAGGGAGACGTTGGGTGCCAAGTGCATGGTGCGTCACTTCTTTGCAAATTAGCCACATGGCTCCGCACGCAGTAGGGGAATGTGCAAAACTAGCGGTTGGTAAATTGCTTTAGCGACATGGCGCATTTCATTAGGCGCTTGTTTTGGTATTTAGAGAAAGGAGACGGTTCCATGGCTCTTTGGGGCGGTCGTTTTGAGGCGGGAGTGGCCGAGGTCACGCAGGAGTTTGGCGCGTCGCTGCCTGTCGACAAACATCTCTATAAGCAGGATATCGCCGGTTCTAAGGCGCATGCCAAGATGCTGGCGGCCCAAGGCATCATCAGTGCCGAGGACGAGCAGGCGATTGCCGAGGGCCTGACCGGAATCGAACAGGATATCGATGCCGGCAACTTCACCTTCGATATCAACGATGAGGACATTCATATGTCCATCGAGAGCGAGCTGACGCGCCGCATCGGCGAGGCCGGTAAGCGCTTGCATACCGGGCGTTCGCGCAACGACCAGGTGGCGACCGATACGCGTCTAGGCGTCAAGGCGCTGGCCAAGGAACTCATGGAGGCCAATCTTGAGCTGCGCCATGTGCTGGTGGATGCGGCCAAGAAGTACGACAAGGTGATTCTGCCGGGCTACACGCACATGCAGCATGCTCAGCCCGTGCTGCTGTCGCATCATCTGCTGGCGTATTCCTGGATGTTCGCGCGCGACTTTACACGCCTGAAGGCCGCCTTTGATGCCGCTGACAACTGCCCGCTGGGTGCCGCCGCGCTTGCCGGTACGAGCTATCCGCTCGATCGCCAGATGACGGCTGCCGAGCTTGGCTTTGCGGGTGTGATTCCCAACTCGCTCGATGCGGTTTCCGACCGTGATTTCCTGCTCGATCTGCATTACGCCGGCTCCGTCATGGCCATGCACCTGTCGCGTCTTTCCGAGGAGATCGTGCTGTGGTCGAGCTCCGAATTCGGCTTTATCACGCTTTCCGACTCGTATTCCACCGGCTCGTCTATCATGCCGCAGAAGAAGAACCCCGACTTTGCCGAGCTGATCCGCGGCAAGAGCGGTCGCGTGTACGGCAACCTGGTGCAGCTGCTCGTGACCATGAAGGGCCTGCCGCTTGCTTATAACAAGGACTTGCAGGAGGACAAGGAGGGTGCGCTCGATACCGCCCATACGCTCATGCAGTGCCTGTCGGTTATGGCCGGCATGATCTCGACCTGGACTGTCAACGAGGACGCCATGGCGCGCGAGTGTGGTGTGGGCCACTTGGCAGCCACTGATGTTGCCGATTACCTGGCAAAGCGCGGCCTGCCGTTCCGCGAGGCACATGCCGTGGTGGGTCATCTTGTCCTGATGTGTGAGAAGCGCGGCTGCAATCTTGAGGACCTGCCGTTTGAGGTGTTTCAGGAGGCAAGTCCGCTCTTTGAGCGCGACATTACCGAGGCACTCGACATCCCGTCGATTGTCGCCGCGCGCACGACCGAGGGTGGTACCGCCCCTGCTGCCGTTGCCGTGCAGTTGGGAAGCGCCGAGGCGCAGCTCGCGGCCAATGAGGGTGTGTTTGGCTCGTTATCCAAGGTCGTCGAGATGGGCCACGGAGCTAATTAGCTTATTGGATGCGTCTGTCTGGTGTGTTCATCATATTTTGCCTTTACGGGTGCCCGCTACGGTGGGCACCCGTTTTGTTATAGAGAAGGAAGGAGCTTGTCGAGAACTTCTGTAGGACATTTGCGCAGGTTGTGAAGGGGGTGCGTTCACGGGCGACAATCGACCGCCCGTTCTGTTCGTTGCAGTTGAAAGTGGGACGGATGGTACTCTAGTCGGGCTTCGAAACAGAAGTGACACATATGGAGCGCTTTAATAAATAATAACGCTTCAATAAACGGCTTTTTGTTTAACTGCAGCTAGAACTCTGTTACGATGCAGTCCAGGCGGGTGCCGGAATGGGACTTGGGCACGCGCGAACCTACTTGAAAGGCTACCTTATGGCTATCGAGAAGACCTTCATCATGATTAAGCCCGACGCCGTGCGCGATCGCAAGATCGGCGAGATCGTTGCTCGCATTGAGCGCAGCGGCCTTGTTATCGAGCGCATGGAGATGACCACGCTCGAGCGCGCTACCGTCGAGGAGCACTACGCCCATCTGGCCGACAAGCCCTTCTTTGGCGGTCTCTGCGACTTTATGACGAGCGGTCCGGTCGTCAAGATGGTCGTTTCCGGCCTCTCCGCTGTCTCCAAGATGCGCACCCTTATGGGCGCCACCAACCCGCTTGATGCTGCCCCCGGCACCATCCGCGGCGACTTCGCTGTCGATGTCAACGCCAACGTGATCCACGGCTCCGACTGCCTGGAGAACGCCGAGATCGAGATCAAGCGCTTCTTTGGCTAAACCAGCTTTGACTCCTTAAAGCTGTTAGCGTGTGGCTTGGGCGTCGCGGAACTCCATCTGCGGCGCCCTTTTTATCCCCGTAGTTTTTAAGGTACGTCCCAAAAATCTACTAAAGAGCCCCCGTCCGGATGCGTTTTCCGGGCGGGGGCTTGCGTTAGCGTATGGCGTTGTGGGTCTTTAGGCCTCGTCGACGACCTTGAGGCCGCGGGTCTGGTCGATCTCGTTGAGGAGATTGACGCGACGCTCGTGGCGACCGCCCTCAAACTCGGCATCGAGCCACTCGTCGACGATCATCTTGGCGAGCTCGGAGCCCACGACGCGGGCGCCAAAGGCGAGCACGTTGGTGTTGTTGTGCATGCGCGAGAGCTTGGCGCTGAAGGGCTCGGAGCACACGACGGCACGAACGCCCTCGACCTTGTTGGCGGCCAGGCTGATGCCGACGCCGGTGCCGCAGATCAGGATACCCAGGTCGACGTCGCCGTTGGCAACTGCCTTGCCCACCTTGTAGCCGGCGATGGGGTAATCAAAGCTCTCGGAGGTGTCGGTGCCAAAGTTCACGACCTCGCATCCGCGCTCCTTCAGGTGCTCGGAAATGATGTTTTTGAGCTCGACGGCGGCGTGGTCGTTGCCGATACCGATCTTCATGAGTGGTTCCTCTCTGGTCCGTGCGGCGGAATTGCTAAAGGTTTTACCGCGTTCGACTGCATGATAGCGCGTCTTTTGCCTAAAAGCTCGGGCGTTTTTGGTCAAACGCTTTAGCTTGCAACAACACCAGCTTCTCGTAAATATTGCCGTCAGTTTGTGCTTGAACACCGTCCGCCGGAACCTGGGTTGCGGTTTTTGATGCATTATTATCAAATAAAGAAGCTATCTATTGTTGAGAGCCCAACCCGCTATACATGTAGGAGATACCTATGCCTACCGATTCCATCCGTGATACCGCGTTTTGCGATGTTTTGAACCGCGAGCTTGTCTGTGCGCTCGGCTGCACCGAGCCCATTGCCGTTGCCTATGCGGCGGCGCTGGCGAGCCAGACGCTCGGTTGCGAGCCCGAACACATGGATGTTGCCTGCTCGGGCAACATCATCAAGAACGTTAAGAGTGTGACCGTGCCCAACTCGGGCGGTATGCACGGTATTGAGGCTGCAGCCGTGCTGGGCGCCGTGGGCGGTGACGCCAAGAGCGCGCTCGAGGTGCTCGAGAGCGTTGACGATGCGGATCGTGCTCGCGTGACTGAGCTGCTTGTCGACGCCGACTACTGTGATGTGTCGCTTGTCGAGGGCGTGCCCAACCTCTACATCAAGGTGACTGCCACGGCCGGTGACCATACCGCGGTCGTCGAGATTACCGACCACCATACCAATGTCACGTGCCACACGCTCGATGGCATTCCGGTGTGCGGCAAGTCGGCGGGGGAGTGCGCTGCCTGCGCCGAGCGCGTCGTGGCCGAGCGTGCCGCCGATAACGCCGATACGCCCATGTCGATCGAGTCCATCATCGACTTTATCGAGGACGGCGACATTGAGGATGCCCGCGCTGCTGTTGAGCGTCAGATTGAGCTGAACGGCGCTATTAGCGCCGAGGGCCTGGCGCACGCTTGGGGTGCCGAGGTGGGCCGTACGCTGCTGGGTGCTCGCGCCGACGACGTCGCCTGCCGTGC
>CABPCW010000066.1 GCA_902406155.1 uncultured Collinsella sp.
CCTGCGCAAGACGGAAAGCACATTAAGTGCTTTCCTTTGCGTGCGGAACTCGCGATAAACTTAATTATGCGCCGCTCCCCGTCCGCGCCTGGCAAACGTCGTTGGACTTATCACTGACAGGAAATGACCGCTTGCATATCGCCCGCTGGCTTGGCACGGTACAATGCTTGCAGCTTTTAATTCATGAATTAGTGGAGTTATTGATGGCAGAATCTCGTGCGGAGCGTAGGGCTCGTCGTGCTTTGGTGGAAGCGGCTGAGGGGTCAAAAGAGGAGAAATCCTCTACGAAATCCAAATCTTCTAAAGCTGCAAAAAGCAAGTCGGCTAAGGGCAAGACTAAGGCCAAGCGTCCCGGCTCTCGTCGGAGCGAGGACAAGGCATCTCAGACTCGCACCAAGCGCCCACATAAAGATTCGGTTTCGCCTGCGCGAAAGGCCGTGGATCCCAAGTCGCCTTGTTCCATCATGCGGGCTTGTGGTGGATGCGCGGCGATCAATCGTCCTTATAAGAAGCAGCTGGCGGCCAAGCAGGCTGCTATGGAAGAGCTGTTTGCTGAGCTCTGCGAGCGCGAGGGTATTGCCGTTGATCCCATTCGCGGTATGGGTGTTATCCTGGGCGACCCGGGTAAATATCCTGCGCCGCGTGGCTTTCGTCATAAGGCTGCCACTCCCTTTGCTCCCGGTAAGGAGGGCGCTGTCCGTTGCGGTTTCTTTGAGCGCGGCACGCACAAGATCGTTGCCGTACCCGAGTGTCCTGTCGAGGCGCCGGGTGCCCGTCAGATTCTCAACGGCATCGCACGCGAAGCTGAGCGGCTGCATATTCCCGCGTTTAATGAGGACAAACATCTTGGCTTGCTTCGCCATGCCGTCGTCCGCCGCGGCTGGCGTACCGACCAGGTCATGGTTACGCTCGTGACCGCCCAGCGTGACTTACCGCATGCACAGGAGTTCTTTGAGGCCGTCGCGGCACTCGATCCGCATATCGTCACTGTTGCCCAAAATATCAATGGCCGTCCCGGTAACGCCATCTTGGGTGAGGAGACTTGTATCGTCTATGGCGCCGAGTGCATGCGCGACCAGCTGCTCGGCTGCGAGTTCGACATCTCCCCCACCGCGTTCTACCAGACCAACCCGCAGCAGACCGAACTGCTCTACCGGCTCGCCATCGAAGGCATGGACCTGCGCCAGGGCGATGTGCTTATGGATGCCTACTGCGGCAGCGGCACCATCGGTCTGTGCGCCGCGAAGGATGCCCAGGACAGGGGCGTCGGCATTATGCTGCTCGGCGTGGAGCGCAACCCGGCGGGCATTGCCGACGCACGTCGCAATGCCGAGCTCAACGGCCTCACCCGCAGCGCCTGGTTTATGGCCGACGATGCCACCGGCTACATCCTGGACGCCGCCGATAACAACGAGCGCGTCGACGTCCTTTCCATCGACCCGCCGCGCGCCGGCTCCACCCCCGAGTTCCTCGAAGCCGCCTGCGCACTCAAGCCGCGCCGCATCACCTATATCAGCTGCAACCCCGTGACCCAAGAGCGTGACCTGCACCAGCTCCTCGACGGAGGCTATCGCCTGCTCAAGATCACGCCGGTCGACATGTTCCCCCATACCGACCACACCGAAACCGTAGCGATCCTCGAGCGCCGCTAACCAACACCGGTAGATTTTTGGGACAAGAAGGGGGCGGCCCGTCTGGACCGCCCCCTTTCGTTGGATATATGAGCCCGTTACATGCTCTTGCGCAGGTCACACACGCCGGCTGCCGCCATCTCGCGCAGCAGCGTCTCGCGATCGCGCGTCACGATCAGATCCAGCGGGAAGTGAATCTCATCGAGCATCTTGCGCGCCTGGTCGAGCTTGCCAATTGCCATACCAATGTGCGCGTCGGTCGAGACGCCAATCCCCACGCCCAGTTCGGCGCAGCGCTCGGCAATCTTGCGACAAGCGCCCCAATGCTCGGCATCGGTACCATGCTCAAGACTATGGTTGTTAATCTCGATAATCTTGTGCTTGGCCTTTGCCGCCAACAACACCTCATCGATATCAAAGGAAACACCCGAGCGACCCGTGTGACCCAGCATAAACACTTTGGGGTGCTCCAGAGCATTGATATACATCTCGGTCGTCTGGGCGAGCGTCGCGCCTTCAGCGAGCTGCGGATTATGCACACTCGCAACCAAATAATCCAAATTGCGCGTAACCAAATCGAACAGCGAATGCTCACGACTATACGAATCGCCGGCAATATCGAGCGAAACGGGAATGTCCTCGCCAAACAGGCTTCCGTCCAGCGAAACGATATCGGCCTCGGCACCACGCAGCACCAGTACGCCGCTCCAAATGCGCGGCCAGATATCCTGATTGATAAAGAACTGGTAACTGCGCAGGTCATTGGGGCAAGGTGAAACCATAGAGCTCAGATGGTCGGCAGATCCGAGCACCTGCAGGCCACGCTCTGCCGCCCAGTACACATTCTCCTCAATGGTCGAATATGCATGCGCAGAGAACATCGTATGAGTATGGATATCACAGGAAAGCAGGTAGGGCATCGGATCTCCTTATCCGGCATGGCCGTCGCGTATATTCATTGTACGCATAGCCTTCGATAGTCGTAAAACCGCTCCATCCCAACGACACAACGTACATGACAACGGGGTCCGGCTTAACACCAAACCCCGTTTCACGTAAAACATTACAGGCAGAGCGCTTTGCTTTTAACGATACTCGTCTGCCAGCTGCTTCCAGGCAGGTAGCGAATTGATAATCGTCTCGTAACTCACGCAATAGCCAAGGCGGAACCAACCCGGCATACCAAAGCTGTCCGAGGGAACCGCGAGCAGCTCGTACTTCTTCGCGCGCTCGCAAAATGCATTTGCATCGGGCTCGAGCGCCTTCACCCACAGGTAGAACGCGCCATCCGGCTCAACATAGGTGTAGCCGTACTCCGCCAATGCATCGGTGAGCGCCGTGCGGTTGCGTGCATAGGCCTCAACGTCACTCGGCTCATCGATGCAATCGATAATCACGCGCTGGAAGAGCGCCGGTGCGCACACAAAGCCCAGCGTACGGGCGGCACCCGCAACAGCCGGCATCAGACGCGCCGCCTGCGGGTTGGTGTTGGGAACCAAAATCCAGCCCACGCGCTCGCCCGGCAGCGACAGCGACTTGGAGTACGAATAGCACACGACGGTGTGCTCGTAAATCGAGGGAACCCAAGGCACCTCGGCGCCATAGACAATCTCGCGATACGGCTCATCCGAGATAAGCATGATCGGGTTCTCGGGATCGCGCTTGGCGTTGACCTCGCACAAAACTTTAGCCAGGCGCGTCAAGGTATCGCGCGTATACACAGCGCCGGTCGGGTTGTTGGGTGAGTCGATAATGACGGCCGCCGTCTTATCGGTGATCGCGTTGAGCACATTACCCACGCTCAGTTGGAACGTTTCTTCATCGGCAGACGCCTCGACACACGTACAGCCGGCCTTCTCAATCCACACGCGATACTCCGGGAAGTACGGGGCGATAACAATGACCTCATCGCCCGGATTGGTAACGGCATTGAGTGTGCAGGTGAGCGAAGCCGCCGCGCCCACGGTCATAAAGACATCCTTACCCTCATAGCTCGTGCCGAAACGGCGATTGAGCGACTCAGCCACGGCGGTACGGCACTGCGGCAAACCCGGTGCAGGCGTGTATCCATGCAGCTGGTCGCTCGGCAGCTCCAAGGCCTTCTTAATGGACTCAGCCACGGCGGCAGGCGCCGGAACACTCGGGTTTCCCAGCGAAAAATCGAATACGTTCTCTGCACCGATCTGTGCCTTGCGCTCAAGGCCATAGCTAAAAATCTCACGGATGATGGAACTTTCCGCACCGCGAGCAAACATAGTTTCGTTGATCATCTGTTCCCCTTTCGCATAGGCGCTATTGTACGCTTTAGCCAACTAGAGCGCCACAATGTTGATTGGGGACAGACTTAAATGCGTGAAAACGCTCATTTAAGTCTGTCCCCAATCAACATATCGCTCAAAAGAAAAAGCCTCCACAGGTTTCCCCGCAGAGGCTTTCGCTACAAGAACTATTTGTCGGCGTCGGTGTTGCCGTCAGCGTTGACAGCATTGCCATCACCGGCATCATCGGATGCGGCTTCGGCATCCTCCTGCATGGCCGCCTGCGCAAAGGCCGCAGCATCAGCCGCCAGCTCCTCCTCGCTCATGCGAGGCGAGCACTTCTTGGTCGGCATGCCGGCCGCCTTGGCGTTGCGCTCCTCCTTGGCCGCCAGGATATCGCCCTCGCGCTCAAGGTAAGCATCCCACTCGTTGTCGAGCAGGGCGTTCACGGCGTCGCCTTCGACGGTCTCGCGCTCAAGCAGCACCTTCGCCATCAGATCGAGCTGATCGCGACGGGCATCCAAAATCTCGACCGCACGGCGATGGGCTTCGCGCATGATGCGCTGAACCTCGATATCGATGCGGCGCGCCGTCTCCTCGGAATAATCCTGGTGATCGGCGTAATCGCGGCCCAGGAACACCTGATGCTGCGCCTCGCCAAACACCTGCGTGCCCAGTTCCTCGCTCATGCCCAGACGCGTGACCATCTCGCGCGCCATCTTGGTCGCGCGCTCCAGGTCGTTGCTCGCGCCCGACGTGATGTCGTCGCACATGAGCTCCTCAGCAACGCGACCGCCCAAGAACACGGCAAGCTCATCGAGCATCTCGTTCTTGGTCTTGAGGAAGTGATCCTCCTGCGGAAGCTGCAGTGTGTAGCCCAGAGCCTGGCCACGGCTGACAATCGAAATCTTGTGAACCGGATCGGAGTGCTCCAGGATATGACCCACCAGGGCATGACCGCTCTCGTGGTAGGCAATCGTGGTGCGCTCGGCTTCGGTCATCACGCGACCCTTGCGCTGCGGTCCGGCAATCACGCGCTCCATCGACTCCTCGACCTCGTCCATCGAGATCACGGAACGATGGCGGCGAGCAGCCAAAAGCGCAGACTCATTGAGCAGGTTCGCCAGATCGGCGCCGGTAAAGCCAACGGTCATCTGGGCGAGCTTCTCAAACTTAACGTCCTCGTCCATCGGCTTGTTCTCGGCATGCACGCGCAAGATCTGCTCGCGGCCCTTCACGTCCGGACGGTCGACCGTAACCTGACGGTCAAAACGGCCGGGACGCAGCAGCGCCGGGTCCAAAATATCGGGGCGGTTGGTCGCGGCGATCAGGATGACCGACTCGCTTTCCTCAAAACCGTCCATCTCGACCAGCAGCTGGTTGAGCGTCTGCTCGCGCTCGTCGTGGCCGCCGCCCAAACCGGCTCCACGCTGACGTCCCACGGCATCGATCTCGTCAATAAAGATGATCGACGGAGCCTGAGACTTGGCCTCCTTAAAAAGGTCGCGCACGCGGCTGGCGCCGACACCCACGAACATCTCGACAAAGTCAGAGCCCGAGATACTAAAGAACGGCACGCCCGCCTCGCCGGCAACGGCCTTGGCCAGCAGGGTTTTACCGGTACCCGGAGGGCCCACCAGCAAAACGCCGCGCGGAATCTTGGCACCCAGCTTGCGATAGCGGTCCGGATCGCTCAAAAAGTCGCGGATCTCCTCGAGCTCTTCGACTGCCTCGTCCACGCCGGCAACGTCCTCGAACTTGACCTTGGGGCGCGTGGCCTCGTTGGTCTTGGCGTTGGTCTTGCCAAACTGCATGTTCCTGTTGTTGGCACCCATCATCTGGCGCATAAAGTAGAACATGATGGCAATCAGGGCGATCGTCGGCAGCACGCTCATCGCCAGGTCGCCCCAAAAATCGGGATCGTTGGTGTTGACGATGTACTTGGTGTCGGGGTGCTCCGCCATAAGCTCGGCAAGCGAATCGGAGCCGACATAGGTCGAGGAGAAGCTCTTGAGCTCGCTCGTATCGCCCTTGTCCTTTTTTGTCTTCCAGTAATGACCCGCCACGCTTCCGTCTTGAACCGTATAGGTCAAATCTTCGACGCGATCCTGCTTAATGGCGTTGACCATCTCGCTCGTCGCGAGCTTTACGGTATTGCTGGAATTGGCAAAGCCGGAGCCCATGTTAAAGAAGGCATAGCCCAGAAGCGCGCAAGCCAAAATAAAATACAGCCAGCCCGTACGCGTGGGCTTCTTGCCTCCGGGCATCCCCGGGATCTTAGGTTCCCGGGGAGTCTGGGAATTGTTATCGTTACGGTCGTCGGGCATCTTACGAATAAACCTCCGGTTTCAAAATGCCCAGATACGGAAGGTTGCGATAGCGCTCGGCATAGTCGAGGCCGTAGCCCACCACAAAGGCATCGGGGCAATGGGTTCCAACATACTTGGGCGTGACGGCCGAGGTACGGTCCTCAACGTCCTTCCACAGGAAGGCGGCAACCTCCAGCGAGGCGGGCTTGCGGCTCTCGAGGTTCTTCATCAGATACTTGAGCGTCAGGCCCGAGTCCAGAATGTCCTCGACGATCAGCACGTCGCGACCGCGGATGTCGATATCCAGGTCCTTAATGATACGCACGATGCCCGAGGACTTCACACCGTCGCCATAGCTCGAAACAGCCATGAAATCGATGTTGGTCGGCAGCTCGATCTTGCGCATCAGGTCGCCCATAAAGACCACGGCGCCGCGCAGGACCGCAATCAGCACCAGATCCTTACCCGCGTAGTCGCGAGTAATCTGCTCGCCTAGGCGAGAGACGATACCGTCGATATCCTCCTGCGTAAACAGAACCTTCTCGATATCCGGATGTTGAGAAGCCATGACAACCCTTTCTTGTGCTTATCGCCCACACACCGCCGTATGGACGCGAACTACACATTCTAGCAGCGCACGGGGTATATTTACCAGCCCGTGCGCCATCAGCGCGGGAATACCGTCAACGTCGCACAGAATAGCTGGCGCGAAGCGCTATTCCGCATCGACCACACGAAGCAGATATGCCACGCGCGTTGCGGCCGTGCATTTAAAACGCTCGTCCGCGCGAACGCCCGCGACCCATACTACGGCACCTCCCGGAGCCGTTCTTACCACGGGAACGCCTGCGCGCTCAGAAACGGGAATACGAGCCTCGTTGAGCAGGTCGGATACCTTCTTACTTCGCCCACTCATGCCCAACGGACACATCACATCCCCCGGCGCGGGACCGTCTACCCACAGACGCGCCAAACGCGCCTCGGCGGGAATCTCCCCGCGCGAGCCGGCGAGCATCCGATCGCTATCGCGATCGGCAAAGCCCAGCGTCGCGGCATCCACCATAGCGACCACCCCTCCGGCACCCGCAAGTTCGCGGGCACGGCGCACAATATCACACCCCGGCTCGACGGCTATCGGCTCTGCCACCAGGATGCGGCCCGCCCCCAGCGGCAATCGACCGGGAATGGTGACCCAATCGGCAACTAACCCCTCGCGCGCCGCCGGGGCCTTGAATGACAGCATGCCAAACTCCACGCGCGCATCGATTCCCGCCGGCAGCGTGACCGAACCCGAGCCTTCGGCAACACAGGCAAGCACACGCTCCACATGCCGCATCTCCGGGCGAGCGTCGGGGTCGATACGCTTAATTGCCAGTCGCACCATGCGCCGAGCAATCACCACCTCGGCCGCGGCCAGTCGGCGAGCGTCAAGGACCAGTGCACCCGCCGCCTCCTTACGCAGGCAGCTTCGAAACGCCTGCGCGGAAAGCTGGGAAAGAAAGGCGTCCTCATCGCCTAAGATCTCGCAGGCGGCGCCAATCGTCTTACAGACGCTCGCGTTGCGCTGCGCCACCACCGGCATCACTCGATGGCGCACGTAGTTACGCAAGTACGACACGTCCTCGTTGCTCTCGTCCTCTCGCCACGGCTGACCATGCACCTGCAGATAGCCCACGAGCTCATCATGAGTCAGGTCGAGCAAGGGACGCACCACGATATTCCTTCGGCGGGGAATGCTCGATAGACCAGCGGGCCCCGAACCCTTAATCGCGTTCATCAAAAACGTTTCCGCGCGATCCGAAGACGTGTGCGCGGTGCAGATACGAGCCGCCGTTCGCGGTGCCCCCGTCTGGGCGCAGAGCTCGCGAACATACCTTCGCGCCGCGGCATAGCGCACCTCGCGGGCAGCCGCCTCGATATTGCCCGATTCATCATCAAAATAGGCATGCTCAACACACAGCGGCAAGCCATATTGTGCGCATAGGCCGCGCACAAAGGCCTCGTCGCCATCGGATGCCTCGCCGCGCAGATGATGGTTCACATGCAGTACGTGCAGTCGCTCGCGCGCGATGGGGGCTACACCACGCCCATCCAGAATATCCAACTTTGATGTGCACGCCATAAGGAGCAAAGCCGTCGAGTCCGCACCACCTGATACCATGAGCACCACGGGGGCAGCCGTCTGCCGCGTTGCCAGGGCCTTATCATCGGCCCACGATGCGGCATGGTGTCCATAATGCTGAGATACCGTTGGCATTTGCTTCCTCCTCTATTCGTTCGCACCCATTGTATCCTTTGGAATCTTATGTCTCGTCTGCACCTTCATATCCTTGGCAGCGGCTCAAAAGGCAACTGCGCGCTCATCGAAGGCCCCCGGGGCCTCATCATGATTGACGACGGTCTTTCTCGCCGCGAGACATTAAAGCGCATGGCAGAACTGGGACTCTCGGCAGACAACGTCTCGGCTCTTCTCATTACTCATGAGCATAGCGATCACATCAAGGGCCTCGATGTCTGGTGCAAGCACTGGCACGGCCCCCTCTTTGCCAGCAGGGGCACACTTTCCAGCAAAGAAAATCTTTCGCATCTACCTGTCGAGGAATTCGATCCCGGTGACACCCTATCCATTGCCGGCATCCAGGTGCAAACCTACTCAACATCACACGATGTCATAAATCCAGTCGGCTATCGATTCGACGCCCTCGATGATTCCATCGGCTTTGCCACCGACACCGGAGAGCTATCGAGCCAGGCCATGAACACCCTCAAAGATTGTCGAGTCCTCGCGCTCGAAAGCAACCACGATGTGACCATGCTGCGCGAGGGAGAATATCCCCGCTTTCTTCAGGAGCGCATCCTATCTACAAAAGGGCATCTGTCCAACGATCAGGCCGCCGAAGCCGCACGCGAGCTTGTTACCGATCGCACCGAACAGCTCATTGCCATGCATATCAGCCAAGATAACAATCGCCCGAGTCTTACCGTCAAAAGCTATACCAAAGCTCTAGCCGCAACCCTGGATGACGAGGTCGGCAGCTCCGCCACCCTTCTCCAAGGATCGCGAAATCTCTCGATACGCCCCGCAAGCCAGTATCGGCCAGCAACCATTCAATAGACTGTCCTAGACAGCAAAAGGGGCCGGGAATCGCTTCCCAGCCCCTTTTGTTATCTTTTAATAGCGCAGAACACCAACGAAGTTAGTCGATGGAGATCTTCGTAACGTTCTTCTTCTCGACGATCTTGGGAACCGTAACGGTAAGGATGCCGTCGGCGTACTTAGCCGAGAGACCCTCGCTCGAAGCATCCTTGAGATACACACCACGCGTCGCGCTGTACGAGCTGAACTCCTTCTGCAGGAAGTTCTTGCCCTCGTTCTCCTCGTCTTCCTCGACATTCACGCTAATGGAGAGACGGCCCTCGTTAAGCTCGACATCGATATCGTCCTTGGCGACGCCGGTAAGATAAGCCTTGACCTCATAGCCATCGCCCTTATCCTCAACGTCAACGGGGAACGCCTTAGAGGCAATCGAGCCGTTCGCTAGGTCACTCATATCATCAAACAGATCGAACAGCGAGCTTGCAGAGGGACGAACGCCAAAAACCGAACGATAAGGAACCATGCTTGCCATGTTTACCACTCCTTTATAGGACTGCCGAGTCATCTTCTAGGTGACTGGGACTTCTTTTGACGCTCTTATATATGCCCACCCGATGCTCATATATACATCGACTATAAAGTTTTTTGAGTCCAGTACTATAAGCATATCTAAGTGTGTAGCACTAAGGTTTTAGGAAGGTTAAGGTTCTTTGAACCAGAGCTTAAATAACGAGTATGTCCACAGCTACAAATAACAAGGGGCTTACAATGAGCGCGTACACGTTGTTGGTAACGAGCTAAAGGGCATCATGGACGACCAAAACCAGAACAATATGTTTATGCCGACGCAGGGGGAAGATATTTCCACGCAGCCGCCACGGTTCCATCGCCCCCACATCTCGCAAGAGCCCATTAATGATGCAGAGCCCGAATATGTGACGAGAAATCGATATCAAACGCTCGAGGATGCCCAAACGGGACGTAAGCATATGGGCGTCGCATCGGGCGATCCCGTATATCTAAAAGATGCACCGTTATCAAAAAACAGCGCAATCAATGACGACCCGACGAAAACGCCCATAACTCGGCAGCAAAGAGGTCCCCGACCTAAGCAAACCTTAACGCATTCGGCTCGTTATCTCGAAACGCCAAAACAGGGAAAATCAATCTTCGTTTCGTCAAATAAACGACGCAAGCAGCATCGACTGACAATCCTGCTTTTGATCATTGTGGTCATAGCAGCTGCACTTGTGATTCGATGTATTGTCTTTAAATAAAAGCTCATTACCCATAAGCCCAACCGGGTTACAGGTGAAATGCAACGACATTGTGAAGTGTAAACGCAAAAAAAGGGGGAGGCCGCGAGGCCTCCCCCTTCTTCAAGTCATCCGACGGCTCGGTGCCGTCCACCGGTCAGCGGCGCCCTGGCCTCCCACGGGCTGGCC
>CABPCW010000067.1 GCA_902406155.1 uncultured Collinsella sp.
GCGCTGCTGCTGCGGGGCAGCAAACTGCTGCTGGCCGGCGCGCGGGGCGCTGGCGGCACGGCTTGCCGCGGAGTTGTTCTGGCCCAGGCCGTTTTGATAGGCGCGCTCTTCTTCGTACAGGCGGCCGAGCGTGGGGGCATCGACGTTCTCGGCAAAGACCGAGAACTTGCCGGCGCGCAGCTGCGGATCGATCATAAAGCGCACGAGGGGCTCG
Organism: uncultured Collinsella sp.; assembly: GCA_902406155.1. GTDB lineage: Bacteria > Actinomycetota > Coriobacteriia > Coriobacteriales > Coriobacteriaceae > Collinsella. The sequence continues at coordinate 215 of CABPCW010000067.1, forward strand.
CCGACAAAGACATAGCGGCGCTTTTCGGCCTGCGCTTTCACAAACTCGCGGACCTCGCGCGAAAGCTCGGGGTAGAACGGGGCGAGCATGGGATCGTCGTCGGCGGCGATCAGGATGGTATAGAGTGCCGGCGCCGTGTTGACGCCGTTAATCACCAGAGTCTGATCCTCCATGTCGCGAGCGGCCTGCTTGGCAAGCTTCTTAAAGGAGAACGGGGCACGGGTGGCACCGAAGATGCCGGCCACGTGGTCCTCGAAGATGTTCAGGAAGTTCACGAAAGATCACTCTCCGTATAGGTTCTTTGGTATCCGAGCAAATATAGGCATATCCCAACGATTATAGAGGATAGGGTTCCCGCAACTGCCGCCTTGGCGGCGACCGCGGCTGCAAGGCTGGCAATTTCCATATGGTGTGCAAGACAGGATGCCGCTGCGCAGCCGATGCCGGTGACGGCGATGGCGGCGATTGCGGCAAGGTTTGAGCCCTGGTCGGCACGCTTGGCATGGGCATTGAGCAGCGCAGATGACGCTGCGGCAGTTGTCGCGACCAGCACAAAGGCAGCCCAAAGGAGCGGGTCTTCCAACGCTGCGGCAACGTTACCGAGCCCCAGCACGCCTCCGGCTGAAAGCGCGACCGTCGCCAGACGGGCAAAAAGCACGCCCATGCCCGTTGCCGCGGCGGCGCTTGCCGGGCCGAGCCAAAATGACGCGACGCCGGCGGCGACCCCAGCTGCCAGGAAGGTATTGCCAGTCAGACAGCCAAGCGCGAGTGCACAGGTGAGCGCGGCGCTCGCGGCAGCCTCGGTGCGACCCCAGGCGATCCACCAACCGGACATGGCAGCGGCAAAGATCACCGCGACGGGCAACATCGACAGGATGCCCTGCGCCTGCATGGTGGCGTTGGCCATGAGCACCAAAAAGCCCACAGCCGAGATGGCCGAGCCGATCTGGGGGGCCAGGCCAGCCGCCGCTCCGATCGCGATAGCCGCAATGACTAGGCCGGGAAGCGCCGCGACCCCGGCCGTTTGCATCAGCAAAAAGCTAAAGGCGCCGCACGTTAGCGCCGAGATAGCGTGCATGGTGTAGTCGCGCGCATGGCTCCAGCGCGTGCCCGCCCAGCCGAGCGCGGGGTCGACCTCGATGGCGTCGTCCTCGTAGTACGACGGCTCGATATCGTCGAGCTCTTGCTCGTCATCCGAAAGCTCGCCAATCATTTGCTCCAGACTGCGACGGCCCTCGCGCACGCTGCCCAGACCGGCAAGGAGTTGGTCGCAAAATGCCTCGATGCTGTTGGGGCGGTCCTGCGGCATGGGGGAGAGCGCGCTCATGAGCGCGGCCTCGGCTCCCGGGGGAAAGTGTGGTATCAGCTCGCTGGGATAGGTGGCGCCGCCGATGATGCGGTCGAGCGAGTCGGCGGGCGTGGCCGCCATAAAGGGAGCGCTGCCGCACAAGCCCTCATAGATAACGCAGGCAAGGGCAAAGACATCGGCGCGTTCGTCGACCGTGCCGGTCTCGATATCGAGCTGCTCGGGCGGCATGTAGCCGATGGTGCCGCCGCGCGAGCCGCCAAAGCCACCGGCGGACGACAGTCGCGCCATGCCAAAGTCGGTGAGCTTTACATTGCCAGAGTGGTCGATGAGCACGTTGGCGGGCTTAATGTCCAGGTGGAGTACGCCATTGCTATGGGCGAAGGTGAGCGCCTGGCCCAGGGCATCGGCAATGGCCGCGGCCTCGTCAAAGGTGAGCGAGTGGCCGTCCACGCGATGCAAAAACTCGGCCAGCGACATACCGTCGACATACTCCATGACCAGGTAGGCATAGGCGGTGTCATGCGTAAAGTCGATGACCTGCACGATATTGGGATGTTGAAGCATGGCGGCAGTGTGCGCCTCGCGCAGGACATCCATGATGTCGCTGGCGGGCATGCCGGCGCCGTTGGTAAGGGGGATGCGCTTAATGGCGACGCGGCGGCGCAGGTGCGTGTCGCGGCAAATCTCGATGGAGCCAAAACCGCCGGTCGCAAGTGTCTCGAGCGGCTGGTACCGCTTGAGCAGCTCGCGAGAGCTGGTGCCCTCCAAAGGAACGTCCGGCGAGAACCGGGCGGTATGTTGCGAGAAAAGCGGCATGGCCAACCCTCGTGCGTTTAAAGTTCGTTTGCGAGCGGCGGGCGCGGGGCCGAGCCGTTCGCGGTGGCATAGATGCTGCTAGTGTAGCACGCTCGGGCAGATGGCGAGGAAACGGGGATGAGGTGGTCCGATCGATTCGGGCCGTTTCGGCTCGTTCGGAAAGCGCACCCCAGTTTTCAGCCAAATAATGGGATGCGCCTTCCAAATGGGGTGGGCTGCGGAAACTGCATCCCAGAATATTGCCCTGGAACGGGATGCGCTTTCCGAACCGGCGTCTAAAAGGAAACCGCATCCCGCTTTGATGTGGGGACTGCGAACAAAAGCCGGACCGTGATCTGGCGCGGATTGGAGTTCGCCTGAATCATTGATGCTGGCTGGTGTGAGAACAGAGATAAACGAGCGGCTCGAGCGATATAATGACACGCTATGGAGGCCATATGCTTTTTTCCCGCCGTTCTGCTACGTCTGCCTGCGCCATTGCGCTTGTCGTAATGGCGGTCACCCCTTATCACCGGTTTTCATCTTCAATCGGCCTGGCGTCAGGTGCAATGACCTGGCTCGTTATCCTGGGCGCATGCCTCGCGGCGTTTGGTCACGGTGTTGCGCTCCGCAAGGGGAGAGAAATAAGGCGGCCGGGGTTCCTTGGCGCCTTCGGTATTTTCCTTGCTGTTATTGCAACGGTTCCCGAATGGGCCGACCTGGCTTTCTATGCTCGCGGAGACTCTATTCCAATCGTGTTTGCACCGATTTGGTTGTTACATGGCGTTTCGTGTGTCTCGTGCTTTGTTGGGTCGCTGCTTCTCTCATATGTTATTTGGGGCACGGCGGACTCTCCTTTGACGCAGAGGTCGACACGGACTGACGAAAGGGAAACTCGTCACCCGCAGGACGCGATTTTTACAGAAACAATAGCCGTCATGTCTTGCCTGCTGTTTTGCTGTCGAGTTTCATGGAGAGTCGTTCCCGAGCCATGGGGGATGCCCCCTGTAACGGCCGCGTCAATTGGCCTTGCGCTTTTAATTCCGTTGGTCTATCTCGCATTGACTGTGGCCCCGCCGTTTTGCCGCCCTCGTGCCTTTGGCCATGGGCGGCGCGACGTGTTTGCCTGTTCTGTGCTCGTAGCAGTTCCTATTGGTCTTATTCCGGCTGTTGAGGCGGCATACTTCGCAAGCGATGCCGTGGTCATTGCATTGCTGGCGATGGGGTCCGTTATCGCTGCTGCCTTCGTATGCATGTTGCTAAGGGGGAAACGGGACAACAATTCGGATATCGCCTGTGCGTCCGACACATTCGATGCGGGGGTGTTTTCCCCTGCCCTGTCGCCTAGAGAAGAGCAGTTTGTTCGACTGCTGCTCAAAGGGAAAACGCCGGCGGAAATTGCCAAGGAGACGGATACGAAGCCATCGACGGTGAGAACAACGCTTCACCGAGCATACGGGAAGGCGTCGGTTGCGGGCTCACGCGAGCTCGTGGCGTTGTTTGCAGGTGAGGGTGATGCTGTAGGGCATGAGCTGCCGCAGCGGCATGCTGACGATATGTTGGCATCAGCGCGGACGCGCCGGCTGTTTCGATACCTGCTCACATTATTTTTCATCCTCCTTGCGGCAGGTCCCTTGGTAATGGCGGATAGCGATTGGGGATCCGGTGTTTCATGGGCTGTCGCCTTTTCTCTCTCAAGCTATGCATTGGGTCTCGGACTGCTTCTGTCGCTGCACTACGCGGGCGAAAAACTGAATCGTGAAGCTGCACTGACTAGAACGGATGGGGCGATTGGGCTCGGAAGCCCGTGCGTGTGGGCGATACTGTCTGCTGTGGAATGGTCTTTTGTCTATATCGCGGCATGGAGGTGCGTACACGATCCGTTGATGGCTGTGCCGGTCCTGTTTTGCGGCATGACGTCTATGGCTTCGCTCGCTGTTGGGCTGTGTTCATTTAAGGCGCGTGCCCGTACCCGGGCTATCGTGCCGTTGGTGTTAATAGGTGTAGCCGCTTTAATCTATGCAGCCACTAGGGGGCGAATCCATGGACTTGCGGTACTGACGGGGATGCTGCTCACATATATAGTGCTGGGAAGCTGTCCGCAGCGCAAAATGCTTGGGATATGGATGCTTTGCTTCGGGGCGACGGCTCCTGTTTGGGCTGTCTTGCTCAATATGGTGCAGGATCTGACGGTTTTCGAGCCGTTGTTCCTCGCGTCGTTGTTGGGGCAAAGTTCGGCTGTCAATGTCGTCGTGGCAACGGTGATTGTTTGCTGGTCTGTGCCCATGTTCGTTACGCACATCGCGCTCGCCCGCTCGGTTGAGGACGAGAAGGCCGTCTTGGAGTACCGGGCGAACGGGTCCACCGAAACGGCCCGCGTGCGCCAGCTGGCCCTGCTTACGTCGCGCTCCCTTTCTGATGTTCAGTCGCAAATTTTGCTGATGACGGCAGAGGGGGCAACGACAAAGGCCATTGCGGAGGATGTCGGTTACGCTGCATCTACGGTGCAAGCGCTGCGGTCTGCATCTTACCGCCAGTTGAAGATCAAGAATAAGGCGGAGCTAATTTTATTGTTATCGCAGGTAAATAACGTGTAAACGCCTGAGCAATCAACTCAATAGCGGGTGTTTACAGACATCTTTCTCTATTCATGCGAAGGTTGCCGTGCGTCGACGCATTGTTAACCGCTTTTGATTGGAGAAGGCCATGATTAAGCCAAGGAGCGCTATTGCTCGAATCGGAGTCGGCTTGGCGATTGTTGCGGGCTTGTCGATGGGTGCACCTGCCGCATCATTTGCTCAAGAGGAGTTCGACACTTCCCAGGTTTCGAGCATTTCGCAGAGCGCGGATGCTGGAATTGCCACATGTAAGAACAACAAGGATACAGATTTCGCTTTTCAATGTTCTGGCACGAGCGCAACTGGCTATCGCTCAAAGCACGACTCATCTTCAGTTTACATTTGGATTATGGGCTATTCGGGAAAGCCATTGCGCCTGTACGTGGACGGTGCCTATGACACTAAAGGAACGGGCAATATGAATTGCACGCAAGGCGTGTATCGCTCCAACCATGAGCATGAATGGGAGATATACAACCTCGTCCGTGAGAACAAACGCAGTCATGCTCGTCTGACCGCATGGGCCGAGTCCGGATACGGCACGGTCTATGGAAAGTGGAGCCCCGATTGCTTTGGCCATTTTAACAAACTTCCCTCCTAGCCAATCCGCAGCTTCTTGTTGTGATTAGGGCCGGGCCGAGCGTTGCTGCTCGGCCCGGCCAATGGGAGGATGATGACATTTGAATAGAAATCTAATACGGCACGAGCTGTCCAAGATATTTGGCAATCCTATATTTGCGTTGGCTCTTATTTTGGCGACTGCCATTTCGATGGCAGCTGCCATCGAGGCGTGGTGGACACTCGAGGCCGAGCGCAAGCAGCTGTTATCTTTTGGCTACGGCATTGGTCTGCAGTCTCAGACATACCTCGGCCAAACGCGTGAAAGTAGCTTTGGTAACTGGATCGTTGTGAGCGCGAACGCGCCGTTGCTAGCGTCGGTGTTTTTCTATGCGCTGCCGTTGCTTGCCATGTTGGCCGGGTCGTGGTCATGCCTGTCCGAGCGTTTGAGCGGTTACGAGGCACAGATCTGCACGCGTGTTTCTAGAAATGCATATGTGAACGTGAAGATGCTGTCTGCTTTCCTCTCTGCGTTTGCGGTCACGGCTATTCCGCTACTCGTGAACTTTCTGATTGTCTCCATGCTGTTTCCCGCGTATCTCCCCCGAGTCGACGAATCGACTTACGTCGGACTCTATCTGCATAGCTATTTTTCTGGCCTGTTTTATTCCCGGCCTCTGTTATACGTGCTGGTTTATACGCTGTTCGATGCGGTGGCGCTGGGGGTTCTATCCATGGCCGTGACCGGTCTGTCGGTTGTGTTTCGCAGCAGAATCAAGGCGATGGTCGTTCCATATCTGATTATGGTTGCATGGCATTTTGTTAACGACTGGATTTTTAGCGTCCTTTCATGCGTCGGCTTTAACTGCAACATTCTTAACAGCATCAGGTCGGAATCACTAAATAACTGGCCCGACATTCGAGCGGGGTTTGCGGAAATCATCTTGCTGTTCGTCTTTTCTTTGATTTCCGCGAGATTCTTAAAAAGGCGCGAGGTGGTCTGATGTTGTTTAGGCTGGTCGCCGCGGACCTGAGGACCGTTTTGAAGAAGAACATCGTTACCTTTATTGCGGTTGCGGCAGTGACCGTTGCGAACTTGGTGTACGCCTACGGATTGTCTTCTGTATATGGGGTCAGGACGGATACCTTGGGGTTTGCGGATAATCTTGCGCTCGTGTTTGCCGGATCTGCTCCGTTTGAGCCTAGGCCCGGGGTCATGTTTGTGCCTCCGCTAGGATGGCTATTCCTCACTCTGCTTATTCTCTATACAACACTCGATTACCCGACCGAATCGTTGCACGGGCTTGGTTTACAAGCACTTGTTCGATGCCGGGCAAGAACCCTTTGGTGGGCCTCGCGTTTTATCTCAGTGGCGGCGGTAACGGCATTTTCACTGCTCGTGGTGGTTTGCTCTGTTGTGATTTGGAGCTTGGTGGTGAGCTCCTCGTTCAGCGCGGTCGTCCATGGCGAGTCGCTTCAGCTGGCTAATTTGGCGCCGTGGTTTCTCAAAGCTGCCGAGGCAGATGCGCTGCCGTTTTTCATAGGTCTCTTATTTGCTTTTGAGGCGCTTGCGTTTGCGCAGGCAGCGGTTGGGTTTGTGCTTGGGCCGTCAGTCTCGTTTGTGGTTTTAATGAGCTACCTGATCTGCTCGGCATATGCGCGGCATTGGGCGCTGCTGGGTAACGCCTTGATGCTGTTGCGCTGGGGCGGAATTGTCAAAGAGGGAATCGCGGCGGGCTCGAGCGGCTTGTTTTCAATTGTGATTATGTCGTTATGCCTATCGTTGGGTGGACTGTGGTTTCGAAGGGCCGACCTTATAGAAAAGGGGGACAAGATATGAGCGTGATCGTTAGGGACGTATCGAAGCGCATGGGCAAAAACGATGTCCTGCGCAACGTGTCCATCGAGGTTGACCCTGGGACCGTGGTCGGACTTCAGGGGATAAACGGTTCGGGCAAGACCATGCTCATGCGAGCGGTCTGTGGATTGATTAAACCCACCGAAGGCGAGATCTCGATCGATGGACAAAGGCTTGGGGCGGACATCTCGTTCCCGCCGAGTCTGGGGATGTTGATCGAGGCACCTTCCTTTTTGGGATATCTGTCTGGCTACGATAATCTGGAGCTCATCGCCCAGATCAAGGGCATTGCCACCCCCGAGGACATTCGCTCTGCCCTGCGGCTCGTGGGGCTCGATGCAGGCGAAAAAAAGAAGTTTCGAGCATACTCGCTTGGGATGAAGCAGCGTCTGGGGATAGCTGCGGCAATTATGGAGAAGCCTAAGCTGCTTGTTCTCGATGAGCCAACAAATGCCCTCGACGAAGCGGGCGTTGGAATGCTCAAGCGCGTTGTGGCGATGGCGGCATCAGCGGGTCGCGAGGTTATTCTGTCCAGCCATGACGGAGAGGTGCTCGAGGAGCTGGCCGATCGGGTTTACTGCATGCGCGACGGTGCCGTTGTGAAAGTTCGGGAAAGGTCGTGAGCGCGATGAAGAAGACCCTGTGGACGAGAAGGGCGGCGCTCGCGCTTTTCGGCTGTGCTGCTACCGGCCTTGCGGGCATGAGGGTGAGCGCCGTTAACGGGAACCGGACGGTCATTCCTGAGAAATATTATGCGGAGGGCGAATGGCTCTCGATGGATGGGGCGTTTCTGGGTTCGAAGGATGTGGCGACTGACGGGTATTCGTTTTGCATAGACGGGGCAGAGCTGCTCACGCCGCGCGAGTATCTCAAGCGTGCGCATGATGATTATTCAAAATATGGCATCGTGGATACGAAAACGAAATTGAAGGACGCCGACATCACGTGTGTTATCGCCGTAAAGATGCGTGTCAGGAATAAGGACAATGTCGAAGGCGGAATCAAAACGTATGTTTGGCATTTGGTGCCGGAGTCTGCGCCAAACTATGACTTTGCGGTCAATACCGATCTGATAACGCAGGCAATGCCGGCTCTGGGCGGCTCTGCTGCGTTTGCCGTGCAGGTTGGGGCGGAGAACGAGTTGCTCGTCCCATTCATGATGCAAAACACCAACGACTATTTCGAAGGTTACGAGACCGTCCGTTTTGAGAAGGCTTTTCCTGGGACTTATACGATGAAGATGACCGATCTGCCGGAGCGGAGGCTCTTAAGGTTTGAAGTGAAATAGCTCGAGAGCAAGGCAAAACGGGTCCATTGGCGGTACGCGCGCCCGATTCCAGGCGCCCCGGCCCGGAATCGGGCGCGGGACGAGGCGCCTTCGGTGTCGGCCGGCCTACCGCTTCTTCTTGCTCTTCTTCTGCTTGCGCTGCTTGCCCTTGGTCTCCTGGGGCTTGTCGCCCTGTTTTGCTTCGGCAGCGGCCTTTTCTGCCTTCATCTTCTTGCGTTTGGTCTCGATGCGGAGTTTTTTGTTGATGCGCGCCTTAAGGAAGGGACCGAACTGCTCGGCATCGCCGCGGACAAAGGTGTCCTTAGGGATCGTCACGCCCTGGTCGGCGAACATGGCCACAAAGATGCGCTCGCCGTCGAGCACGTGGTCGAGCTTTTCAAACGGGAAGAACTGCGACTTGCCGCTCGTGCCCCAAACCATCAGGCCGTCCTCGTTGGCGGCGACGCGGCGATAGCGGCCACCCATGGACTCGTCGGCCTCAACGGCGTCGATAAAGTCGCGGGCGAGGGTGTGGTGCAGGTTTTTGCTCCACCAGGCCAAAAAGGCGCCGAATACGATCAAGACGACGCCAAACTTGATCCAGTTGCCGCCGGCCACCAGCATGCCGATGCCGATGAGCGCGGCAATTGCCGCGGCGACATACAGCGAGCCGCGACGCCTGGGCGAGGCGACCAGGCGGGCGAAGTCGGTGACGAGGTCGTTTTCGTATTGGTACTCGTTGAGGTACAGGATGCCGTCGTCGGCTGCGGCCTGCTCCTCGAGCGCGACCTCGACCTGGTCGGCTGCTTCGGAGGGAACGAGGTTGCTCTCTGCGTCTGCCATGCTCTTTGGACTCCTATCGCGGCGGGCTCGCCGTACGGGTTATTATGGAATGCAGTATGCCGTGCGACCGCATGGCCGCCGCGGCAACAAGACTCAGTATACCCGGGGGAGCACCCATGGAATCGTTGTACCGAAAGTATCGCCCGCTCACCTTTGACTCCGTGGTGGGCCAGCAGCATATCGTCTCGACGCTCGAGCACGCCATCACCGAGGGGCGCCTGTCCCACGCCTACCTGTTCTGCGGACCGCGCGGCACGGGCAAGACCACCATGGCGCGCATTCTGGCCAAGGCGCTGCTGTGCCGCAATGCCGAGGCGGCGCGCGCCGAGGGTGCAAGCGGCTGCATGCCCGACGGTACTTGCGAGGAGTGCGAGCTCATTGCCGAGGGTAACCACCCCGATGTCTACGAGCTCGATGCCGCCTCCCGCACGGGCGTGGACAATGTGCGCGAGGAAATCATCAACTCCGTCAACTTTGCCCCGGTGCGCGGCAAGTACAAGATCTATATCATCGACGAGGTCCACATGCTCACGACGGCGGCGTTCAACGCGCTGCTCAAGACGCTCGAGGAGCCGCCGGCACACGTGATCTTTGTGCTGTGCACCACCGACCCGCAAAAGATTCTGGAGACCATCCTCTCGCGCTGCCAGCGTTTCGATTTCCATCGCATCGGCAACGAGGATATCGAGCGTCGCCTGGCATACGTGTGCGAGCAGGAGGGCTTCGATTACGACGATGAGGCGCTGGCTATCGTGGCGCGCCATGCCAAGGGCGGTATGCGCGACGCGTTGTCCACGCTGGAGCAGCTGAGCGTCTTTGGCAACGGTTCTGTGCATGCGGACGACGCCCGCTCGCTTTTAGGCGAGGTTTCGGACCAGATTCTGGGCGAGTTTTCCCGCGCCATTGCCGATCGCGATGTTGCCGAGCTCTATGGACTGATCCGTGCGCAGGTCGAGGAAGGAAACGACCTGCTGGAGCTGACGCGCGACCTGGTAGCGCATGTGCGTGACGTGTACGTTGCCTGCGTTGCCGGTGCCCGTGCCGAGCTGTTTGAGGGCGGCTCCGAGCAGGCCGAGGCGCTTGCTGCCGAGGCCGCTGCCTTTGGCGAGCATCCTGCCGACCGCCTGGCCCGCGTGCTGACCCTGGTGGAGAACCTCCGCACGGCCCTCGGCCAGCACATCGATCAGC
>CABPCW010000068.1 GCA_902406155.1 uncultured Collinsella sp.
GCGGACGGCCTCGAACGCGGCCCTGTCGCCGGCGCGTTGGGCCAGGTAGATGGAGGCGGCGCGCGCGATGATGGCGGCGGCGAGCGGCAAGGCCGCCTGTGCGAGGGCATCGACGGCGAGCGCGGTGGAAAGGCCGTCCGTGACGATGCCGCCCAAGATGCGCGCAAGCACCCACATCACCGTGATGTTTGCCATGAGCGCGATCCACTTAAACAGGACGCTTGCCATAATGCAGGGCGTTGCCTGCGGAACCAGGGAGAAGAGCCGCTTCTCGAACATGAAACCTCCTATGCCGTAACGGTGCCGGTCGGGGTCCTCGGCAGCCGCTTAGTTAGCCAAATGCAACTAGAGTAGCATCGTGCAGCCTGTAAGTATGCCGAGGGTAATTTTTTGGCCGATGAACTGCGTAGAAAGTTCAAAATTGTTGAGTGTAGTGAACTTTGTGGTGGACGGAGTGCGAGCGCAATTCTGATCGTGCGCGGCCCCGCTCCAAAACATGTACATCAGCCTCCAAAAGCTGCAAAAAATGACATGTTTGGAGGCTGATGTACATATTTGGATAGGGGCGAGGGCGGCGACGGACGAAAGTCACGCCTGTGCCACGTCCGATGTGCTAGCGTTTGGGTGAATAAAACGAGCCCGCGCGGAAAGGATCCGGACCGTATGCAACGTGGAAGTACATCTCCGCTGTCCCGCGAGATCGATGCGCCCGAAACCATCGTCAAGCTGGAGTGCGACATCGACGACGCGTCGCCCGAGGTACTCGCTTATGCCGCGGACCGCCTGCGCGAGGCAGGTGCGCGCGAGGTGCACTGGTTGCCTCTCTACTGCAAAAAGGGTCGCCCCGGCTGGCAGCTGCAGGTAATCTGCGCCCGCGAGGACATTGACCATCTGCAGACGATCATCTTTTTGGAAACCACGACCAACGGCATTCGTCGCCAGGTGATGGAACGCGTCTGTCTGCCACGCCGCTTTGAGCAGGTGGCGACGCCTTGGGGCGAAGTGGCCGTCAAGGTGGCCACCCTGCCCGACGGCAGTGAGCGTGCGGCGCCCGAGTACGAGGACTGCGCCCGTCTTGCCCGCGAGCATAACGTGCCGCTCCAGCGCGTGATGCAGACGGCACAAGCCTCGGCACTGCGATTTGAATAGCACGGCCGGCGACATCTCGTGCCCGGCCACATCAGCCCCACCCGAAAGGACCACCATGAAATACCTCATCGCTTCCGACATTCACGGCTCGGCATACTGGACCGAGCGTCTGGTCGCCGCAATCGAATCTGAGCAGCCCGACCGCATCGTGCTGCTGGGCGACCTGCTCTACCACGGCCCGCGCAACGACCTGCCGCGCGACTACGCCCCCAAGCGCGTGATTCCGCTGCTCAACGCCCTGGCCGACCGCATCATTGCCGTCCGCGGCAACTGCGACGCCGAGGTCGACCAGATGGTCCTCGACTTTCCCGTCATGGCGGACTACGCTACGCTGTTCGACGAGGCCGGCCGCGAGCTGTTCCTGACGCACGGCCACGTCTTTGGCGCCGGCATGCACAACAGCGTCGACCACGCGCCCGCGCTGCCCGAGGGCTCCACGCTCGTCTACGGCCACACGCACATCAAAGTTAGCGAGGCAAGCGAGACTCACCCGGGTCTGTGGCTCTTCAATCCCGGCAGCGTGAGTATTCCCAAGGACGGTACGCACAGCTACGGCATCTACGAGGACGGTGCGTTCCGCCACGTGATCCTGGAGGAGGAGTAACCATGTCCGAGCATATGGCTCAGCAAAATGCCGAGGGCTCGCGCGATCTGTCCACGCTGGTCGACGCGTCGGCCGAGCTGCAGCATTTGGTGCAGACTATCTGGCGTCTGCGTCAGCCCGATGGCTGCCCGTGGGACCGCGAGCAGACGCACCGCAGCATCGGCAAGAACATGATCGAGGAGGCCTACGAGGCGCTCGATTGCATCGAGGCGGACGACGCAGCACATTTGCGCGAGGAGCTCGGCGACGTGCTCATGCAGGTGGTGCTGCATGCGCAGATTGCGGCGGACGCCGGTGAGTTTACGCTTGCCGATGTGGCACGCGATATCGACGCCAAGCTCATCCGCCGCCACCCACACGTGTTTGGCGATGCGGACGCCGATAACTCCGACGAGGTACTCAAGATTTGGGACGAGGTCAAGCTTGCCGAGAAGGCTGCCAAGGACAAGGCCGTGGCGGCAGGCGAGGCTGCGCCCGAGGGCCTGCTCGACGGCGTGCCCACGCATCTGCCGGCGCTGATGCAGGCCCAGAAGGTGTCGCGCAAGGCGGCTGCCGTGGGCTTTGAGTGGGAGACGGTCCAGGACGTGTGGGACGAGGTCGCTGAGGAGCGTGCCGAGTTTGAGGCCGAGGCTCCCGGCTCGCCCGAGCGCGAGATGGAGTTTGGCGACCTGCTCTTTGCCCTGGTCAACGTTGCGCGCAAGGAGGGAATCGACGCCGAGAGCGCCCTGCGTGCCAGCACGGCAAAGTTCCGCCGCCGCTGGGCCGCGATGGAGCAGATGGCGGCCGACGCCCACGTGGATCTGGCCGAGCTTTCGACCCACGGCCTCAATGACCTCTGGGATGCCGCAAAGGCAGAGGAGTAAGACTGCGGGGGCGACGGGCTGACATGCCTCATCGTTCCCGCTAAATTTTTCGAAAATCAAGTGTATCCCTCGGCTAACTTAGGGCATAATGCAAAAAGTGCGACATGGCTAACTTACGGAGGCGCACCGACGGTGCACGGTCAGCCGGTCGCTTGCATCCACTATGTTTCCAAGTGAGAGGGAGACAACATGAGCGATATTTTGGACGTCTACGGTCGTGAGGTGCTCGACAGCCGCGGCAATCCCACTGTCGAGGTCGAGGTCGTGCTCGAGGACGGTAGCTTTGGCCGCGCAATGGTGCCTTCGGGCGCTTCGACCGGTGCCTTTGAGGCCTGCGAGCTGCGCGATGGCGACAAGGGTCGCTACCTGGGCAAGGGCGTTTCGCAGGCCGTCGAGCACGTCAATAACGAGTGCGCTAACGCCGTCGTGGGCCTCGACGCCTTCGACCAGCGCGCCGTCGATGCCGCGCTGATTGCCGCGGACGGTACCCCCAACAAGACCAAGCTCGGTGCCAACGCCATTCTGGGTGTGTCGTTGGCAGTTGCCCGCGCCGCTGCCGAGTCGGCGGGTCTTTCGCTGTACCAGTATCTGGGTGGCGTCAACGCCCACCTGCTGCCCACACCTATGATGAACATTCTCAACGGCGGCGTGCATGCCGACAATAACGTCGACTTCCAGGAGTTCATGATCATGCCGGTGGGCGCCCCGAGCTTTGCCGAGGGCCTGCGTTGGTGCGCCGAGGTCTACCACACCCTCAAGGGTGTGCTGCACGAGGCCGGCCTGGGCGGCGGCGTGGGCGACGAGGGTGGCTTTGCGCCCAACCTTAAGACCAATGCCGAGCCGTTCGAGTACATTACCAAGGCCGTCGAGAAGGCTGGCTTTAAGCCCGGCGTCGACTTCATGTACGCCATGGACCCGGCCTCGACCGAGTTCTACAACGCCGAGACCGGCATGTACGAGCTCAAGGGCGAGGGCGTGGAGTACACGAGTGCCCAGATGGTTGATTACTGGGAGAAGCTCGTCGACACCTATCCCATCATCTCCATCGAGGACGGCATGGCCGAGGAGGACTGGGACGGCTGGGTTGAGCTCACCCGTCGCATTGGCAACAAGGTGCAGCTGGTGGGCGACGACCTGTTCGTCACCAACACCGAGCGCCTTAAGAAGGGCGTCGAGCTGGGTGCCGCCAACGCGATCCTGGTCAAGGTCAACCAGATCGGCACACTCACCGAGTCGCTCGAGGCCATCGAGACCGCCAAGGAGGCCGGCTATGCTTGCATCGTGAGCCACCGCTCCGGCGAGACCGAGGATTCCACGATCGCCGACCTGGTCGTGGGCGTCAATGCCGGCCAGATCAAGTCGGGCGCCCCGTGCCGCAGCGACCGTATCGCCAAGTACAATCAGCTCATCCGCATCGAGGACGAGCTCGAGGGCAGCGCGCGCTACGCCGGTAAGACCGCGTTCTACAACATTCGCTAAACAAGCGGTGCTCGCGGGGGCGGGGTTGACTCGGCTCCGTTCCACTTCTGATGGCCGCTATTGGGCGCTGGGCCGTGTGGCTCAGCGCCTTTTTTATGTCGAGCAAAGGCTGCCGAAGGCGGTGCGCGCGCTCGTGCTATAACTAGAATACTTAGCGCAAACAAACCTCAACCGCACAAGGCGCACATGGATCAGATTTACGACAACAGGTACTATTCCGCCGGTTCGCGTGAGCCGTCGTCTCGCCGCGCGCGTACGGTGCCGCTCGGCGGGCCCGATTACACGGGTGCCGCCTGTCCCACGCATCGCACGGCAGGCACTTCGCACTCCCATGCTCAAATGAATATGTCGACGCATCGTCTGGACCGTTCGTCGCGCGCGACGAACGAATCGCGTTCCTCGGCTCAGGCGCACGATAGGTCGAGCAGGCCGTCGAGCCGTCTTTCGGGTTCGGACTTTATGCACTACGCCAACGACAACGCGGTGGTTAAGGCAATCTACGACTTTACCCACGGACCCCAGCGAGGGTTGTTTATCGGTATCGTCGTTGCCTTGGTGCTCGTGAGCTTGTATTTTCCCGTGCGCGATCTGTATGTGGCCAAGCGCTCGAGCGACATTTTGGCCAAGCAGGTCGAGATTCGCCAGCAATACAACGACGAGCTGCAAAAAAGTGTCGACAAACTGCTCTCGGAGGAGGGCATTAAGGATGCGGCGACCGAGGACCTGGGGCTGGTAATGCCCGGCGAGACCAAGATTGACGTGCTGGGCTTGGATGACGATTCGGACTCGTCGTCGAGCAAAAAGTCCTCGAACGCCAAAAAGGCCAGCGAAGTGGCCAAAGAGATCGAAGAGGTGGGCAAGGACGCGCCGTGGTACATCCAGGCGCTCGACATGCTGTTTGGTTTTAACGGCGTCGAGGGCCAGACGGTCGTGTCCAACGGCAAATAGCGCCCGGAGGGGAGCCCGCAATGGCAGATTGCAAACGATATAAGGTGGCGGCGATCGACCTGGGAACGGTGTCGTCGCGACTGGTGCTGGCGCAGGTCGAGGCCGGGGCGATCGTGGAATCGTCCAAGCATACCGAGATTACCGATCTTGGCGAGGGCGTCGACGCGACGGGCCGCTTTTGCGAGGCGGCGGTCGAGCGCGTGCTTGCTGCATGCCGCATGTTTGTGGACGAGGCGCGTGCCTTTGGGGCCGTGTGCATCTGCACCACGTGCACGAGTGCCGCGCGCGATGCGTCTAATGCCGCCCTGCTGCTGGACGGCCTGCGCGAGCTGGGGCTCGAACCGCAGGTGATTCCGGGCGAGGTCGAGGCACGCCTGACGTTTTTTGGCGTGGCGCACGACTTCGCTGGCGAGCGCATCATTGTTGCCGATTCGGGCGGCGGATCCACGGAGCTCGCGACGGGCGTCTATGCGCCGGAGCGTGGGGTCTTTGCGCTGGAGGGCACGCGTTCGCTGGACATTGGCTGCCGTCGTGTGACGGAGCGCTTCTTCTCGGTGCTGCCGCCTGCGGACGGCGAGCTTGCTGCCGCCGCCAACTGGGCGGGCGAGCAGTTCGCTGCCTATTTTGAAGGCCTGCCGAGCAATTTTGAGCGTGCCGAGCGCCTGGTCGCCGTGGGTGGCACCGTCACCACGCTTGTGGCGCTCGTTCATGAGCTGGAACCGTACGATTCGAGCTTTGTGCACCTGCGCGAGCTTTCGCTGGATCAGGTTTCGGCCGCTATCGAGCGCATGTCTACGCTGGATGTTGCAGGCATTGCCGCGCTGCCAGGCGTGCAGCCCAAACGCGCGGGCGTGATCTTGGCAGGTGCCGTGGTAATTCGCGAGCTCATGCGAGCCGGCGGCTACAGGGCGCTTACCGTGAGTGAGAACAGTCTGCTCGCCGGCATGGCCGCCACCATCAACGAGACCCTCGACGGTAAAACCCCCACCATCGCCTGGACCCCCAGCCTCAGCCCTCTCCAAAACTAGTCTTTTTGGGACGGGGCTACTTTGTCAGCTTGTCGATCTGTCCAATCTCCCAAAGCGGAATATTGACGAGCATGTCCTCGTCTCTATATGCCGCCAGGGAGGTCCTCACGCAGCGCATGAGTTTGAATTTTTCGCAGGCTATTTTCAGACTCTTCGCTTTAAGGTTCTCCGCCGCCTTGACCTCAAGCGGAAGTACAGTCCCCATGTGATCGATAGCAAAATCGGTTTCGGCATTGCCAGAGCTAGATGACCAGTACGCGGGGATTTTGCCTTGCAGCAAGAGTTCCTGTGCGACGTATTGCTCGGTGAGCGAGCCCTTAAACTCAGTGAAAACAGCGGATCCGTTTAGGACGATGGTCGGTGGGAGGTTGGAGAGCGCGCCGAGGATGCCAGTGTCGATGCAAAACAGCTTGAAGCCCGAGAGGTCCTCATAGCTCGAAAGCGGTGCCCTGAGAGCGGAAACGCGCGGCACCTTATGAACGATTCCGTAATCCATGAGCCATTGGAGACTTTCTTCAAAATCGCGTGCGCGCGCCCCGGGGCGAAGGGCTCCGTAGATGAACTTTTTATTTTCCTTTGCAAGCTGGCCGGGGAGGGATTTCCAAACCAGCCTCATGCGCTCGACGATGCGGGCGGGCGCATGTTTGCCAAAATCGGATTCGTAAGCCTCGATGATTTGTTGCTGAAGCCTGCGGGCTTCGATGAAATCGCGGGTCGCGGCGAAGGCGGAGACGACTTCGGGCATGCCGCCGACAACGAGGTATTCCTTGAGCAAGTGCTCGAGCTTTTCGGTAACGTTTGCCAGAAGATTCATGTCTGCGGCAAGGATGGCGTCGGCGAGCGGGTCGCCATCGACGGCGCGAACGAACTCGGTAAACCCCATGGGACGCATGGTGAGCTGGTCGATTTTGCCGACGGGAAATGACTCGTTTTCGCGCCGGAGCGCGAGGTCCATATAGGAGCCGGCTGCGACGATATGGTATTCGGGCGCAAGCTCGTTGAAGTACTTGAGCGAGGTGATGCCGCGCGGCGCCTCTTGGATCTCGTCAAAGATGATGAGCGTGTCTGCCGGCGTTACGGTTCGCCCGCGAAGAAGCTCTATCTGGGAGATGATGCGCTTGGGGTCGAGGTCTCCATCGAACAGCGAGCGTGCACTCGGCTCGAGCATAAAGTCAAAACGAATGACGTTTCGATACTGTTGGCTCGCGAATTCGTTAAGAAGCCAAGTCTTTCCTGTCTGGCGGGCTCCTTTGAGCAAGAGGGGTTTGCGATTCGCCCTTGATTTCCAAGCGATAAGTTCACTCATAAGCTGTCGCTGCATATTGCCTCCCAACTCTCTTGGCTAGTATAAGGCCATTTGGGCGTTTCCTTTGGAAAATGTGCGAGACAACCACGTTTTTCCATCGGAAAATGTGTGAGACAACCACATTTTTCCATCGAAAAATGTGGGAATGCCAATCTAAGTTGCGGTGAAATAGTTCTTAAATGGGCTGGTAACCAGTCAAAACAGGAACTATTCCACCGCAACTTCTAAAGTCCACCGGCATCCACAAGAAACGGGCCCGCATCCCCAGGGGACACGGGCCCGTAAAAGCCAAATGGTAGGGGCGGTGGGACGTCCGCGTATTTGCTGCGCAAATACGCACCGGCTTCGGCCGCCTGTCGGCGTCCTCGCCGGCTCGCTACGGACGCTGCGCGTCCGCTTGACGCTCGCCCCCTCGCGGGTTCGAGCCCCACCGGCGTCCAAAAGAAACAAGCCCGCATCCCCAGGGGACACGGGCCCGTAAAAGCCAAATGGTAGGGGCGGTGGGACTCGAACCCACAATCCTTGCGGCGAGAGATTTTAAGTCTCCTGCGTATGCCAATTCCGCCACGCCCCCGTGAGACTAGAAGTCTAGCACAAGCCGCCCGTTACGCGTTGACAGCCATCGAGTGCTGGCCCGACTTTTCCAAGTACTCGGCAAACTTGGCCTCGTCGCCCTTGTTCTTGTACTGTAGGGCCAACAGGTACTCCAAGCGGCAACCCTTAACCTTGTCGTCGCCGGCCTCCTTGAGCATGCGCTCCAGCTCGGGAATGTCGTTGTGGCGCTTGAGGATCATCGTGTCGTACATCAGCTGGCATTCGTGCGCGACTGCCTCGGCCTGGCCGCCCTCAAAGCCTTTGATTTCGTGCAGCAACTCCTTGGACTTTTTGCGGTCCTCCTGGCCAACGTAGTAGTTAAAGGCCTTGATCACCAGGTCGACGCGCTGCATCTTGGGCAGGTTGAGCCCCAACAGCAAATCGAACATCTCGTCGGCGCGCTTGTGGTCCTCGCGCAGCAGATAGGAGTTCAGGCGCAGGTAGTCGCGGTTATAGCGCGGGTACAGCATGCTGGTGAGCTTGGCGTCGAGCAGGCGATCGAACTCGTCCCACTGCTTAGCGGCCATAAGCTGCTGCAGGCGTTTAAACGTGGTGCGTTTTTTGACGCTAAAGAACACCGACACGGCGATGCAGATGATAACGACGGCGGTCCAGAGTGTGCGGGAATCGGGCATATTTTGGTCCTTAGTCGCTCGTAAAACAAGCGGTATGACAACACGTACTAGATGTATTATACGCAGCGCGCAGACAAACTGGTACAAAAGTGCATCGAGGCCGAGCACCATCGCTCGCTGCGGTACACTTACCTAAAGTAAACCATGAAGGGAGACATTACCTATGAAGAAGATCGTTTTGGCTTGCGGTGCTGGCGCTGCTACTTCCACGCTCGTTGCCCAGAAGGTCGCCACCATGCTCGACGCCAACGGTTATGCCGGCAAGTATGAGATCGTGCAGTGCGCCATCTCCGAGGCCAAGGACGCTTGCGACGAGGGCGCCGACCTGCTGATCGCCACCACCGTTGCCCCCGAGGGCCTCACCTGCCCGTACGTGAGCGGCGTGCCCTTCATGACCGGCATGAACCGCGTCGCTGCCGAGAAAGCCGTTCTTGACGTCATGGCTCAGTAGGCGCTGCCTGCATGAGTGAGCGAAACGCCAACCCGGCCGAGCTCTTTGGTATGCGCGTTGCCCATGTGGGCATTAACGCCGCCGACCCGGCAGACGCCTTGGAGATTGCGGAGCTGTTCTCGACGATGATGGGCCTGCCCGTCATCGAGACCCCCGTTTCGTACTTTAACGATTCGCTGGTCGAGATCATGAAGCAGAACGGTCGTGGCACCAAGGGCCACATCGGCTTTGCCGTCAACGACATCGATGCGGCCGAGAAGTGGTTTGCCGAGCGCGGGCTCGAGGTCAACGAGGAGTCGCGCGCGCTGCTGCCCGACGGTAGCACCAAGCTTGTGTACTTTAAGCGCGAGTTCGCCGGCTTCGCCGTGCATCTGTGCCGCGAGTAGCGTACAAGCTGCCATAGCTAGCAAAAAGGGATAGGGCCGCATGGCCTTATCCCTTTATTTATGCCGAGGGATCGACTTTTGCAACGGTCAAAAAACCGAAGTCTAATACTTTTCCGAGAAGTGAACGAGACAAATCAGCCCCCCGAAGCATCGACACTTTAAGGGCATCGTTTCCTGCAGTTTCGATGCTGGAATCCTGCGATTTTGCGGCCGAAAAATGCGGATGCTTCGGGGGTCCGAATATGGTCGTTCACTTCTCGGGAAAAGTATTAGACCTCGATCCACGAGGGGGCATCCCTACCGTGGCAGGCGAATCGTAAAGCGGCTTCCGACGCCCTCGACCGAGGTCACGCCGATGACGCCGCCGTGGCTGTCGACGATCCACTTGGCGATAGCGAGCCCCAGGCCCGAGCCCTGTGCGCCGGCATCGCGTGCGTTGTCGGCACGGTAGAACCGCTCGAACGCGTGAGCTGCGGATTCCTGGTTCATGCCGATGCCCTCGTCTTCAACGGCTATGTCGATCGTGCCCGCGCCCGCATCCGGCGCTACGCCAAACGAGATGGGCGTGCCCGCGTCCGAATACTTGGCGGCGTTTTGCACGATCACGCGCAGCGCCTGCTTCACGAGTGCCACGTCAACCGATGCGTTGCAGCGCGGGTCGCCGGTAAGTGCGGCATCATACGCCAGCCGATATGTGTGCCCGGCATCGATCATCTGTGATTCCTCGCAAACCTCGCCGACCAGTGCAGCCAGGTTGGTATTCGCGCGCCGCAGCACGGTGCGACCGGCATCGCCGCGTGCCAAAAACAGCAGCTGTTCCACGAGCTCCTGCATATGCTCGCTTTCGGCTTTGAGCGAGGTGATGGATTCTGCCAGCACGTCCGGGTCGTTTTTGCCCCAGCGGTCGAGCATGTTCACGTAACCCTGAATCACCGCGATGGGCGTGCGTAGCTCGTGACTTGCATCGTTGACAAAGCGCATCTGCTGCAGCTTTGCCTCTTGCATCTGACGCAGCAGGCGGTTGAGCGCGACCTCGATACTCGCCAGATCGGCATCGCCGGTGGTGACGCTCGGTGAGTCGACGCTTGCGCGCTCGATGGCCTGCTCGAGCGTTTCCATCTTGCCGCCGGCGAGCTGCATGCGGCCGAGCTCGTCAACGCGCAGGGCCAGGAGATCGGAAGA
>CABPCW010000069.1 GCA_902406155.1 uncultured Collinsella sp.
GCCATCGCCGAGGCCGAGGCGTCGCTGGCGGGCGAGGGCCGTGTGCTCGTGCGCAAGAGCGGAACCGAGTCGGTGATTCGCGTTTTGGCCGAAGCTCCCGACCAGGCAGCCGCCGACGCCGCCATGAAGCGCATCGCCAACGCGCTGGAGGCTCTTTAGTTACGCGGTTTTACCAAACCGCGTAACTGCTCGACGCTGCAAACGGCCCCAAGCGGCAATCTGACGTTCAATTTCAAGGGCGCGACCAGAAGGTCAGCGCCCTTTCATTTCACGTTACCTTGCTCGCTTGGGGCCGTTTTCGCTGACGTTGCTAAGACATTGGCGTCAACATGGTTGGCGTTGGCGATGGCGTGCTGGTCAATCCTTACAGCTGGTAGAGCGTGGTGAACTTGTCCTGCAGGTAACTGCAGTAGTAGCGGGCATCAAAGTCCATGCCGCAGGCGCCCTTGATGAGCTCCGGTGCGTCCTTGGCGCGGCCCCACTGCCAAATGTGCTCGCCCAGCCAGGCACGGACGGGTGCCAGATCGCCGCTCGCGCAGGCACCGGTAAGGTCGACGCCGTCGCGGCACATGGCCGGCACAAACATGGCGTCGTAGGCACTGCCCAGCGCATAGGTGGGGAAGTAGCCAAACGAGCCGCCGCTCCAGTGCGTATCCTGCAGGCAGCCACGCGTGTCGTCGGGAACCGGAATGCCCAGGTACTCTTCCATAAAGCGGTTCCAAAGCGCGGGGATGTCCTTGGCCGTGGCCTCGCCGGCAAACAGCATGTGCTCAATCTCGTAGCGCACCATAATGTGCAGCGGATAGGTGAGCTCGTCCGCCTCGGTGCGGATCAACGACGGCTGAGCGATGTTCACGGCATGGTAGAGCGTATCCTCGTCCACGCTGCCATAGACCTCGGGCGCGTGATAGCGCAGCACCTCAAGCAGCGGGCCCATAAAGGCGCGGCTGCGGCCCACGGTGTTCTCGAAAAAGCGGCTCTGGCTCTCGTGGATGCCCATGGAGGTTCCGCCCTCAAGACAGGTGCGCGCGTAAGCGGGGTTCACGCCCAGCTCGTACATGGCGTGTCCCGCCTCGTGGATGATGCTGTAGACGTTGGAGATGCAGTCGTTTTCGTAGATGTGCGTGGCAATGCGCGCGTCACCCACCGAGAAGCCCTCGCTAAACGGGTGCTCGGTAAAGGCGAGCGTGGTGTCGTCCAAGTTCAGGCCGACGAGCTTCATAAGGTCGAAGCTCATGGCGCGCTGGGCGGCCTCGGGCACGCGGACATGCAAAAAGTCGGCAGCCGGCTGCTGGCCGCGCTCGCCGATGGCGTGCACGAGCGGCACGACCGTGGCCTTGACCTCGTCGCAAAACGCATCGAAGCTCTTGGTGGAAAGGCCGCGCTCATACTGGTCGAGCCAAACATCGTATGGGTCGCGCTTGGGGTCCATGAGCTCGGCTTGATGCTTAAGTTGGGCGACAATTCTATCCACATAGGGCTCAAAGCTCGCCCAGTCGTTGGCCGCCTTGGCCTTGTGCCACACGGCATCGGCCTCGCAGGTGAGCCTGGTCCAAGCCTCGGCCTCCTCGGTGGGAATGACGCTCGCCTCGCGCTGGTCGCGGCCGAGCACGCGGATCTCGTTGAGCAGTTGCGGGTCGTCGATCTTGCCGCCGGCGACGGTCTCGCGTGCCAGCGAGCGCACGAGCTCGACAGACTTTTTGCTGGTCAGGAGCTTGTGATGCTCGCCGGCAAGGGTGCCCATGGCGTCGGCGCGGGCCGCGGCGCCGTTGGCGGGGGCAATCGTCGCGCCATCGAACTCGGCAATCTTGAGCAGGTACTCGCGAGTCCACAGCTTGCCCTCGAGCTTGCGGAATTTTTTGACGGCTTTATCGACCTTCATGCCTTTGGGCGTCTTGTCCGCTGCGGGCTTGGCCATCTTATCCTTGTTCTTTCCCATACCGTATCCTTGATCTCGCAGGTCGCCCGTCGCATGCGGCGGCGCGGCCAGTTTGCACAGCTACTTGCCTTGTACCCAGCGCGAACAAAACGGAACGCGGCGATGTGCACGCAGGATGTGGTATCCTATAGCCCAATGCGTTGACGGAGAGGGTTTTGCCCGCCGCGTCGCCGGCAAGAGAGGGAAGGTCATGGGCTGCAAGCCTTCCTGCGGTGGCAAGGGCCAAGCGTTCACTCCCGAGCAGCAACCTCAACGGGCGCGCGGCCACGCGGCGGCAAAGCCCCAGTAGGGAAGCCGTGAGCCTCGCGAAAAGGGGCAAAGAGTGGGCGCGGCGGGCCAGACATCCGCCGGGTCAAACAAGGTGGTACCGCGGAATTCAACCGTCCTTGGGCAATGCACATGCCCGAGGACGGTTTTTTTGTTACCGAACCGGGCCGCACATTCGTAAGCATCGGGCGGTGCCAGCCGCCCCGGCAAGCGGATGCGCGAGAGACGAAAGGGAAGACATGAGTCTGATTGATGATCTGGTCAAACTCGAGGAAGAGGCCAAGGAGCTCGTCACTAGCGCCGACGACGCCGCAAAGCTCGAGGCCGCGCGCGTTGAGCTGCTCGGCCGCAAGGGCCGCATCACCGGCCTGATGCGCATGATGGGCAAGCTCGCCCCCGAGGATCGTCCCGTCATGGGCAAGCGCGCCAACGAGATGCGCCAGCTGATCGAGGGCATGCTTGACGAGCGCACCACCGAGATGAAGGCCGCCGCTCTCAAGCATGCACTCGAGCACGAGGCCGTCGACATCACGCTGCCGGGCATCCGTCCGCAAATCGGTCACCAGCACCTGATCAAGCAGATCATCGAGGAGGCCGAGGACATCTTCTGCGGCATCGGCTACACCGTCGAGTCCGGCCCCATGGTCGACACCTCCTACTACAACTTCACTGCGCTCAACGCCCCCATGGATCACCCGAGCCGCTCGGCCCGCGATACCTTCTACGTGGTCGACAACAACCCCGGCAGCGTCGCGCACCCCGAGGCTCACGCCCACGGCGAGTCCGACGTGCTGCTGCGCACCCAGACCTCGGGCGTGCAGATCCACACCATGGAGTCGCAAAAGCCGCCCATCTACATGATCTGCCCGGGCACCGTCTACCGTCCCGACACGGCCGACGCCTGCCACCTGCCGCAGTTCAACCAGATCGAGGGCCTGGTCGTCGACGAGGGCATTACCTTTGGCGATCTGAAGGGCACGCTCGACTACTTTGTTAAGTGCATGTTTGGCGAGGACCGCAAGACGCGTTACCGCCCGCATTTCTTCCCCTTCACCGAGCCCAGCTGCGAGGTGGACGTGAGCTGCCACGTGTGCGGCGGCAAGGGCTGCAACTTCTGCAAGCACAGCGGCTGGATCGAAATCCTGGGCTGTGGCATGGTCGACCCCAACGTGCTCATCAACTGCGGCATCGACCCCGAGAAGTACACCGGCTTCGCCTTTGGCATTGGCGCCGAGCGCGTCGCGGCCCTGCGCTACGACCTGCCGGACCTCAGAACGCTCATGACAGGTGATATGCGCTTCTTGAATCAGTTCTAGGCTGCGGCTTGCCCAAGCACGGCACCTCGGCGCTCATTCGTCGCTTGCGTACCAAAGTACGCGGCGCTCCTCTTTCGGGCCGATCTGCCGCACTTGGACAACCCTCGCTTTGTAAGGAATGTTCACAAAGTTGAAGTTTCCACCTGCATTTCTTCGCAGGCTTTCAGTATGAAAGGAGAGCTAGATGCGTGTTTCTTACGACTGGCTCAAGACCATGATCGATATTCCGGAGGATCCTAAGACCCTTTCGGACGAATATATCCGTACCGGCACCGAGGTCGAGGCGATCGACACCGTGGGCGAGTCCTTCGACCACGTGGTGACCGCCAAGGTGCTCACCAAGGCCCCACACCCCGATAGCGACCACATGTATGTGTGCTCGGTCGACGTGGGTGACAAGAACCTCGACGCCGACGGCAACCCCGCCCCGCTGCAGATCGTCTGCGGTGCGCAGAACTTCGAGGCCGGCGACCACATCGTCACGGCCATGATCGGCGCCGAGCTGCCCGGCGACATCAAGATCAAGAAGAGCAAGCTCCGCGGCGTCGTGTCCATGGGCATGAACTGCTCCGCGCGCGAGCTCGGCCTGGGCGGCGACCACTCCGGCATCATGATTCTGCCCGAGGACACGCCCTGCGGCATGCCGTTTGCCGAGTACGTGGGCTCGAGCGACACCGTGCTCGACTGCGAGATCACGCCCAACCGCCCCGACTGCCTGTCCATGATCGGCATGGCCCGCGAGACCGGCGCCATCTTCGACCGCGATTTCCACGTTGATCTGCCCGCCATCAAGGTGGAGACTGGCCGCGCGACCGACGACGAGCTTTCGGTCGAGATCGCCGACGAGGGCCTGTGCGACCGCTACGTTGCCCGCATCGTGCGCAACGTGAAGGTTGGCCCGTCGCCCGACTGGATGGTCAAGCGCCTTAACGCCCTGGGCGTGCGCCCGCACAACAATATCGTCGACATCACCAACTATGTGATGATGCTCACCGGTCAGCCGCTGCACGCCTTTGACCTGTCCACCTTTGCCGAGCGCGAGGGCAGGCGTCGCGTGGTGGTTCGCGCTGCCCAGCAGGACGAGAAGTTTACGACCCTCGACGGCGAGGAGCGCACGCTCGACGCCGGCATGGGCCTCATCACCGACGGCGAGCGCCCCGTGGCGTTGGCCGGCGTTATGGGCGGCATGGATTCCGAGATCGAGGACGATACCGTCGACGTGATGGTCGAGAGCGCCTGCTTCAACGCCGGTCGCACCTCGCACACCAGCCGCGATCTGTCGCTGATCTCCGACGCCTCCATTCGCTTTGAGCGCCAGGTCGACGAGACCGGCTGCGTGGATGTCGCCAACGTCACGTGCGCGCTCATCGAGGAGATCGCCGGCGGCGAGGTTGCTCCCGGCTATGTCGACGTGTTCCCCGCGCCCAAGACCATCGACAGCATTAAGCTGCGCCTGGCCCGCGTGCACGCCATCTGCGGCGCCGACATCGAGCCCGACTTTATCGAGCGCTCGCTCACCCGCTTGGGTTGCACCGTCGAGCGCGACGGCGAGGACTTTATGGTTACCCCGCCGAGCTTCCGTCCCGACCTGCCGCGCGAGATCGATCTGATCGAGGAAGTCCTGCGCCTGTGGGGCATGGGTCGCGTGACGGCGACCATCCCGGCTGCCAAGAACCACATCGGCGGCCTGACCCGCGAGCAGAAGCTCACCCGCAAGGTCGGCGAGATCCTGCGCGCCTGCGGCCTCAACGAGACCACGACCTTTGGCTTTGCCGCCCCGGGCGACCTGGAGAAGATCGGCATGGCCACCGAGGGCCGCGGCTGCCCCGTGGTGCTCATGAATCCGCTGGTAGCTGAGCAGACCGAGATGCGTCGTTCGCTGCTGCCGGGCCTGCTGCAGTCCGTTGCCTACAACGAGGCCCACGGCACGGCCAACGTGCACCTGTACGAGGTCGGCAACCTGTTCCACGGTCGCGAGAACGCCAGCCTGCCCAAGGAGACCAAGTCCGTGGCGGGTGTGCTCTCGGGCCAGTGGAGCGAGCAGTCCTGGAACATGAAGTACCGCAAGCTGCGCTTCTTCTTTGGCAAGGGCATTGTCGAGGAGCTGCTCGCCCAGCTGCGCATCGAGAAGGTTCGCTTCCGTCCCGTCGAGGGCGAGGGCTACGCTTTCTTGCAGCCGGGTCGTGCGGCCGAGGTTCTGTCCGGCGGAACCGTGCTGGGCTGGGTCGGCGAGATTCACCCCGAGGCGCGCGAGGCGATGGGCATCGATGAGGTCGTCGTTGCCTTTGAGCTCGATTTGGACAAGCTGATCAAGGGCGCCCGCAACCAGGAGAACTATCGCGAGTTCTCGCAGTACCCGGCTGTTGAGCATGACCTTGCCATTGTGGTCGACAACACTGTGACCTGCGAGGATCTTGAGCGTCGCATTACCAGTGCCGGCGGCAAGCTGCTCGAGGGCGTGCGCCTGTTCGACGTCTACCGCGATCCGGTCCGCATCGGTGCGGGCAAGAAGTCCATGGCCTTTGCGCTTACGTATCGCTCCGACGACCACACGCTTACCAGCGAAGAGGTCGAGAAGGCGCACCAGAAGATCGTCACCAAGGTGTGCAAGGGCGTAAACGGCGAGGTCCGCTCGTAATCTTTGCTGTTCGGAACCCGCCCCCTGCGGGGTTTTCACGGCAACGTCCTCGCCGCTTCGCGGCTGCGGGATGTTGCCTTAGAAAACCCCTCTCGGGGGCGGGTTCCTGCGCTAACCTTGTTGCGAGCGGACCGCACCTTCTTCCGGGTGACCGGATAGTTGGGAGTGCAAGGGCCCTTTATTGGGCGGTGCGTGGGCCTGGGTTAATAACGTACGTATTGCAAGGGCGTGCTGCGTTGTGGGCGGGGCGCCTTTTTGTTAGTATGCAGAGTCGGTGTTACGGATTGTTAGAAACGTAACACGCAACGTTCTGATTGAGAGGGCTCATGCATATTCCCGATAATTATCTGTCCCCGCAGACCGATGCCGTTATGGCGGTGGCGATGGTGCCCGTATGGGTTCACTGCATCAAAAAGGTGCGCGCCACGTTCGATCGCGAGCATATGGCGTTCCTGGGCATCTGCGCTGCGTTCTCCTTTTTGCTCATGATGTTCAACGTGCCGCTGCCCGGCGGCACCACTGGTCACGCCGTCGGCGGCGCACTCATCGCGCTGCTGCTGGGCCCCGAGGCCGCGGCTATCGCTGTCTCGGTCGCTCTGGCGCTGCAGGCGCTGCTGTTTGGCGACGGCGGCGTTCTGTCGTTTGGCGCCAACTGCTTTAATATGGCCTTTGTGCTGCCGTTTACCGCTGCTATCGTGTTCCGTGCGCTCAACAGCCGTCTGCACGACAAGAGCTGGGGCACCTCGGTTTCGGCCATCGTGAGCGGCTGGGTCGGCCTGTGCCTGGCGGCCCTGTGCGCGGCAATCGAGTTTGGTATTCAGCCGATGCTCTTCACCAACGCTTCGGGCGCTCCGCTGTACTGCCCCTTCCCGCTGTCCGTGGCTATTCCTGCCATGTTGATCCCGCATATGCTGGTTGCCGGCGTGGTCGAGGGCGTGGCGACGGCCGCCATCTATGGTTTCATTAAGAAGACGGCGCCGAGCGTTATCGTCGGGCCCGAGGCCGTCGATGGCCAGCTTGCTGCCGAGAGCGCTGCCGCTAAGAAGACCTCGCTGGTCCCCACGCTCATCCTGGTCGCCGTGCTTGTTGTGGCCACGCCGCTGGGCCTGCTGGCCACGGGTGACGCATGGGGCGAGTGGGACGCCGAGGGCGCCGCGACTGCCGTTCAGGAGGCTGGCGACGACAGCCTGCAGGCTTCGGTCGGCCTCGATACCCCGACCTTTGCCGATGCCCTGCCCACGGTCGATTATCTGCAGGCCTATTCCGAGGAGCAGGGTCTTGGCTTTGCCGGCCAGGCTGCGATGTATATTCTTTCGGGCGTGATTGGCGTGGCGGTGCTGACCATCGCATTTCGCCTGGTCTCGCTGACGGTCAAGGAAAGCGGTGCTCATGGCAATAGCCGAGCTGCCTAGCTGGCTTGCGGTCGAGCAGCGATACGAGCCCGCGGGGGCTCGGCATCGTGTGATGCAAAAGAATGTCCTACACCTGGCGAGCCTGCTTGAGCGGGTTCGCCTGGGTGGAGGCGCGCACGAGGGCGGGTCGATGGTCGACCGCGCCCTTTCTTGCGTTTCGGCTCCGGTGCGCCTGGTGGGGATGTTCGTCTGCGTTCTGTGCGTGTGCCTGACACAGAGCCCGCTTTACCTCATGTTGATGGCGGCTATCGCGCTGGTGCTCGTTGCCGTGCGCCCCGTACGCGGGCTGCGGGCAACCTTTGTGCCGGCGCTTGGCGCTGCGGGGCTCGCGGTGGTTTTGGCACTGCCTGCCCTGCTGCTGGGCGCGTCTGCCACGGGCGCCATGCTCAAGATCGCGCTCAAGACCTTCATTAATGTGTCGCTGGTGCTGGGCGTTTCATGGACGCTTACCTGGAGCCGCATGTCGGCGGCGCTCAAAATGTTGCACCTGCCCGACGAGGTCATCTTTACTTTCGATATGGCGCTCAAGCATATCGAGGTGCTGGGACGCACGGCGCACGATCTGTGCGAATCGGTCATGCTGCGCAGCGTGGGTCGTGCGCCTGCGGGTTTTTCGCGCACCGACTCGCTGGCGGGTATCATGGGCATGACGTTTATCAAGGCGATGGAATGTAGCCACGCGATGGACGAGGCTATGCTTTGCCGCGGCTTTGCCGGTGCGTATCCGGCGCCCGCGCGCGCCGGGTTTGGCTGGCGCGATGCGGTCTATGCGGCCGGCGTGGCACTGCTGGCAGTGTTGTGCGCCGTGCTGTAGGCGCTGCTGGTTCTTGCTGGGGATGCAAATAGGGAAGGGCGACGTTTTGACGATCGATATGAATAGTGCGGCGGGCACGAACGGTGCGGGCGGCGAGGCCGCGTCGCTCATCGAGCTGCGCAACGTGGTGTTCTCATATACGGGGCATACGGTGGTCGACGGCGTTTCGCTGCAGGTCGATCGTGGTGAACTCGTTGCCCTGCTTGGTCCTAACGGTTGTGGCAAGACGACGATCATGCGCCTTATTAACGGCCTTGAGCTCACGGACGCGGGTGCGTACCTGTTCGATGGGCGCGTGGTCGATGCGGCATATCTCAAGGATTCCGCAGCCGCTCAGCGTTTTCATCAGCGCGTGGGCTTTGTGTTCCAGAATGCCGACGCCCAGCTGTTCTGTGCCACGGTGGGCGAGGAAGTTGCTTTTGGTCCCGCGCAGATGGGGCTGCCGACAGACGAGCTCGAGCGCCGCGTCCGCGATGCCATGGAGCTGTTCCAGGTTGCCGATCTGGTCGATGCCTCGCCCTATCAGCTTTCGGGCGGGCAAAAGAAGCGCGTTGCGCTGGCGGCAGTCGTATCGATGAACCCCGATATCCTAGTGCTCGATGAGCCCACCAACGGGCTCGATGAGGACTCGTGCGACATCGTAGTCAACTTTTTGCTGGCCTACGTTGCTGCCGGTAAGACGGTTTTGATGAGTACGCACCATCAAGATTTGGTGCGCCGCTTGGGGGCCCGTGCCATCTATATCGATCGATATCACCATGTGGTCGAGGCGCCTTCGCCGTCGTATGGAACCGAGAGCGGTGCTGCGGAATAGTTGCTGCGTAGAGGATGCGTAGCCGCCCGCGCGGCTTTGCCGTGATGGTATAGTTATCCAGGTTTTTTATGGGGGTGACTATGCCAAGCTGGAACATTCATATCGCTCAAACGGAGCGCTTGCTGACACGTGCTAGCGTGCTTGCCGATAGCGTGCGCGACCGCAATGCCTTTTTGTTTGGCTGCGTGGTTCCGGATATCTTTGTGGGCTACATGGTTCCCGGCATTGCCGATCCCATCCCGTACCGCATCACGCACTTTGCTAAGCCCGAGCCTATCCCCAAGCCACGCGAGCACGAGTTCTGGGATACCTATGTGACGCCGCTGCTTAAAAGTTCGCCCACCGGTGCGCCAGCCGCGGCGACCTCGATTATCGAGGAGCGCGAGCGACTGAACCGCGTGCACTATCCCCAGCGCTACAAGGATGCCGAGCCGGTTGCCGGTCCCGGCGCCTGTGAGTTCTCGCTTGCGTCCGAAGATGTGGCGCAGTCGCTGCTCGATTTAACGCTGGGCGTCTGGTCGCATCTGGTGGCCGATACCGTATGGAATACGCGCGTGAATCAGTACCTGGAGGCGCACGGCGGCAAGCCGTGCGAGGAATTCCGCATTAAAAAGCAGGGCGATTTTGACTGGTTTGGTAAGACGCTCGGCATTGTTTCCATCCCGCGTGCGACCGATCGTCTGTATACCGCTGCGGCACGTTTTGGGCAGTATCCCATCCATAAGGAGTATGTGCTCAAGACCATCGGCGTTATGCACGAGATTGTGCGCGAAAACCCCGGTGAGCCCGATCATCCGCCATACCGCCTGCTAACTGAGGAGTTTTTCGATGCAACGTTTACCGAGGTCATCGAGCTAACCGAGGCGGGATTTGCGGCTCGCGTTGCCGCTTCTGACGTTCCCGCAGTCCCCCTGATCGCTAGCTGCTAGCCGGCCGGCTCAACGGTGAACAGTTCATCCCAATTGACCAACAGCTCCCGCCGCAGGGCATCTTCGGTGGTGCGCTCGGCATCGGAGAGGCTTGCGACTGAACACAAATCGATGATGCGGCATACGAAGAAGGTCTAAAAAGGGCCCGGAAGGCGAAGCC
>CABPCW010000070.1 GCA_902406155.1 uncultured Collinsella sp.
ATAGGCGGCCAGACTGCGTGCGGCGCGGTCGGCGGCATCCTCGCCACTCACGATGTAGACCGTGGGGCGCGGACGACGCGCAAACTGGGCGGCCGCCATGAGCGTTCGGCCCGACTGAGACACGGCCAGCGTCACGTCCTCGCCAGCATCGAGCCCGGCCTCAACGGTCTGCAGCGCCTCGGCAGTGTAGAGCTGCGCGGCTATACGGTGAATGAGCATGCTGTTCCTCCGGCATTGCAACGCCAAAAGCCCGCCGAGGCAAGCTCGGCGGGTCGTTCGTCAAATTCGTTGCCTGTCATGGTAACGCATGGAGAGAACTCCAGCCCAAGCGTACGCCCAGCCCCGCAAAAAACGCCAGACGGACGAGCCGCCTGGCGTTATCAGAGTGAGCTATACGCCGAGTCTAATCATAGACGCCCATTTTAAGCAGCGTGAAGGTCGGGGCGCCGTCACCCTGCGCGACGCGGACCGTGCAAGTCTCAGTACGGCCCTTGGATGCGTCCGCTTGAATTGCGGCGATGAACTGATCCTTTGGCAGGCCGTAGGTACTCTCGGGGATGTCGGAAGGAAGTAACGAACCGCCAGCACTGTAGACCTCATAGGTGAGCTCGTAGATGTTGTCGCCAAGGTCAGTCACGCCCGTAACGATGGCACACGGCGGGTTGTAATTTCCCTGGCCGTATTCCTGCTTCAGATACAAGTACCCGTCATGCGCTTCGGCCGAATCGGCGCGCATCTGCCCACCCGATGCCCTATCAAAGGTCATATCAGCATCCGAGAGCGTCAGACCCGTCAAGCGGTTGAGTTCCCTATTGACCACATCAGTCGCTATACGCTGGAGATTACCGTTGTCATAGTCACCTTTCTCGATTCGATACGGCGCGTTGTCAATAAAATGGCACCAGATAAACTTGACCAGCTTGTATTTCTCGTCATCAGAAAGTCCGTCAGTCGAATCGAAAGCACCTGTCTGATACCAGTCCCGATCGAAGTGTTCCTCCGTAAAGTTCGACAGGAACAGGTTCGCCGCGGCATAAGTTGCCTGGTCGTTGAGGTCGACTTTTACGCTGCTGCCCGTCTGCTCGGGCTCATCCGCCTCGTCCTCGTCGGCGGCAGGCTTCTCCTTGGCGCTTCCCTTGTCCTTGTGCTCTGCCGAACCCTCGTCGGACCCAAGTACCGTAATCCGCGATGAATTGCCCTGCCCAAGCGGACCCAGCACGCCGGTCAGCGCCAGTGCAGCGCCAGCGGCAACCAGCACGCCCGCTACACATATGCCGATAATCACCGCCCACTTATGCGATTTCTTTTGCACGGAAGGCATCCCTGCCGCCGGCATCGGCGCGGGCTCAGCAGGCGCGGCCGCCGGAGAAGCAACACCCATGCGCGCCCCGCAGTTCGTGCAAAAATCGGCTCCGTCGGGCATCTCGGAGCCACACTTGGTGCAAAACATATTCGGGTATCCCCTCACAACAAACAGCATCTGTCGCCATCATATTGAGCCTTCGCGGCCCAAATGTGTTGCGCAACATTGGCCACAGCCTTCGGACGCCGGCAAAACGTGCCGGCCCCTACCCCGTCACGCGCACGCTGGGGCAAAGGTCTGCCAGCGGGCACTCGTCGCACTTGGGCTTGCGGGCGTCGCGCAAACTGCACGGCTGCCATCAGCATCCGGTCCGCTCACCCAAAACGCGCATGCCCAACGCCCTCTGCACAAAACAGCCTGAACGGACAGCATCAATTATCAGCTGCCACCTGTGCTACTTTGTAATTATGGCAATTCCTACTTTATAGTTGTGGTAACTTCTAGTTAGCAATTATGGTTGTTTTGCCTTGACAATGTGGCAAATCCCGAAGACCTGCCACGAAACCCGGCGGATACCGACAAACTCGTCACGAAGCTTTCGAACCAAAAGCATGCCTGCGAGCATGCGATGCAAGACACGAAGGGCATTAAAAATGATTGAGCGAACCATGGCCCATAAGCTACGCGACATGTCAGAATGGTTCCCCGTCGTCTCGCTTACGGGGCCACGCCAAAGCGGCAAGTCGACTCTCATCAAGGCCGTCTTTCCTGAATATGAATATCTCAACCTCGAGAACCCGGAAGTCCGTCGCGCCGCACTCGATGACCCCGTCGGCTTTATCGGCAGGCGCCCCGATCATCTAATCATCGACGAAGCCCAATATGCACCGGAGCTGTTCAGCATGATTCAGGTCGCCTCCGACGAGCGCGGAAGGGCCGGCCAGTATGT
Organism: uncultured Collinsella sp.; assembly: GCA_902406155.1. Taxonomy (GTDB): domain Bacteria; phylum Actinomycetota; class Coriobacteriia; order Coriobacteriales; family Coriobacteriaceae; genus Collinsella. The sequence continues at coordinate 2,253 of CABPCW010000070.1, forward strand.
ATTGTCCGGCTCGCAAAACTTTTTGCTCATGCACAACATCCAGCAATCGCTTGCCGGGCGCGTCGGCATGCTCAAGCTCCTACCCCTCTCCTACCAGGAGCTTGGCGATACGCAAATCGCGCTTGACACCTACCTGATTCGCGGGGGATACCCACGCATATACGATGCAGGTATCCCCACCGATGTGTTCTTTCAAAATTACCTTATGACCTACGTGGAACGCGACGCGGGCGGCCTTCTCGACGTGCGCAACCTGAGCTCCTTTAGAAAAATGATCGGGCTGTGCGCGGCTTGCGTGGGAGGGCTGCTCAACCTGTCAAGACTCGCCGCTGATGTGGGAGTCGCCACGGCGACGATCGGCTCGTGGCTTTCGATCCTGCAGTCAAGCTATTTGGTGTTCCTACTTCAGCCATATGCTGGAAACATGCGCAAGCGGCTTACCAAAGCGCCAAAACTGTACTTCTACGACACGGGGCTACTTTGCCATCTGCTTGGAATTCACGACGAGCGCAGCCTCATGAACCACCCCCTAAGCGGGGAAATATTCGAAAACCTCGTTGTCTCGGAACGCCAGAAGGCATATCTCAACAGAGGCATCGAGCCCACGCTTGTCTTTTATCGCGACGACAGCAAACGAGAGATCGACCTTATCGATCTAACAGAGCCGGCTCGCCCACAGGCATTCGAAATCAAATCGGGCGCTACCTATCGCGACACATTTGCTCGACACCTACGCTCTGTTGGTTCCGAACTTGGCATTCCCGCAAAGGACCGAGCCGTCGTATATCACGGCTCCGAGCGCTACGATACCGAGGGCGCATCGGTTGTGCCGGCAGAAGAGTTCTTGCTTCGGGAGTCGTAGCGAGCGCCGCGGGCACCGGCCGCGCCTCGATTTGTGCCGCCCGGAGATACGCAAAAGTGGTGACGCCCCACCCTTGTAACCTAGCCCACCCGTACGCTGGGACAAAGGTCTGCCAGCGGGCACTCGTCGCACTTGGGCTTACGGGCATCGCAAATCTCGCGGCCAAAGGTGATCCACTGGTGATTGACCGACTCCCAATACTCGTGCGGCAAGATCTTGAGCAGATCCTGCTCGGTCTTGAGCGGCTCTTTGGCGTGCGTCTTGGGACTCAGCATCAGGCGGTGCGCGATGCGGTTGACGTGCGTATCCACCGCGATGCCTTCCACGATGCCGTACCCCACGTTGAGCACGATGTTCGCCGTCTTGCGTCCCACGCCCGGCAGCTTGACGAGCTCCTTCATGTCGGCCGGTACCTCGCCGCCGTAGTCGGCAACGATCATCTGCGCGGCCTCCACGGCATGCTTGGCCTTACTCTTATAAAAGCCGAGTGACTTAATGGTGTCCGCCACGTCGGCCACACTTGCTCCGGCCATGGCCTCGGGCGTTGGCCACTGGGCAAACAGTTGGGGCGTCACCTTGTTGACCTGCGCGTCGGTCGTCTGAGCCGAGAGCAGTACCGCGATGAGCAGCCTAAAGGGATTCTCGTGGTCCAAGAAGCACTCGACCGGGCCATAGCGACGGTTAAGGCGCTCGCACACCTCGATGGCGCGTTCGCGTTTGGCGGCATTGGTCTCGCGTGGCATAACGACTCCTCGGCTCGGCAGAAACATAACTTCACGGAAACGATTGTCCCACGTACGGGGGCCTTAAGCCTCCAAAAATGCGCCGGTCTGGCGGCCCCACAGGCTTGCGTATTCGCCGCCCGCCTCGACAAGCTGCGCATGCGTGCCATCCTCGACAATCTCGCCGTCTGCCAGCACCACGATGCGGTCGAGCGCCGCCACGGTGGACAGGCGATGCGCCACCACAATGGAGGTGCGCCCACGCATCAGGTTCTCGAGCGCTTCCTGCACCAGCGCCTCGGACTCACTGTCCAGGGCAGAGGTCGCCTCGTCGAGCACCAGAATCGGCGCGTCGGTGAGAATCGCACGGGCGATGGCCACGCGCTGGCGCTGGCCGCCCGAAAGCTTGACGCCGCGCTCGCCCACCATGGTGTCAAAGCCATGGGGCAGGCGGTCGATGAACTCCAGGGCATTAGCCAAGCGCGCGGCCTCGCGGATCTGTTTGTCGGTGGCGTCGGGGCGTCCGTAGGCGATATTCTCGCGAATGGAGCGGTGAAACAGCAGCGCCTCCTGTGGCACGTAGGCAACCTGACGACGCAGGCTCTGCTGCGTGCAGCGCGAGACGTCCTGGCCGTCCACGAGCACGCGGCCGCCCTGCACGTCGTCCAGGCGCAGCAACAGCTTGGTGAGCGTCGTCTTGCCCGAGCCCGATTTGCCCACCAGACCCACGCGCTGGCCCGCCGCCACATGGAGCGTCAAGTCGTCAAACACGCTCTCGCCCGCCGCGGCGTCACGGTATGCAAAGCTCAAGTGCTCAAAATCAATCGCGCCCTCGCCCACCTTGAGCTCGGGAGCATGCTCGTCGTCTGCCACCAGGCGCGGCTCGTCCAGCACGCGCGTCATCTCGGCGGCGTCGCCCAGCGCACGGTTGATGCGCTGCATCATGGAGCTCACGTAGTTCAGACGCATAGTGAGGTTGTACGTATAGGTAAAGATCATGACGAGCGCGCCGGCCGAGATGCCAAACCACGCGTTGCCGCCCGCCACGAACACGCTCACCACGGCCATGGTGATGACGATAAGGCCCGAGGTCGTAAAGTTGCGCTGCATCATGGCGTGCATCGAAACCGTCTCGGCATCGCGCGCGGCGCGGTCGGCGGCATCGAACAGGTCGCGCTCAAAGTCCTCGCGCCCGCAAGTCTTGACGGCCAGGATGTTCGTAACCGCGTCGGACAACACGCCCGAGAGCTTGTTCTGCGCGGCGGACGTCGCGGCCGAAAGCGGCAGGATGCGCTTGTACATAAGCCAGACAAACGCAATGTAGACGACCATGATGCCCACCAGGATCACGGTAAATGTGGGCACCACCGGGGCGAGTGCCGCCACCGTGCAGACGACCGAGGTGATGGTGGGAATGAGCGAATACACCGTCACGTCGACCAAGCCCGTGTAGCCACTCATGAGACGGCTCGTCTGGCTCACAAGCGATCCGCCAAATCGGCTGGTGTGGAATGTCATGGATTGATTGGAAAGCGTGTCAAAGCACAGGCGCGCCAGGTGGTAGTTGCCCGCAATCTCGAGCTTGTAGACGGTGTAGTCCTGCAGCTTGGAGAGGATTTGACCCACTAGGTTAACGAGCACGAGCGCCAGAATGTAGGGGCCAAAGACCTCGAATACTTGATCGCCTGCCACGGGGCCGGCCTGAACGCGGTCGACGATAAGCGCCATCACGTAGGTGTTGGCAAACGTGAGCAAAAAGATGTAGCCCGCCGACGAGAACACCGAGAGAAAGACGATCAACGGCTGCGTGCGCGTGACGTCCCAAAAACGCTGCAGCGTGCGGCGCACGGTGGAACGCTTGAGTGGGCTGGTGCTTCTCTGAGACATGGGCTTCCTTTCGCGTCTGATAGGGCGAAAGGCCATTGTTGCACATTAAAGTGCGCTTTAGGCAAGTGCAATGCGAAAAGCGCCCGCGCCCCGCGTTTACGCCGGCGCGCCGCCGTCCGTTGCGGCTAGTCCTCGTCTTCCTGGCCCGCAAGTAACCCTGCGGACTCCAAGCCCAAAATCTCGTCGGCCTCCCGCGCGTCTTCCAGCGCGTCGATATCCTTAAGCTTGCGCTCCATAACATTGGTGCGCGTGGTGATGATGCCCTCGACCGTTTTGCCCGCGGTCTCGATCTGCTGTTGGGCGCGACGCAGTGCTGCTTGGTAACGTGGCAGCTCGGCCTTGACGGCGGAAAGTACGCGCAGCACGTCATCGGTGCGTTTTTGCAGCCTAAACGTCTGGTAGCTCATCTGCAGGCTGTTGAGGATGGCGGCCATGGTGCTGGGGCCGGCAACGTTGACGTGATAGTCGCGGCCCAGGGTCTCGATAAGCCCGGGACGGCTGACGACCTCGGCATACAGGCCCTCAAACGGCACGAACAGAATGCCAAAGTTGGTCGTCGCGGGCACGCTCAGGTACTTTTCGCAGATGTCCTTGGCCTCGCGTTTGACCATCGCATCGAGCGTCTTGCGCGCAGCGGCGACGGCCTCCGCGTCGCCCGACTCCTGGGCGTCGAGCAGATGCTCGTACGCATCGCCCGGGAATTTGGAGTCGATCGGCAGCAATACGGGATCGCCCTCGTCTACCGGCAGTTTGACAGCAAACTCAACGCGCTCCGAGGCGCCGGGCTTGGTGGCGACGTTTTCCAAATACTGATCGGGCGTGAGAATGTCCGCCAGGATCGCACCCAGCTGCACCTCGCCCAAAATGCCGCGCGCCTTGACGTTGCCCAGCACGCGCTTAAGGTCGCCCACGCCAGTGGCGATAGATTGCATGTCGCCCAACCCCTTGTACACAGCCTCGAGCTGGTCGCTCACCTGCTTAAACGATGCCGACAGACGATCGTTGAGCGTGCGGGAGAGCTTCTCGTCCACCGTCGCGCGCATCTGATCGAGCTGCACGTTGTTGTCCTTGCGGATGGCGCCCAGCTGGGCATCGACCGTCTCGCGCACTTTGTCCAGGCGGTGCTCGATGCCCTCGCGGTTGGCGCCGAGCTGTTGGGCCGTCTCGCGGCGCAGGTCATCCATACGGTCGCCAGCCTGCGAGAACTCACGCGCGATGGTCAGGTAGCGCTGCTGCTCCACGGCGGCGTCGGTCGTCTGCTGCTGCGCGATGGCGCTTGCCGTACGGCGGGTTTCGGCAAGCGCGACGTTGAGGGCATCGAGCGTGCTGTTGGCCTGCTCGAGCGCCGCGAGCGTCTCCGCTTCGTTGCCGCCACGCTCTCGCAACTCGGCACGAAGGCCTTTAAGCTGCAGGGCGCAAACCACAGCAACTCCCACCGCCACTAAGGCGATCACAACAAGCGCAATATCAATAGCAGACATAGACTCCGCCCAACAAACCCAATCGATTATCAATCAAAACCGCGATCAATCTTACCCCGCCACACGCACCGGGCGCCCAGCCTCTTCTTGGGCGCTTCTCTCCTCCGCATATTCCATAATGCGGCGCGCTGTCTTCCTGCTCACTTTTGAGTCATCGCCGGCCAAGTATGCGTATACGTTTCCCTTATTCAGATTCAAATCGCGGCAGAGACCGTAGCGCGTTACGCCCGATTCCCCTAGCGCCCCCAATGTTCTTTTTCGCATCAGGGCGTTGATCCTTCTGTCCGCCACTGGCTTTTCCTTCACCGCTCTATACGCACGCCAAACGTTGGCATAACGGTTAGGGAGCTCACTTTTGGCGCATAGAGACGCCATGCCACCCGCTTGATCGTACAAGGACAAAACGCCTCGGTAATCCTCTTCCATCCACGAGCCCTCGGATAAACCCAGAACGTATTCGGCTTTTCCTTGCGCCAAAGCGAGCAAAAACAGAGGCTCCGCCACGCGCGGCGCAACCGTCGTCGCCTGCTCAACCAGTTTTCTAAAACTCAGCGACTGCTGTCCGGATAGCTCCCGGCAATAGCCTTTCAAAAATCCCTCAAAAGTCAGATTCAACCGAGCACCTCCTTTTTGTATTGCCTGTATGCGCAGACCATCTCTTGATAACTCCGCTCCGAAGGCGACGACGCCAGCGCCTCTCCATCGTCGAATATAAGCCGCTCGAGCAGATCCCAATCAAGTCGGTCGATAAATGTTCGACTATGGAGGTCGATGATGTCGTTCGGACGATAGGCATAGAGCTTCATCACCGCCAGATCCTCCAAAGATGGCGTAAAGTACCTGATAAAATGCGCCCCAATCTCCAATGGGATCAGGCGATCTTCGTAATTGAATGGCATCTGGTTGCAATATGCCACTGCCATACCATTCACCTCGGGGTATCGAGCTATGATCTCGCGGAGGCACCTGTCTGCCTCAAACACATCAATGTCATGTGTAACCGCCCGATTCGACACGTCGTTTAGCATGAAGGCGCTTCCTCCCACCAATACAACGCTCGGCCTATCGTCTCTTGGACCTATTTCCAGCTCCGCCTCTTCGTCAATATCCAAAAGAGTCTGCTCTAAATCCTGCTTATACATAGCAAATCCTAATATTATTCATCTTCAATAATACTATTCAGTCGCACGACAGGACCCACAGGATGCAAGGATTCCACTCGTGGCGATAATCCCTACACCCTAGAAGTCCCAATGCGACAAACGCTAGCTCTCCCAGCCGGCGCGGATGGTTGTTATGACGTCACCTAGGCGCTGACCCAGGGCCGCTAGATGCTGGAGCACCTCATTGGGCGTGGCACCGTTGAGAATGCACGTGAGGGCATACGACACCAGAAAGATGGCCGCAAGCCCCAGCGGGATGAGCACGATCATCGCCAGTGTACGCAGGCACTGGCCCACGCGACGGCGACGCGTACGGCGTTTGTCGAACGCAAGCTCCTGCGCATACGAATCTTGTTGTACGGAATAGTTCTCTGGCACCGATCCACCCGCAAGCGAAACCGCGGGCGCGGCATTTTGCGCAGGAGGCTGGACGGCCGCCCCTTGCATTTGCATCTCCATAAGCCGTTGCTGTTGGCGCAACATGCGCTCGGCTTGTTGCTGCGGGGTCTCAAGAAACAGATCCATGCTGGCCTCCAAAATCGGAGCATTCGACGCTTGCGCCCAGCATCCCGCACCGCCAAGGCCACGGCAACGCAATCCGTAGCAATAGCTGCAAAGTTTCTTGCTGACAAAAGCTGTCGAAAACCTCAACAACTCCCCTACCGGCACTTTCTCTGAGCTTTTTTTATCGAATGATCTTTTGACCTTCCGCCAGCCCGCCAACTAACCAAAAGCTGACCAAAAGCTTGACGAAAAGTATGGAGACAGGGACCCCACGCAAAAAACGTGCCGCCCCAAAAGAGGCGGCACACAAACTAATCTATGAGCCAAACTCGTTGGCAAGCCCGCGCCGTCAGACCCGCGGCGTATCCCTTTGCCTCGCGCGACCCTGCGCAGCCGTGAGCGAGAGGGAAAGGGATACGCCGCGGGCCTGACGCCCAGAGCGGTAAAGCCAGCAGTTGCCCCGCGCTCCGCAGTCGGTGAAAGCAGATTACATGCCCGCAAGGCCTCGGGCGGCGGTGGCGCACATAAACGCCAAGGCTAGAATCACGAGCGAGCCCGCGATGTCGACCAGCACGCCCATTGCGCGGCGCTCAAACAGCCAGCTCTCGAAATGCGGAGCAACGTTGCGCCACACGCGCCACAACAAGATGCCTATGCCGATGACGCCGGGAATATTGAGCAGCAAAATCTCGGAGCACAAGAGGCCGATCAGGTTGCCGGCGGCAAAGCCCGCATCGCCCTCGCAGTACTTGCGATAGATCATGTACAGCATGTACGCCACAAACGGCTGCAGGCACGCAGAGATAAACGTAACCACCATCGAGGGGTCCTGAGAAAAGACATCGGTGAGCTTATCCACACTCGTGGCATCCTTAGAGGCCAGGAACAGACCAATGACCACCACGGGCACCACGCCCAAGATGACCTCGACCATCGTAAATAGTTTGGCGGTCAGGTCTTCACTCGCCGTATTCAAATGAGGCGCCCACTCAGGATGAGCATGCGCACCGACCCTCTTGTCCTTCTCGGCACGATCGGCCTTTTTGCCCTCGGCAACCCGACGACCAGGATCCTTGCGAGTCCCCGCCGCAGCAAACCGAGCCCGAGACTTCTTACCCATAACCAACACCTCACAAGAGGAAACGAATAACCAACGCTACCCAGTGTACCCCACCCATGAACGATGCCGTCCCAACCAGCCCCCATACAAAACGTGCCGCCCCAAAAAGGGGCGGCACACAAACTTTAGTATCAGCTTTTCTGCAGTGAGCACCTCGCCGCCGTAGCGGCCTGCCAGCATCGGGCCGCCGGAGCAGAC
>CABPCW010000071.1 GCA_902406155.1 uncultured Collinsella sp.
GCGGCATCCGGCGCATCGCGCTCAACCGTGCGAATATGCAGGCGCTCGGCAATGGCGCGAACGGCGGCACAGCGAGCAGCCTCGGCCTCCTCCTGCGCCGGCGTAAAGATGCGGTTGCGCCCCAGCACCAGGCCAATCACATTACGTGGGCCCAGAGCGTCGACGGCCAGCGCCGCCAGCAGGGACGACGGCAAGTCGCCCTCGAGTGCCACCACGGCGCGCGACGCACCGTGGGCCCGGGCGTTGTCGCGCACGGCGAGCACCAGCGCCTGCCACAGCCACTCCTCGGAACGGAACTCGGGCAGTTCGTGATCTTCCAGGGCATCGAGCATCACGCCGCGCTGAATCTCCTGAACCAGCAGGCTCTCCTCAAAACACGGCGCTTGGGCCACCACGCGACCGCAGTCGTCGAGCACAAACGAACCGCCGGTATACACCGACTCGTCATAGGCACCGACCGGCGCCATACAGGCAAACCACACGCTGCGCTTGGATGCGATCTTGCGGTAGGCGCCGCTGCGAACGGCGGCAATGGCGGCAGTCTCGCGGTCGGTCATGTCAAACGCATTGAATTGGAAATACGCAATGAGGTCAACACCGGTCGGCAACATCTCGAGTTCGCGGTCCAAGTCAAAAATCACGGCGATGCGCACGCCGTCCACGTCGAACACCGGCGGCGCCCAACGCGTGTCGTTGTTCTCGCCACGCTGCAGGGCAATGCTCGAACGCGCCGGCACCACATGACCGTCCTTGAGCATCATGTAGTCGAGCAGCGGCTGACCCTCAAACGAAACCGCCGCGGGCACGATGCAGATCATGTCAAGCTCCTGGATGCGCTCGGCGACACCAGTCAAGCCGGCAAGCATGTCGTGCTCAAAGTCGGCAGCGCCCACCAGGCCACCGGGCATGGCGCCCATAAAGAGCGGAGCCGGAACGCACAGCACGCGCGCCCCGCGCTCGTGGGCCAGACGAGCCTGGTCCTCGATGCGGCCGCAAATGCCCTCAATATCACCCAGGCGCATATCGATCTGTGCAAGCGCGAGCTTCATGGCTCAGCCCTTTCCGTCGTAAACCATCGAAATCGTAGTAAAAGCGCCGGCCGCATGATGCAGTCGGCGCTCGCATGTGCATATGCTAGCTATGATACCCCGAGCGGGGGCGCGCTCCTAGAACGTCGCGGACCACAGCCCGTGCAGGTTGCAGTAGGCATAGACGGTACCGGTCTTGGAACCGCCGGCAAAAAACGTCGCGGGCTTCATGCCGGGCTCAAGGTAATGGACCTCTAAGCGGCCCTCGGCCTCAAGGGCGATCCACTCGATATAGTGCTCGGGCAGGCTGGGGTGCTCGACCGAGCCAACGCGTGCGCGAATCACGTGACCGTCGCGCTCGGTCTCGACAACAGGCACGTGCTTCTCGTGCGCCGCGTCCTCAGTGTTTGCGGTCAGTTCCGTGCAACCGGCAGGGGTTGCAACGTCGTTGCCAAGGGCGGCAATGAGCTTACCGTCGGGGTCCTTAAAGAATTTCGCCATGATGTTCTCCTTTGCTGACGTGCCAATGTTCTTTATGGTTCTTATGCCCAAAGGCAGACAAACCATCCACGGCATTGCAAACGAACACATAACGGGCGGGGACGATGGGGCAGCGTGCGCTATCCGCCCTGGCGGCCCCACCCGAGCGGGTTAGCGCCCGTCGCCGCCCAGCAGCGCCAGAACATCTTCGCGGGTAAACAGCGCCGACGAGATGCCGTCGCCGCCGAGCACGCTGTTGACCAGGTCGCGCTTGGACTCCTGCATCTGCATAATGCGCTCCTCGATCGTGTCCTTGGCGATGAGCTTGTACACGGTCACGGTATGTTGCTGGCCAATACGGTGCGCGCGGTCGGTCGCCTGGTCCTGCGCTGCCACGTTCCACCACGGGTCGTAGTGGATGACCACGTCGGCCGCCGTCAGGTTAAGGCCCACGCCGCCCGCCTTGAGCGAAATCAAAAAGACCGGAACCTCGCCCGCTTGGAACTGCGCGACCATCTTGGCGCGGCTCTCCTTAGACGAAGCGCCCGTGAGCTTAAGGAAGGCGATGTCCTCCTTGGCCAAGCGCTTACCGATGATATCGAGCATACCCGTAAACTGGCTGAACAACAGGATGCGATGCCCGCCGTCGAGTGCGCCGTGCACGAGCTCCATACACGTATCGAGCTTGGCGCTCCCCGCCTTGTAATCCTCGTAGTGTAGACGCGGGTCGCAGCAGATCTGGCGCAGCTTGGTGAGCTCGGCGAGCACCTTGAGCTTGTCTTTCTTAAACTCCCCAGCCTCGCGGTGCTGCACCTGCTGGGCGATGCGGTCCTGGTTGGCCAGGTAGAGCTTGCGCTGCTCGCCGGCGAGCTGTGCCATGACGGTGTCCTCGATCTTCTCAGGCAGGTCGGCCACCACGTCTTCCTTGACACGGCGCAGCACAAACGGCGACACGAGCGCCTGCAGGCGAGCGGCGCTGTCCCCCTCGGCGTGCTCGACCGGGCTTTCGAAGCGCTTGGCAAACGACTCGCGCGTGCCAAGCAAGCCCGGCATCAAAAAGTCGAAGATGCTCCAAAGCTCGGACAAGCGGTTTTCGATGGGCGTACCCGTCAGGGCAAAGCGCACACCGGCCGGCAGGCGCTTGGCGGCGCGCGCCACCTGCGTGAGCGGGTTTTTAATGTACTGGGCCTCGTCGAGCACAACGCGGGCAAAGTCCTGCTCGGCATACTCGTCGATATCGCGCCGCATAAGGTCATACGACGTCACGACCACGTTGTGCTCGGCCACGCCGGCGATCTGCACGCGGCGTTGAGCCTTGGCGCCCACAATGGCGCACACATCGAGCGACGGGGCAAAGCGCTCCAGCTCGGCAGCCCAGTTGTACACGAGTGAGGCCGGGCATACCACGAGCGTGGGCTTGGTGTCCCCCGCCTCCACGCGCGCCAGGATATGTGCGATCATCTGCAGCGTTTTGCCCAGGCCCATATCGTCGGCCAAGATGCCGCCGAGGCCCAGGTGCTCGAGCGAGCCGAGCCACTGGTAGCCGTCGACCTGATAGCCACGCAGTGTGGCCTTGAGCGAAGCGGGCACCGTAAAGTCCATCTTGCCGAGCGTGTCCAGGCGCTCGACGGTGCGACGGAATGCAGCGTCGCGATCGGCTTCGAGCGCAGGCGTGCGCGCAAGCATGCTGTCGACGAACAGGGTACTCGACGCGGGAAGCGACACGCCGTCGAGCAAGTCGACGGCATCGACGCCCAAGTCCTCGGCAAGGCCAAACGCGGCACGAGCGCCCTCGTCCAGGCGAACGATGTCGCCCGACGTGAGACGCGCAAACGTCTGGTGGCGCTTGTAGGAGTCCAGATAGATGGCAAGGTCTGCCGCCGAAAGCCCGCTTGCGCCCAGTTCGACGCCGAGCAGGTTACTCTTGACAGTCGCACGCACCGAAAGCTTGGGCGCAGGGCGGACCGAGACCTGGCGCAGGCGGTCGCTGAGCATAACCTCGCCCAGCTCGGACAGGGCAGACAGACCCTCGGTCAGCAAGTGGAACAGGCTCTCGTCATCGCGTTCCTCAAACGCCAGGCCGCCCTCGTAAAAGTCGAAATACAGGGCCGCCGTGTCCATAACGCGAAACTCTGCCACCTCGTCGCGCGGCGGCACGCCCGGGCGCCGCTCTTCGAAGGGGCTGCCCGGAGCGCCCAGGCTAAAGAGATCTGTCGACCAGTCGCCGTAGGTAACCGTAATTTTGCAGGTCACGAGCCCATCGTCGACGCCAATCGCCATAGCAAAGCTCGGCTCGGGCGCCACGGTATCGAGCGCAGCGGGCGCGGTAAGGTCGGTGTAGTCGCGCAAAATGGGCAGCGCCATACGACAGAACTCCCCCACCTGGTCGGCGGCGATATGGACCGGCGTGCGACAGGGCAGCAAGCGCGATAGGAACGGCGCCGCATGCTGGGCAAACGCCACATCGGTGCGGCGCGCACGGCGGGTGTCGACCAGATAGGCAACGTCGCCCGAAGCAAAGCAGTATGCATCGGCCGGCAGGCGCAGATCGTAGCTACCACCGGCCGCCGGCGCGATTTTGGCGGCAAGGAGCGGTGGGCGCTTAGACAGCGCCTCGTCCTCCCCTTCCGGAGGCATCTCAACCGCCACGTCATAGGCGCGATGCGTTGTCGTCCCCCGCGACCAGGCGGGCTCAAAGGAGATGGTCTGACCGCGCAGCAGGTCCAGCACATATACGATGCTATGCTCGGACAGCGGCAACTGACGCTCGGCGACAAAACCGCTGCGGGCAAAGTCGTACGACGCCGAACGCGAGCTTGTGATGTCATCGAGATAGGCGACTGTCGTCACAACAAGGTTGAGCAGCTTTGTCGACACGTCTTCGAAGGCTTCGGGTGTATGGACAAATGTGAGCTTCTTGCCGTACGAGAAGGTGCCGCCTCGGACATAGGCGTCGGCCATGCCGTCAATATCCTTGACCACGTAGGACACCGAACCGCAGCGAATGCGGAACTCGAGCGCCCAGCTAAAGCGGTCGGCGAACAGCGGATTGTAGTACGGCACCAACGAGGGCTCCAACACTGCCTTGGGAGCATCGGGGTCAACGGCACCGGCAAGCTTGCGGCGCATGCTCGCCAGCTCATCCATGCGCGCGTCCGAAAGATCGGAGAGCGCCGCCATGAGACTGGGGCTCGTGGGGACAGGCGCCGGAAAGGGAAAGTTGGGGTTGACGGCCGGCGCTTTGGGCGCGGTGCGCGCGGGCTGTTTCGGCTGCGCCGTAAACGTGCGAACCGGCGTGCGCAGCCCCTCGACGGACTCGGTGCCGCTCGCGTCCAGATACGCGAGCGCCGTGGCAATGGCGTGCTTGCACATGCCGGGATAGCGATAGGCAGCGGGGCAATCGCAGTCGTAGTCGATCACCTCGTGCTCGTCCATATCGAGCGCCACGTGCGTCTTGTACAGTTCGCCGCGCGAGCCGCGCACCGAGCCCTCAACCGTCACGTTTTTGGAGAAGCGCGAGCCACTGTCCTCAATCGACAGCACGGCACCGTTGAGCATGAGCGAGCGGCCCTTCATAAAGGTGCCGCTCAGCGCCGCCTCTTTCCGGAGCGCCTGCACAAACGTCCCCTGTGCCATCACTTCCTCCAATCTCGCGCGGACCAGCAAGGTCGCCCTTAGATCACCGTCACTCTGCCTTGGTTACCCACGATAGCCTTGGCCTCGGCCAGCAGCGGAATCGAACGCGCGTTGACCTTGGCAGGTACCTCGGCACGCAGCACGCGCCCGTCCACCTGCTCGATAAAGATCTCCACGCGGTCGCCGCCCGGGTTAGCGGTGAGCACCGTGGCCAGGCGCGCCATATTGCCCTGGCTAAAGCGGCTGTTGGGCACCATGACCTCAAACACCTTGGGCTTGTTGTTCTCCTCGTTAAGCTCGAGCGGCACGATCTCCTGCGCGATGATCTGGTCGCCGCGGTCCGAGCGCTCGAGTTTGCCCTTAATGCGCACAAAGGCATCGGACAGCTGCGCGCCGGTCTCGGGATCGACCTCGCCGTACAGGTACCCCTCGGCCTCTTTATAGGTCTTGGGGAACACGACGACGGTGGCCTCGCCTTCCATGTCCTCGAGCTGCACGATGCCCATGGGGTCACCGTTTTTGGTCACGCGCTTGGACACGCTCGAGACCATGCCGGCCCACCACAGCGCCTTGCCCTCGGGAATCTCCTGGTTGATGGTGCCGCCCGTAGGATTCTGAACTTCGTAGCCGGTGTCGATCTGCGAGAACGAGAAGTCACGCGCCTTGGCTAGTGCATACTCAAACGGGCGCAGCGGGTGGTCCGAGACATAGATGCCCAGAACCTCTTTCTCCTGGCTCAGCTTGAGGTGTCGGTCCCATTCCTGGCCGTCCGGATCGGGCACGCTCACCTCAAAGCCCGAGCCCTCAACGTCGCCAAACATATCGAAGAACGAGGTCTGGCCGCTCGCGCGGTCCTTCTGGCGCTTTACCGCGGCGTCGATGATGTTCTCGGGGTTGTTCTTGTCCACAAAGTGCATCATCTGGCGACGCGGATACCCCGTGGAGTCGAAGGCGCCTGCCTTGATGAGCGATTCGATCACGCGACGGTTGGCCTGGCTCGAGTCCACGCGCTCGACAAAGTCGTGCAGCGTCTTAAACGGACCGCCCGCCTCGCGCTCGGCGATAATCGCCTGCGCCACGCCGGTGCCCACGCCGCGGATGCCGGCCAGACCAAAGCGCACGCCCTCCTTGGTAGCCGTGAACTCGGTACCGGACTCGTTGACATCTGGCGACAGCACGGGGATGCCGTCGTGACGGCACGCCGAGACGTAGTGAACGATCTTGTCGGTCTTGCCCGTATAGGACGTCAGAACGGCCGCCATGTACTCGTGCGGATAGTGCGCCTTGAGCCACGCCGTCTGCATAACCAGGATGGCGTAGCCGGCGGAGTGCGACTTGTTGAAGGCGTAGGATGCGAACTCGAGAACATCGTCCCAAATCTTCTGGGCGACCTCGCGCGTGTAGTTGTTCTTGATAGCGCCGTTCATCCAGTGGTCGTAGGTGGTCTCGTCCGAGCCATCCTCCCAGTGCAGCACCGTCGACGTGAGCAGCTTAATCTTTTTCTTAGCCACGGGCTTACGGATACGCGAGTCCGATTCTCCCTTGGAGAAGCCGCACATCTCGACGGAGATGAGCATAACCTGTTCCTGGTAGACCATGGTGCCGTAGGTTTCGCCCAGGATGTCGTCCAGGCGGTCGTCGTAGGAGACGGCCGGCTCCTTGCCGTTCATACGGTTGATGTAGGACGAGACCATGCCGGCGCCCAGCGGGCCCGGGCGGTACAGAGCGATCAATGCCACGACGTGCTTGTACTCGGTGGGCTTCATGTTCTTGATCGTGGCCGTCATGCCGGCGGACTCGACCTGGAAGACGCCGGCGGTATGGCCGGAGCCCATGAGCTTAAAGATCTCGGGGTCGTCAAAGGGGATCTCTTCCTCTTTGATGTCGATGCCGAAGTTCTTTTTGATGTTTGCCTTGGCCTTAGAGATAACCGTCAGCGTGCGCAGGCCCAAGAAGTCCATCTTGAGCAGGCCCATGTCGGCAACGGTATGACCCTCGTACTGGGTAATCTCGACGCCGCCCTTGGTGTCGAGCTTGGTGGGTACGTGCTCGTTGACGGGGTCGCGGCAGATCAGAACGGCGCACGCGTGCACACCCTCGCCACGGGTAAGGCCCTCAATCGAGAGCGCCGTGTCGATGATGCGGCGGGCGTCGTCGTCCTTTTTATAGGCCTCGGCAAAATCGGGGTTAAACAGATCCTCTTTGCCGGGTTGCTTTTCGAGCACCTGCTTGAGCTTGACCTTGGGATCGCTCGAGACCATCTTGGACAGGCGCTGGCCCATGTAGACCGGGTAGTCCAGGACGCGCGCGGCGTCGTTAATAGCCTGCTTGGCCTTAATGGTCGAGTAGGTGATGACGTGGGTGACCTTCTCGGGGCCGTAGAGCTGGCGAACGTGCTCCACGACCTCGAGGCGCCGCTCATCGTCGAAGTCCATATCGATATCGGGCATCTCGGTACGCTGCGGGGACAGGAACCTCTCGAACATCAGACCGTTCTCGAGCGGGTCGAACGCGGTGATGTTCATGGCGTAGGCGACGATAGCGCCGGCGGCCGAGCCTCGGCCGGGGCCGACGCCGATGCCGTTGTCCTTGGCCCATTGCACGTACTCGGCGACGATCAAAAAGTAGGCGGCAAAGCCCTTGTCGCAGATGACCTTGTATTCGTACTCAAAGCGCTCTTTGATGTTGACGCCACCGATCTCGCGCGTGGCCCAGTCGTCACCGTAGTGCTGGCGCAGGCCCTTCTCGCACTCGCGGCGGAACTGGCTCTCGTGCGTCTCGCCGGGATCGAGCAACGGGAAGCGCGGCAGGATGATGGAGTCCCAGTCCAGCTCAACGTAGCACTTGTCGGCGATCTCGAGCGTGTTGTCGCAGGCCTCAGGGCAATACGGGAACATCGCCCGCATCTCCTCCTCGGTCTTCATGTAAAACTCCGAGCCGGTCATGCGCATGCGGTTGGGGTCGTCGACCTTGGCGTTCATGCCGATGCACATGATGACGTCCTGCACCGGCGCGTCCTCGCGGCGCAGGTAGTGGAAGTCGTTGGTGGCGATGACCTTGACGCCCACCTGCTTGGCGATGTCGATGAGCGTGCGGTCCATCTGCTCGTCGGTCAGGCCGTTGTCGGTGGTAATGCCGTGTTCCTGGATCTCGATATAAAAGTCGCCGGGGTCAAAGGTGTCGCGGAAGGTCTCGGCCCACTTGATGGCGCCCTCCATGTCACCGCGGTCGATGTATTTGGGGATGATGCCCGCGATGCAGGCGCTCGTGCAGATCATGCCCTTGGCATGGCGGCGCAGGTTGTCGAGCGTCACACGCGGCTTGTAGTAAAAGCCCTGCACGGCGGCCTCGGAGACAGTCTGCATCAGGTTGACGTAGCCCTCCTGGTCCTTGGCCAGAAGGATCATGTGGTAGAGCTCGGGCTTATGGTCGCGAGCGAGCGTCTCGTCCGGCGTAAAGTAAACCTCGCAGCCAAAAATGGGCTTGATGACCAGAGGCGGCTTGAGCTCGTCGATGTTGCCCTTCTCGTCCCACATGGCCATGTCCTTCACATACTGGGCATGCTCGCGCGGGTTTTCCTCGGGATCGGGCTCCACCAGCTCGTCGCGGCGGTCCTTTTCCAAGAAGGCCTTGTCGTGGCTCCAGGTTTTGTACTCGGGCGTGTTGTGGTTAACGGCGTCGCAGGCCAGCGCCAGATCGGGCACGCCATACATGTAGCCGTGGTCGGTAATGGCGACGGCGGGCATGCCCAGCTCTACGGCGCGGTTGACCATATCCTGGATACGGGTTGCGCCGTCGAGCATGGAGAAAACAGTGTGATTGTGCAGATGGACGAATGCCATGTGATGAGCTCCGATGCGGGTTCGTGTTCTGACTGAACGATTTTACCGCACGGCGCGGACAGCACTCGAACCTAGCCAAACCAACACGGCTCCTCTTGCAGTTGCGGTGGAATAGCTCCCGCTTAGGCCGCCTGGGCCGCAATACAGGAACTATTCCACCGCAAGTTATCTGAGGGCTAGAGATTGTAGATGACTACTTGGGGCTCGGCAGGTTCGACGAAGATGGTCGGATCGGCCTGTTCCACGCGGACGAACTTGACGGTCACGGCCTCAAAGCCCGCCTTGTGTAGAACATCAGCGTAGACGCGCGCCTGCAGGGCGTGCTTCTCCTGCAGCTGCTCCGGCGTCTCGTCCGGTGTGCCGCCGGTCTTGTAGTCGATGACCAGCGCGCGTGACGAATCCGCCGGGTTCGTCGCCAAAGCGTCGATGGCGCCTTCGGCATATGCACCGTAGCGAGCGATGTCCTCGTCCTCGCAGCCCAGCGAAAAGAACGGCACCTCGGCGCGAACGCACGGCCACGCGAGCAGGTCGGCACGAACAGCCGACTTGAGCCAGCGGTCCAGAGCAACGTCGAAGCGTTCGCGCTGCTCCGGCGTCAGGCGCCACTGGCGCGCCAGTGCATCGGCACGCGCGGCGGGCAGCGCATCGGCACCCATCTCGATGAGCCACTGGCAGGCAGCGTGGAAGGCCGAGCCCAACGCCATGGGGTTGCCGGCGGGCTCGACAGCGGCCACGTCTGCATCCGCCATCTCCGAGCCATCCGACTCCGCATCATCGCCTGCCTCGTCCATGGGCACGCGCGCCTCGGCGGCACGGTCCTCGGACTCGGCATGCAGCGCCGCGGCGATTGACGAGTAGCTATACGAGTCACGCGCCGGGAACGGGCAGGTGCCCATGCGCACGCCCACCGCCTGGGGATACACAAGCTCGGCCTTGACGACGCCGGTGCCGTCG
>CABPCW010000072.1 GCA_902406155.1 uncultured Collinsella sp.
TGCCGGGGCAGGTGCCGGGGCAGGTGCCGGAGCAGGTGCAGGCGCGGGTGCCGGGGCAGGTGCAGCACCAGTGGCGGCCGTGGGATTGAACCCCGCAGGAGCAGGCTTCTTCTCACCCGGGAGCACAAACGTCAGGACATCATCGGTATCCTCATCGGCCCACCCGCTGGCATGGCGCGCGGCCCAGTAGCCAACGGCACGATATTTGAGCATCGTGCCAAACACATTCAGGAACACGGTGACAAAGGCGATGATCATCAGGAACAGGATGAGCGTAATGCCGCCACCCTCGATGATTGCCTCAAGACCCGAAGGACGAGAATAGTAGCCGTAGTAGCCATAGCTGCTAATGCCCAGCGCGGCAACAAAACCAAAGATGGCGGTGAAAATCCAGGTGATGATATTGGAAACAATGCCCGTCAAAAACTCGGGGAGAATCGATGCGCAGAACAACTTGCCCAGGTTGGCCTTATAGGACTTCCAAACCTTCTCGAGCGAAAACGCGCTTTCCACGCGGCCGGCGACTGCAAAGTGCATCACAGCGGCATCGCCAAACATCTTAAAGAAGATGCCCAACACCGCCGATACGATCATGGCAAAGACAAGCAGACCCATCGACCCGATGAGTGCGCCCTCGAGGCCGCTCGAACCGAAGTAATAGTACGAACCGACAGCACCGATCACAGCGCTCTCAAGCACCGAGAACACCACGCCAATCACTGGAATAATGGCCACGAACCCGAGCACGTTCGTAATGACAGACGAGAAGATGCCCAGTCCAAAGGAGGTCGAGCGCAGCAGCGGACGCTCCATGCCGTTATCGTCCTTGAGCGACAGGTCGCGACCCCACTCGATAGCAAAGCCAGCGCCGCACACGCTTGCCACGTAAGCGAGCAAAAAGCCAATGGCCGCCGCGATGCCACCGATAACGGGGATAAACAGCACCAGCACCGACACGACGCAGATCAGCGCCGGCAAAAAGGCAATCTGACATACGCGAACCAGGGCGCCGGGAACCTTAATCATGTCGTTGAAGGCCTGCGCCATGCAGCCCTTGGGCACGCTCATAGCCGGCTGGGGCGCAACGAACGGCTGCGGCTGCGGTTGGGCAAACGGCTGACCCTGCGGCTGAGGTTGAGCTTGCGGAGCGGGGCCGGCGGCCTTGACCTCGGTATTAGGGGCACCGCACACGCCGCAGAACTTGTCGTTATCACCCATGGGGGCGCCACACTGCGAACAGAACATCGAAATCATCCCTTCGTATCTAGAGCGAATCACCTGGATCGCAAACGATGTCTTTAGCATCATTATCGCCCAATGTGGGGACAAATACCCCAAGATGGCCGATTTGCAACGTAGCCGGCCTTATTCAATGATTCGAAGGGTGCGTCCGCGCTAGTTCGTGCCGCGGAAGCCCTTGCCGACGATTTCGGAGCTATCGACGATGGTGATGAAGGCGCCAGGGTCAATCTCGCGGGTATAGCGACGCAGTTGCACTGCCTCGCGACGGCTCAGCACGCTCATGATCACCGTGACGCACTTGCCCGAGAAGGCGCCGTAGCCACGGCTGATCGTTGCCGTGCGGTTGAGATGCTTGACGATAAACTCCTCGACTTTGCGCGGTTCGGCGCAAATAATCGTGCAGACCTTACGAAGGTGAATGCTCTCGATAGCCTTATCGACCACGAGCGTCTTGGCAAACAGGCCAAGCACGCAGTACAGGCCAACGCGCGGGCCATACAGGAAAGCCGCGATGGTTACGATGCCGATATCGACCAGCAGCAGCGCGCGGCCAATCTCAAGCGTGGTGCGGCGTTTGAGGATCATGGCAAGAATGTCCGTGCCACCCGTCGAGGCGCCGATGTCAAAGACAATAGCGCTGCCGAGCGCCGGCAAGATGACGGCAAAGCACAGGTCGAGCCACATATCACCCGTCAGAGAGACATCGGTCGGAATGAAGAGCTCAAACAGCGAGACGTAGGCCGAAAGCGCAAACGAGGCAAAGACGCTCCAAAGGATTGCCTTGCGCTCCAAAAAGATAAAGCCCAGAACGACCAGGACCGCGTTGATAATCCACATAAAGACGCCGACGGGCAGAGTCGGGAACAGCGTGGAAAGAATGACCGACACGCCCGAGGTGCCGCCGAAGGCAAAGTGATTGGGGGTTTTAAAGGCCACGATGGCGAACGCCGTGAGGATCAGGCCCAGATTGAGCTCGGCAAAAAAGCGCGGAAAGCCTGGCTCCTGGCTGCGCTTGCGGCCGGCGCGCTCGCCTTGCTCAATAACATCGCGATCGACCACGCGCTCCATCGGCACTACGGGAGGACGATGCACTTCCTCGGCAGCACGCGACGCCGCCTCTGCCGCAGCGGCCTCAATCGCCCATGCCTTGCTTTCGGTCTCGTGTTCGTCGGCCATTACGGCAACCCCTCGTTAACAATTTGGAAACAATGCGCCCATTAGGGTAACGCGGAACGCGAAGATTGCAACCCTTAGTTAGACGAGCGGTATGACCGCATCGAAGGCATATAGAAAACGGCCGGCCGCGCTTTTACATGCGCGACCGGCCGTTTGACGTTTACGCAGATAAAACCTGCCAAAACAAACCTGTCCCTTTTTGGTAGGTTACTCGTGCTGGCTGGTGCGGTGCTCGTACTCCTCGGGGGTGATGACATCCTCGATGCGCAGGTTGACGCCTGCCACCTCAAGGCCGGTCATCGCGGCCAGGCGCTCGGTGACGCGCGCCTTAACGTCGTCAAAGATCGCAGGCGCATAGGCGCCATACTCGATGATGACCGAGATGTTGACGACCACGCGGTTGTCGTCGGTGACCTCGACCGTCACGCCCTTGGTCAGGTTCTCGGCACCAAACTGCTCCTGCACAAAGTGCATAAGGTTACCCTTCATGCCCAGAACGTGCGGCACCTCGCGGGTGGCCATGGCGACGATCTTCTCGATCACGCCGTTGGAATAGGTCAGCGAGTCCTCGGACTCGTCCGCCTCCTCGTCGTCCTCGTCCGCCTCGTCTTTGGACTCGGCCTCGACGAGCGTCTCGTCCTCGAGCGTTACGTCCTCCGCCTCGGCGGCGACGGCCTCGTTCGCCTCGAGCTCGGTATCGGCCACATCGACCTTCGTGTTAAAAGCCATGGTTCCTCCTTATGCCTGCCGCGGATGCGACAGTCGAATACGTATTAGCGGCCGCTAAACAGACGGCCGAAGAAGTTGACGATACCGTTCTCGCCGTCGCGAATCTGGCCGATCACGGCGCCGATCAACACAAAGAATGCGATGACGAGCGTGTCCCACAGGCCCAATGTAAGTACCAGCACGGCGAGGATAAAGCCTGCCACGGCACCGAGCGTAGTGTTGGGGTGGCGCACGGCGTAGCTCCAGATAGCAGCGCCCGTACCTTTGATGAGACCCATGGCCTCGTCAAAGTCATTAGCGGCGCTGTCGTGCTGCTCGCCGGCCTCGGGCTTGGTGTCGGCGGACTCGCCTGCCGGCGTAGCGTTCTGGTCGATCGTCAGGCGCGGCGTGCGGGCGGTCTTGTCTTGGTTGGTATCACTCACCGGAAACCTCCACGGTCTGGACGGTAGTCTTGGACGGCAAAAAACGGACGCGCGCGGTCGTGCCCGGCGTGCCGAGCATGGTGTCGCAGGCTTTCTCGATGCGCTGCTGCATCGCGGTGGCAAGAGAGGCGACGTCTTTATCATCGAGCGCGATGGCCTCGACCTTAAAACGAACGCGCGACTCGTCGGAGCCTTGAACGCGCGCCTCGATATGCTCAACCATCACGCGATCATCGCACTCCGCCGCGGCACGGGCGCACGAGGAAAGCGCTGCGAGCGTAACCTCGATATTGCGCTCCCCCGCCGGATGCACGCAGGACGGCTCGCGGCGAGCAAACATCAGGCGGAAGAAGACCGCCAGCACGCCAAGCGCCACGATGGCGGCGCACACCGTAACGACGACGCGAGGCATGTTGTCACGCAATAGCAGCATAAAGCGATACGTATACGGTCCCCAGAACTGGCAGACAAGCGTACCCAGCGCCACGATGGCGGCGGCAAGATACACGATCGCTAGGGCTCGTTTGAGCACGCGCATGCGGCGCTCCCTTCAAATCTCGATCCACAGAATGCAAAACAATTCGCATCATTATAAAAGAGCCGGGTCCGGTGCTGTACGCACGCGGATCCGGCTCATCTATTCCACGAGGCTTGCATGCTCGTTTCATTATGCCCAGATATGCGCGGCTTAACCCGCGCGGGCGCTACTCCTCCTCGAGGGCAGCGATGACCTCGTCGGTCATATCCATGGTGCTGTAGACGTCCTGGACGTCGTCGAGCTCCTCGAGGCGATCGATGAGGCGCTGAACCTTCTTGGCGTCGGTACCGGAGACCTCGGTCGGGGTGGTCGGAACCATGGTGGTCTCGGAGCCCTTGACCTGGACGCCCTGCTCCTCGAGTGCCTTGGAGACAGCCATGACGTCGTTGGCAGCGGTCCAGACGATCCACTCCTCGCCGGCGTCCTCGTAGTCCTCGCCACCGGCCTCGGCGATGGCCATCATGAACTCATCCTCGTCACCGGCAGCACCGTTGGCGATCATGGTCTCCTTCTTGGCGTTCTCGTCCAGGATCTCCTTGGCGACGACGATCTGGCCCTTGCGCTCAAACTGGAAGGCGACGGAGCCGGAGGTGCCCAGGTTGCCACCAGCGTGGGAGAAGGCGGAACGGACATCGGCGGCAGTACGGTTGCGGTTGTCGGTCAGGCAGTCAACATAGACGGCGACACCGGCGGGACCATAGCCCTCGTACACGATGTTCTCGTAGACGGCGGCATCGGCACCCGAACCAAAGGCCTTGTCGATAGCGGACTTGATCTTGTCCTTGGGCATGGACTGAGCCTTGGCCTTAGCAACGGCAGCGGCGAGGCTGGCGTTGTTCTCGGGCAGCGGGTCACCGCCGAGACGGGCAGCAACGGTGATGTTGCGGCTCAGCTTGGAGAAGAGGGCGGAACGCTTGGCGTCCTGCGCGCCCTTACGATGCTTGGTTGTGGCCCACTTAGAGTGTCCGGACATACGTGTCTCCTATCGGTTTCGACCTAAAGCCCAGCGCAGATGCTCGGGCAATATAAACAAACGTCGTTATGATATACCTACTGGCCTGCGAGATAAACCCCAAAATGAAGGCGTCGTGATGATGCCATCCTTTGGTGCAAAGCGACCTGTCCCCTTTGCACCAAATTAGGACCAGAGGAGGTCGCTGCGAGTGATGGTGGCGCCGATGGCAAAGGGCATGCAGGCGATAACCGGATACAGGTAGCGCATATAGGTCGAACCGTTGCAGGGACCGATCAGGCACACGGCAAGCACGCCCAGCAGCGGCAACCAAATGGCCAGACCGCGCCATGAATGACGACGCAGCAGGTAGACCACCACAGCGATCATGATCCACACATAGGTGGCCGAGCTCATGGTGAGCGAAATAAACGGGATGCGCTGCACCGCCACACGGTACAGATTGATCAGGTGGTCGCACCAGCGCACAACCTTGCTATCGACCGGATGGAAGTCGAAGTACTTGAGATTATCGGGGCGCGCCATAATCTCGGCACTGCGCGCCGTGCTGTAGACCCACGCATCGCGGGCACTCGGATAAAAGTAGCCGTAATAGTTATTGATGAGCGCCGAGATATAGCACTCGGGATCCTTTTTGAACATCTGGGCCCACACCTCAAAATAGGCCTTGATGTCCTCCTGCGAGGCGTATTCGTTAAAGCAATTTTTGACGGCATCCGACTTATCCGGGTTGTAGCGGCGGCCCAGATTCTCGTACTTGAGCACACAGTCGATCACGGCACGCTCTTCGTCGGTCACCAAGCCGTCGCAAGGAGCCTCCACGATGGTGCCGTCCTCCTTAACCGTAGGGTTGACGCCCGAGTTGAGGCCGTCGTGCTTTTGGACGAAACGAGCGGTCTGCTGAAACGGAATCGAGAGGATTTCGCGCTTGGAGCTGGGCGTAATGTCGTGCGCCGGCATAAAGACCTTGGTGAAGTACATATTAGAGGCAAGGCAGAGTGCAAGCACCGCGAGGACGCCAACCCAGCGGAAGCGCGGCGTGGCGCATGAGACCGCGGTGCCCGTCTGCTTAGCCGCACGACGAGCGACATGTACATCCCATGCGCAAAACGCCGCCGCAATCACGCAGGCCGCCAACGGAAAGACCAGACCGCCATTGCGCAAAAACGTGGAACCCATGGCGGCCAGCGCAAGCAACAGCCAGTCGTGGCGCGCAAAGAGCACGGGGGCTTTCTCGCCCGCTCGGTCGACATTGGCATCACGACGGGGCAAGCCACATGCCACGAGCTTGACGGTCTGTACCAGCAGCACCAAAAACGCGTCGGCAAAGAGCACGTCTTTGGTGAGCAGGGCCGCGTAGTTGGAGAACATGGGCATAAACGCAAAGAACAGCAAGATCACGCCGCGGACCGGCAGGCTCACGCCCAGTTTGCGCAGCGACGAAATGGAATAGGCCATGCAGGCAGCCGTGATGACAAATTGAGTGCAGGTATAGATGATGAGGCCCGCGTTAGCGCTGTTGAACAGCGAAAGCCCCAGCTGAACGCACGAGCCGATAATGGCCGTGTGCACTACAGGATGATGCCCGTTGAGCAGCACGTTGGGGTTGAGTAGGCGCAGGTAGTCGCTCGTGCCGTTGGGATAGTTGAACCACTGGCGAATCTGCGCGCCCGTATCTCCCATAAAAAGGCCAGGCAGCGAAGCGATGAGCGTGGGCGCCCAGGCGATCATAAGCACCAGGAAGGGCCCGGCAAAGGGATGGACCGAGAGCACGGCGTGAGCCACACGCCATATACGGCCAAAGTGCGCCTCGGAAAACGGGATGCGCCGAGAGCTCAGCCAATCCAGACACTCAAAAGCCAGATAGAAGGCCACGATCGCTAGGAGCATCCAGCCCGCGCCGCCAATCCAGGCGCAGATGATGCGGGCCTTGTCGCCAAGAACAATCTCGGCCGAGTCGATGAGGTCGTAGCTACGGCCGAACACCATGCAGATGGCGAAAAACAGCGACGGCAGAATGATCGATGGACGCCAGGTGTCGCCACGGCCAAAGAACACGTAGCGAAACGGCAGCGTGAGCAGGCAGGCAAGCGCAAGCAGCATGACCGCGTCGGTATGGCCGGCAAACGAGAGGAGCACCTCGTAGCACACGTACAGCATGCCCGAGGCTTTGGGGTCAATCGCCAAGACTGCGTTGCTCGACACCGGGGCGGGATCGATGGAAAACGCCGTGGTCGCCAACAGCGCGAGCAGAAATGCGATGAGCGTCTGCTTGGCGGGGTAGCGCTTAAACCAGACGATGCGGGCCGCGTCGCGCGCAGCCGTTGTGGAGAGATCGGAATCCTTCACAGTCCGAAAGCCTTTCTAGAAACCTGCCAAAAAGGGACAGGTTTATTTTGGCAGGTTTTATCTGGGGAAACGTTACGGTTCTGTCATCGTTGCCCAGCGAACCACCACAAAGGTGCCTGTCCCCTTTGTGGTGGTTTTGGTTAGGCGTCGAGGTAGACGCGCTGGGGCTGGTTGCGGCGACGGGCGAAGATGATGAGCGCCAGGCCGGCGATCACGAGCGGCAAACTCAGCAGCTGGCCCATGGTGATAACGCCACCCAGCAGATAGCCCAGCTGGGCATCGGGCACGCGCACGAACTCGACGAGGAAGCGGACGATGCCGTAACCCATCACAAACACGCCCATAAACGTGCCCTGGGGCAGCAGCGGCTTTTTGCGGCTGAGCACCTGCAGAATGCAAAAGAGCACGATGCCCTCAAGAAATGCCTCGTAGAGCTGGGAGGGGTGACGCGGCATCTCGCCCGCAGTCCCGCCAAAGACCACGCCCCATGGCAGATCGGTCGGCTTGCCCCACAGCTCACCGTTGACAAAGTTGGCACAACGGCCCAGGCACAAGGCCAGCGGCGCGCCGATGACGGCAAGGTCGGCAATGGTCCAGGCGTCGAGCTTATACATGCGGCACACGATGATGCCGCCGATAATGCCGCCGACCAGGCCACCGTGAAAGCTCATGCCGCCTTCGTTGGTGGCAAAGATCTCGAGCGGATGCGCCCAGTAGTAGCCATCACCGTAAAAGATGACGTAGAACAGGCGCGCACCGATAATGAGGCCAAAGACCACACCGACCACGACGCTCGTCAGGTCGTCAATCGTGATGTTAAAGCCCCAGCGGCGCTGCGTGCGATACATAACGACTGCCGTAAGCAGGGCGCCGACCACATAGGCCAGGCCGTACCAGTAGATGGTGATGGGGCCCGCCGAGATCGCGACGGGATCAAGCATATGGTAGAGGTCGTTGAGCATATCGATCCCCTGCTCCCTACATACAAATGCGGCCGCGGGCCTTACGCTCGCAGCCGCATATCTGGGCGTAACGTCTATGCGGAGCATGTCGTCCGCAGCTTTCGCATCTTAGAACGGCGCGTACTCGTCGTACAGGTCCTCGGCCTCGCCGGAAGCATTGACCTGCTCAACGCGGGTAACGCCGGGCACATGCTCCTTCAGGATGCGCTCGATACCCATGGAAAGGGTTAGCGAGCTCATGGGGCAGCCGGCGCAGGCGCCCTGCAGCTCCAGCTTGACAACACCCTCGTCGTCGACGCCCACATACTCCATATCGCCGCCATCGGCCTGCAGGTTGGGGCGAATCTCTTCAAGAACCTTCTTAAGCAGCTCTTCGTTAACAGCCACAGGGGCTCCTTTCTCACAATAACGCGGGCACGCCCGCGGACAGGGGCTATGTTACTACAGCCATGTACCCGCTTAGGCGCCAGCCATGCGTGCGGACACGACTTTCACGAGCAGTCAATTTGGGACGGGTCTCTTTTGGCTGTTTTGCCGCCAGCTGGCGTTGGCACGCGCTACTGCTGAGTCTGCTCCCCGGTACCAATCTGGACATCGACGATGACCTGGCGGTAGCTGATGCCGCAGGAGTCGAGAATGCGGCGGCTGATGCGGCCGTCGTCGGTGTCGGCGTACTTGTTGTCCAGGTAGACAACCTCGCCCACACCCACCTGCGCCAAAATCTTGGCGCAGTCGTGGCACGGGAACAGCGTGACGTAGACCGTGGAACCCTCGAGGTCCTTGAGCGAGCCACGGTAGTTGAGCACGGCGTTGGCCTCGGCATGGACCACGTAGTTGTGCTTGTCCTGCAGCGGGTCGTCGCTCGTACCCCACGGGAAAAAGTCGTCGTTGAGCGCCGAGGGCGTACCGTTGTAGCCCACCGAAAGGATACGGTGGTTGGTGTTGGCGATGCACGCACCCACCTGCGTGTTGGGGTCCTTGCTGCGGCGCTGCGCGGCGATGGCCACGCTCATAAAGAACTCGTCCCAGCTAATGACGTCCAGGCGCTTGCCTGACGAAGTTTGATGAAGATCGTCCGACATGGCAGACACCTCCGTAATCGCAATAGTTTGACCCATTGTAGCAGGTGAAAGGTGGGGGGCGTTTGTCCCACCGGCGCCCTCACTTTTACACGCGGCGGGGCTTTTGGTTGATGCGGTAGAGCTCGGCGAGTCCTCGCAACGTCAGCGCGTCGTCTACCGTCAGGCTGTGGCCGACCAGCGACGCGAGCGCCTCGGCATCGTCGCCGGTAATGACGATGGGCACGTCGCCCTCCCCCGCGGCCTTGGTCGCGCGCATCTCGGCGAGCACCATGTCGAGCATGCCGTCGATGCGGGCCACCTCGCCCAGAACCACGCCCGAACGCATGGCCTCGCGCGTGTTGCGGCCGATCACATGCGTGGGTGCCGAGGGCTCGACCTGCGGCAGACGCGCCGCAGCAGCCGAAAGCGAGCGGGCGCCAAGCTGACAATAGACAT
>CABPCW010000073.1 GCA_902406155.1 uncultured Collinsella sp.
ATTTTCTCACAAAATAGCCGGCTCGGGCGCGGGCGCACTCACCACAACGGGCTCGGGCTCAGCGCCGGCAGGCACGTCGGCAACACCGGCCGCGCGCAGCTCCTCTAAGCTCTCGAGCGTACCCTCGATATCCTCGTGCGTCTCCTCAAATTCGGCGGCCACGCCCAGGAATTCCTGGATGTTCTCGGCGCGGCTCTCGGATTCCATGGTGCCCTCGGCGCGAAACGCCTGCAGCAGCCCCGTCTTATCGACAATCATCTCGACGACGTCCTTGAGCTCGCCATCCATACGACGGCCCTCGCGCACCAGCGCCACAAAGCTCGACAGGCCGTTGCGCACCTTGGCGCTAAACATGCCCGTCTCGGCTGTCGCAATCTCGCAGGCCTGGAAGAACGAACAACGGTTGTCGCGCGCCAGCTGCTCGATCTTTTGAATCGAGGTGGAGCCGATGCCGCGACGCGGCGTGTTGATGACGCGCTTGACGCTCATCTCGTCGGCTGGGTTCACGATCATCTTGAGATAGGCCATGACGTCACGGATCTCGGCACGGTCGAAGAATCGCGTGCCGCCGACGATCTTGTAGGGCACGCCCGCGCGCAGGAACATATCTTCGAGAATACGCGACTGAGCGTTGGTGCGGTAGAACACGGCGATATCGTCGTAGCTCGTGCCCTTGGCATGCAGCTTCTCGATCTCGCCGGCAATCCAGCGGCCCTCGTCACGCTCATCGCTCGCCTGGAAGGCCTGGATCTTCTCGCCATCGCCCTCGGCCGTAAACAGGCGCTTGTCCTTGCGCTGCGAGTTGTGGCGCACCACGGCGTTGGCGGCGCTCAGGATATGGCCCGTGGAACGGTAGTTTTGCTCCAGTTTGACCGTCTTGCAGTTTTTAAAGTCCTGCTCAAAGTCCAGAATGTTGGTGATGTCGGCGCCGCGCCAGCTATAAATGGACTGGTCATCGTCGCCTACGACCATGAGATTTTGGTACTTGGCGGCCAGCAGGTTGGCAATCTCGTACTGAACGTGGTTGGTGTCCTGATACTCGTCGACGCTAATGTAGCGGAAGCGCTCCTGGTACTTGTCGAGCACCTCGGGGCGGGTGCGCAGCAGCTCGAGCGTACGCACGAGCAGATCGTCGAAGTCCATCGCGTTGGCGGCGCGCAGGCGGCGCTCCAGCTCCATATAGACCTGTGCGGCTTTTTTGTCGTTGGGGCTGTCGGCGGATTTGAGCATGTCCTCGGGCCCAATCATGGCGTTTTTGGCCGAGCTAATCTTGCTGCGGACCATGTTGATGGGGAACTGCTTTTGCTCAATGCCGAGCGCCTGCATAATGTCACGCACCATGCGCTTTGAGTCATCGTCGTCATAGATGGTGAACTGACCGGTGTAGCCCAGCAGGTCGGCGTCCTCGCGCAGCATGCGCACGCACATGGCGTGGAAGGTGCACACCCACATGCCGCGGGTGCCACTGGGGATGAGTGCTGCCAGACGCTCGCGCATCTCGGCCGCGGCCTTGTTGGTAAACGTGATGGCCAGAACCTGCCAGGGCTTAACGCCCAGGTCGCCAAGCATATGCGCGATGCGGAAGGTCAGGACGCGGGTCTTGCCCGAGCCAGCACCGGCAAGGACCAGCAGTGGGCCCTCAGTGGTCAGGACCGCCTCGCGCTGGGCGGGGTTCAGGCTATCGATATCGACGAACGGCTTGGCGGGCTTGGGCGCCGGAGCCGGGGCGTCGTAGATGTCGAGCGGAACGAGCTCGGGTTCCGGCGCGGCGGGGGCGGCGTACGCATCGAGCGGCACAGGTTCCGGCGCGGGCGGCACGGGTACCGCGGCGTTCTTTTCCCAGGGCAAGGGCTGGGTCATGGGCGACTCCTCATCTGACGGACGGCGCGCCTGCGGGCAGCGCCATAGTTTGAGCCGTATCAGTATACCGAGCCGCGCGGACACCGACGCAAATCACACCACGACTCCGTGCGCCGCCGTCAGGCCCACCCCAGCGAATTTGGTGCAAAGGTGTCAGGTTACTTTGAACCAATCTATTGACAATCACGAAACCGCCGATGTCATGGCAGCAGCAGCGAGCGGCGGCCAGGGCGAACAAATTGGCATGAAAAGGGGGCGGCATAGACCTTTTGGTCATGCCGCCCCCTTTGAATGACAAGTTGTCGCTCCGGTCGCCGTGCAGCGTCAACCAAGTTACAGGCCGAGCATAGGCTCCAGAACAAAGAAGTATGCGAGCACTACGATGCCTAGGACAATGCGGTAAACACCGAAGCACTTAAAGTCGTGACGGCGAACGAAGCCCATGAGCCACTTGATGGCGATGAGCGAAACCACAAAGGCCACAACGCAGCCCACGCCCAAGATGGCGATCTCGTTGGTGCCGAAAGTACCACCCTTAATAAAGTACTTGACCAGCTTGAGCGCACTTGCGCCAAACATAACGGGAATAGCCAGGAAGAACGTGAACTTAGACGCCACCGAACGCGTGCAGCCCAAAAGCAGGCCACCGATGATGGTAGAACCGGAACGAGACGTACCAGGCACCAGCGAAAGCACCTGGAAGCAGCCGATACCCAGCGCAGTCTTCCAGCTCAGGTCCTCGAGCGTGGCGATGGAGCCAAAGTCCAGGTTATCGTCATCGTCCTCATCCTCGGCGGTAGCCGCGGCGGACGCCGCAAAGTGCGCACCGGCGGGACGTCCACCCGACACCACAGCACGCGAACCAAACGAACCGGCAACGGCCATTTCCTCGCGCTTGCTCGCGCGCCAGTTCTCGATCACGATAAACAGCACTCCGTACACAATGAGCGCCAGCGCCACGACGGGAGCATTGTAGAAATGCTCCTCCATCCAGTCGTTGAGC
The DNA here is from genome assembly GCA_902406155.1 of uncultured Collinsella sp. Lineage (GTDB taxonomy): Bacteria > Actinomycetota > Coriobacteriia > Coriobacteriales > Coriobacteriaceae > Collinsella. Next base: position 2,864 of record CABPCW010000073.1, read on the forward strand.
GGCAGGCCGATCGCCGCCGCAGGAATGCAGCCGAGCACAATCTTGCCCCACAGCACCCAGGTATCGCGACGGCCCTCCTTGCCCTTGCTGGGAGAAAACGGGTTAAGGTCGTAGAAGAACAGGACGCAGACGGCCAAAATGGCGCCGAGCTGAATAACGACTAGGAACATATTCCAGAACGTCTCGCTCACGTTCATCTTGACGAACTCGTCCACCAAGATCATGTGACCCGTCGACGAAACGGGCAGCCATTCGGTGATGCCCTCGACCAGGCCCATGAAGGCAGATTTTAGAAGCTCGATAATATCCAAAGGGACCCCCTCGTTAGACACCCGCCGGTAGATGTTCTGCGGACGATGCGGGCGATGTCCCATTATCAACCGTTGGCGGTGCGCCTGCGCCTACCCTTACCAAAAAACTCGCCCGTTCACAGAATTGCGAGCGGTCAAACCGAAATCCTTGGGTATAACTGCAACAAGATAAAGTGTCCGGCGGCCAACGCACCCGCGCCCGCCCGACGCACGAGCCCCGCGCCCGTGCGATAGACCAAGGAGGAAACCATGAACGAGGGCTACACCAAGGTATTTGTTTCACTCGACGGTACTGAGCAGCAGGATTTTGTGCTCGCACGCGCCATCAAGGTCGCCGCGAACAACGGCGCCAAGCTAATCATCGGCCACGTCATCGACTCCACCGCGCTCGAGAGCGCCGGTTCCTATCCGGTCGACCTGGTCAACGGCTTGGAGGAGGCCTTTAACAACTCCATCGCCAAGCAGCTCGAGGAGGCCAAGGCCAATCCTGACATTCCCGAGGTCGAGGTCATGATTCGTACCGGCCGCATTCGCGAGACGCTCAAGGATGAGATGCTCGACGTGGTCAAGCCCGATCTGGTGCTCTGCGGCGCCCGCGGCCTGTCCTCAATTAAGTACGCGCTACTGGGCTCGATTTCGACGTTCCTGCTGCGCAATACGGACTGCGACATTTTGGTCGTGAAGTAGGTTCCTTCCCGTCGGCGCAAGGCCTGCGGGGTTATCACGCCGACGTCCTCGCCGCTTCGCGGCTGCGGGATGTCGGCTTAGATAACCCCTCCCGGCCTTGCGCCTTCGTCACCATACTTCAACGAGTTAGCTGATAAAAGATGGCGTGCCGCCCCGTTTGGGGTGGCACGTTTTGTTTGGGCTGCACGTTTTTTGTTTGGGCGGACGTCTGCCGCATGCGTTACTCAAAGTATTGGAACTTGTTGGTCGAAAAGGCGAACGTTACGACAAAGCCTTCGCCGGGGTCGGATGCCGCGGTTACGTCGATGCCCATCTTGGAGCACAGGCGCGCCACCAGGTAGAGGCCGATGCCCGTTGCGCGCTTGGTGGTGCGGCCGTTGTCGCCGGTAAAGCCCTTCTCGAACACGCGCGGCAGGTCTGCCGCGCACACGCCGCAGCCGTTATCGGCAACGGTAAGCTCAATGCGCTCGCTCGCCCGGCCCTCGTCCAGCAACGCGCCCGAAAACACGATCTTCGCGCCGTCCTCGCGCGCATATTTAATGCTGTTCTGAATGAGCTGGCCCAGGATAAACTCGAGCCATTTTTCGTCGGTAAAGACCTCGAAGTCGAGGTTCTCACACACCGGAGCCACGTGCGCCGCAATGAGCTCGCGCGCGTTGGCCTTAATCGCACCCGTCACCAGGGTCTTGAGATCCCAGCGGCGAATCAGGTAATCGCGCTCCACAACTTCCGAGCGCGCATAGTAGAGCGCCTGGTCGATATAGCGCTCCACGCGGGCAAGCTCGCGACCGAGGTCATCAACACGCGACAGGTCATCTTCGCTGCCGTCCAGGTTTTCAAGAATCAGATGGGCTGCCGCCAAGGGCAACTTGGCCTCGTGGACCCAGCTTTCGATATAGTCGCGGTAGTCATCGGTCTGACGACGACCTTCCGCCACCTCGTCGCAAGCCGCCTTGCCCACGCGGCGCAAGACCTCGTACTCGAGCTCGCCTTCGGCATACGTCGGGCACTGCACCATCTCTTGCACCCATGCGGGGCTCTCCAGTTCCTCGGCCGCCCGCTCCAGCTGATGCAGGAAGCGGCGACGGCGCGCATACTCGATCACGATGCCCAGCATGCCAAAGATAAAGGACACACCGACCGCCACGACCACGATAGATGCCGGAGCTCCGGCGACCGTCAGCACAAAGCAGCTCAGCAGCACACCGCAGGTCCACACGGCGACGGGAAGCAGCGCATCTTTAAAAAACTTAGCAAACGACATGACCGGCCCCTAGACCGAATAGCCCTGACCGCGGTGCGTCGTCAAATACCCCTTGATGCCGATTTTTTCGAGCGTGGTGCGCAGGCGGTTGATGTTGACGGTAAGCGTGTTGTCGTCCACGAAAGCATCGGAGTCCCACAGGTCCTGCATGATGGCCGAGCGCGAGACAATCTTGCCCGCGCGGCTCAGGAGCAAAGAGAGGATGCGCAGCTCGTTTTTGGTGAGCTCGGTACCGTCGCCGGTTGCCGTGTTGGTGACCATGGAGCGGGCGAGGTCGAGCTCCAATCCCTTGTGGACAAGCGTGCTGCGCTCGCCTGCCGCCGCGGTGCGACGCAGCAGTGCGTTGATGCGCGCCACGAGCACGCGCGCGCTATAGGGCTTGGGAACAAAGTCGTCCGCGCCGAGCGTCATGGACATGACCTCGTCGATCTCGGTCGTGCGCGACGTGAGGACGATGATGGGAACCTCGGATTCGCGACGGACTTCGTGGCAGATATGCTGGCCGTCTTTGACGGGAAGCGTCAGGTCGAGCAGTACCAAGTCGGGTGCAGCGGCCAGGATGTCACGCGAGACGTGCTCGAACGATTCGCAGGCCTCGACCTCAAAACCGGCACGAGCAAGGATGTCGGCAAGCTCGCGACGAATGGGCTCGTCGTCCTCAACGATATAGATCAGCGCCATGTGTCCTCCCATTTCGCGTAACTTGCACCTTCCACACCATTATGCCCACGGCGTCGCAGCGATACGACCCCGTGGGCACCTAATATGACAAAAGTGTTCGGTAGCCTTGAGAGAAAATAGGGGCCGACCGGTCCTAAACCGATCGGCCCCATCGCTTCGACCTCGAGCCTCTACTCGAGCGTACGCATGTACGCCGAAATGGCATCCAGGCCCTTCTGCAGGTCATCGGTGTTGTCGGAGTATGCATAGCCAATGCGCATGCTCTTGGGCTCCTCGAAGCAATCGCCCGGGGTGACGAGTGCGCCGGACTTCTTAATCATGTCGGTGCAGAACGTCCTGGAGTCAATGTCGTAGTCGTAATACACGAGCGCGGTGCTACCCGCCTCGGGCTTGACGAACGACAGGCGCGGCTCGCTCTCGACCCACTTCTCCAGAACAGCAAGGTTCTGACGGATGATGCGACGGCTGCGCTCAAGGATCACGGAAGCGTTGCCCAGAATCAGCTCCGCCACCGACTCGCTGAATATGCCGGCGGAAATCAGGTTGTAGTCGCGATGCGAGAGCAGCGCGCGACGGAGCTCCGGGCTCTTGGTGACCGCCCAGCCCAGACGCAGGCCGGCGAACGACCAGACCTTGGACATGGATGCGGTGGCGACGGCCTTGTCGTACAGGTCGACCACGGACTCGGCGTACTCATCCGTCTGAGTAAGCAGACGGTAGACCTCGTCGCAGAGCAGCCACGCGTCGTGTTTGCGTGCGACCTCGACAATCGCCTTGAGCGTATCGGCGTCGAGCAGGGCGCCCGTGGGGTTGTCCGGGTTATTGATGCAGATGAGCTTGGTATCGTCGGTCACCAGAGCATCGAGCGCGTCGACGTCGACGTGGTAGCCGTTCTTGCGATCGAGCTGAAGGATATCGACCTTCGCACCGCACATCTCGGGAATCGAGTAAAGCTGCTGGTAGGTGGGCTTGACGGAGACTACGTGATCGCCCGGTTCGACGAGCGTAGAAATAACCAGGGAGTTGGCACCGGTCGCGCCGTGCGTGGGCACGATATGCCCGGGCTCGACCGTCTTATAGAGACGCGCGACCCCCTCGAGGAAGCCGGGCTGCCCCTCGATGTCTCCATAGGTGAATCGGCGCGAGCACAGGCTATCGAGCCACGCCTTCTTGTCGGTGTTCGTAAGCTCGAACAGCTGGTCGAGTGTGAGGGAGTAGACGCACGTCTCCGCAACGTTGTGGGTGCACTTGGTCTCCCACTCGTTCATCCACTGCTCGACGGCGAAATCCTTGATCTGCATTGTCGTTTCCTTTCCTTGACTTTCTTACAGTTCCACCACGGTGCCCAGCCCCGCCTCGACGGCGCGGTCGTAGGCGATTTTCGATGCCGAAAGGTCCTGAACGGCGATGCCCGACGTATCGAACACCGTCACCTGTTCGTCATCCGAACGTCCCGTAGCCGTGCCGGCGATGACTTCACCGAGCTCCGCTTTGATGTCCTCGGGGGTGATGGCACCCTCGGCAACCGGAATCTCCAGCTCGCCGGATGCGACCGATTGCTCGCGGTCGTCGACGTAAACAGCGGCGCGGGCGACAAGTGCCGAGGCGAGCTCCTGTTTGCCGGGCATGTCGGCACCGGCGCAGGAAATATGCGTACCGGGGCGCACCCATGCATCGGGGATGATGGGCTTGGTCGCCGGCGTGATCGTCACGATGATGTCGGCCTCTGCCGCGGCGCCTTGGCCGTCGGCCGTCGCCTCGATGGAATAGGTGGATGCCTCGCGAGCATGCTCGCAAGCGCCCAAGATATGGGCGACCTCGTCTCGCATGCGCTCGACGCGAGCCTCGGGCGCGGCATCGGAAACCGGCTCCCACACCTTGACCTCGCTCACTTTGGGACAGGCGGCGAGCACGCCCGCCACCATATAGGTGCTCATGTGGCCGGCACCCGCAACAAGCAGTTTGGACGCATCCGCCCGAGCCAGCCACTTGGCGCCGAGCGCAGCGGCAGCACCGGTGCGAAGTCCAGTGACGGCGGAGGCATTGAGCAGCGCCAACGGCTCGCCCGTCGCGTTGTCGCACAGCAGCGTAGTGCCAAAGATCTCGGGGAGCCCCTTTTTGGGATTCTGAGAGAACCAGGCAGTGAGCTTCAGGCCGAAGAGGCCGCTTCCCGCCAACTCGCCCGAGCGGATATCCATATCGGCCACGCCGGGTTCGAACTGCTCATATACCATCGGCCACGCAACACCCTTGCCCGTTGCCTTCTGGCGATATGCCTCCTCCACGGCAGCGATTGCATCCTCGATCGTCAGCACCTTGGAAACTTCCTCGGCCGAAAGCACCACCATCTGCCCCATCATCGCTCCTTTCAGCGAAAGCTTTACGTTGCTTCACTGTACGGTTTAGTAACGATGTCGCCAAGGATCATTTCTTGTTGGAATCTACAACGATTTTTGATCTGATTTTTCCATCTATCAGCAGGTATTTGAACTATTTATCGCATCAAAGGCATACGGATGTGCGATTATCCTATTTGTACCTGTACTTATTGTATTGATTTACAAGGTGATGTTGATGCTATACACCATCTCGGACTTCTCACGGGAATATGAGGGGTCGGTCCGTCTAATCGCCGGCAGCGATGGCGTCTCGCGTGCCGTCTCTGGCGTCGGGATCCTCGATTATGAACTCATGCCCGGCCTCAAGAGCAAGTACCAGCGCGTCAACTTCAGCTCAGACGAGATCGTCCTCAGCACCTTCCTCTATGCGAAGGACGACCCGTACCTCATCACTGAAGCCGTGAAATACCTCGTCGCCAAGGGGACGAGCGGTCTCCTCATCAAAAACGTCCTGCACATCCCGATTCCCGACCAAGCCATCCGCTACGCCAACGCGCGGCACTACCCGGTCTTTCTCACGACCGACGACTCACTGTTCTTTGATAGCGTCATCTATGAGGTCAAACGGCATATCGAGCAGCTCGCGTCCATCGACTTCGCACAGCGCGAGATCGATGCCCTGAGGACAGATGTATCGCCCGAGTCCATCTGCCGACGCATCCGAAGCCTCAACCCGTCATTTCTGGACGAGGCGGTCGCCCTGTTCGTATCGTTTGCAGAACCCCTCGACCCGCGTACGTTTTTGCAAATCGAACGCCTCTGTGCAAAATCGACTCTCGCCGGATGCCACAACATGTTGGCACCCTATGACGGAGGTTTGTTATTCGTAGCGACAAGCGACTCGGAGCAGACGCTCGATGTGGAGCGAATCGTGCAGGCGCTCACGGAGCTCATCGAGGCTAGCGGTATCGATGGCGGAGCGGAAGGGCTCGGCATCAGCGATATTCTGTTTGGAGACGAGGCGGTGGCGCAGGCGATCTCGCAGGCGATTTACGCACAGCGCCTATCTTGTCAACGAGCCGAGGGTCCCGTCCGCTATACGCAGCTCGGCATCCTGAGAACCGTGATGCCTTTTGCGGAAACCCCGGAGATGCGATCGTTCTCGGAGGCGATTCTCTCGCCGATACGCGAGCACGACAGTGAGCATGGCAGCGAGCTGGAATCCACGCTCGCCGCATTCATCGAGAACGACCGACGTATCGAGCGAACCGCCAAGCAGACTGGCCAGCACCCGAACACGATTCGATATCGCCTCGATAAGGTGACGGCTCTCACCGGACTGAGCTACAAATGCGCCCCGGAGATGGAGCAGCTGTCGCTCGCCTACGCCATCGAACGCGCTCGCTCGCTTCAGTAAGCCCACCCCACCTTGAGGTTAGGAACGGCGGGCACGGAGCTTTTCGTAGCCGTCGGCGAAGAAGGCGACCGTGGCGGCGTCGGCCTCGGCGGCGTCCGTCTCGGTTGCGGGGACCACGCCGTGCTCGTCGCTCACCAGGAACAGCGCGCCCTTAAGCTGCGCGGGAATATCTACGCGCGTGACCGGGATGCCCTTGGTCTGGGCCAGCTGCTCGATGAGCGTCGCCGTGCCGCACAGGCACTCGTCCGCCGGTACAAGGGAACTCTCGGCGACACAATTTATCAGCTTATGGGCGGTCTTAA
>CABPCW010000074.1 GCA_902406155.1 uncultured Collinsella sp.
AAGCAACTCCAATCGAGAACTTCCGCAGCACACGATGCAGCTAAGTCACCGCAGGCCGGGGCGGAGGGGGCCGAATTTGCCACTGAGCGACTCTGCTTGCAGCCGGAGCGAAGGGGGAAATTCGGCCCCCTCCGCCCCGGCCGGACAGGTCACACTACACCGTGTGCTGCGGCAGGTCCTGCAGGGCGATGACGTCCATGCCCATGTCGTTGGCGCTGCCGTGACCCTGCTGGTCCTCGCGCACGGCCTCGATGGCGCTCACGTACGTGTTGGCCGCAGACATCGCGGTCACGCAAGTCACGCCGCGGCGCACCGCCTCGGTACGCAACAGATAGCCATCACCACGCGAACCCGGACCGTACGGCGTGTTAATAATCACCGCGATCTTGCCATCGGCGATGAGGTCGCCGATGTTGGGGCGCTCGCCATCATGCGGGCCGCTGATCTTTTCCACGATCTCGCAGGTCACGTTGCCGCCGCGCAGCACGCGCGCCGTACCTTCGGTGGAGCAGATATCAAAGCCCAGATAGCGCAGGATGCGGGCGACCGAAAGAATATGCCGCTTATCGCGGTCGCACACGCTAATGAACACCTTGCCGGCGCTCGGGTCGGGCAGCTTGTAGTCAATCGCCAGCTGCGTCTTGGCATATGCCTCGGGATAGCTCTTGGCAACACCCATGACCTCGCCCGTCGACTTCATCTCGGGCCCCAGGATAACGTCGGCTCCCGGGAAACGGCCCCAGGGCATAACGGCTTCCTTCATGCAGAACCAGTCCAGCTGACGCTCGTCGCTCGGCAGGCCCAGGCTCGCGATGGAATCGCCCGCCATGATACGCGCCGCGCACTTGGCCAGCGGCACGCCGGTGGCCTTGGAGATAAACGGCACGGTGCGGCTCGCGCGCGGGTTTGCCTCGATCACGTAGACGGTCTCGCCCTTGATGGCGTACTGCACGTTGACCAGGCCGCGCACGCCCAGCGCCATCGCGATGCGGCGCGTGGTCTCACGGAGCTTCGCCTGCAGGCTCTCGCTAAAGCTAAACGGCGGAATGCAGGTCGCAGAGTCACCGGAGTGGATACCGGCCTCCTCGATATGCTCCAGGATGCCGCCGATGTAAACCTCTTCGCCATCGCACAGGGCGTCGACATCGGACTCGATCGCACCCTCCAGGAAGCGGTCCAGGTACACCGGGTAGTCGGGGCTAATGCGCGCAGCCTCGGCCATGTAATCGCGCAGATGCTCGGCATCGTAGGCGATCATCATGCCGCGACCGCCCAGCACATAGCTCGGACGTACCAGCAGCGGGTAGCCAATGTGCGCGGCAACGGCTTCGGCCTCCTCAAACGAGGTGGCCTGGCCCGCCGGCGGGTACATAATGCCCAGCTTGTCGAGCAGGGCGGCAAAACGCTCGCGGTCCTCGGCAAAATCGATGGCGTCGGGCTTGGTACCCATGATGTTCACGCCGCTCTCCTCGAGCATGCGCGCCAGCTTAAGCGGAGTCTGGCCGCCGAGCGTCACCACGACGCCGTCGGGGCGCTCGACATCGATGACGTCCATGACGTCCTCGTAGGTGAGCGGCTCAAAGTACAAGCGGTCCGAGGTGTCGTAGTCAGTCGAAACGGTCTCGGGGTTGCAGTTGACCATGATGGTCTCGAAGCCGCGAGCCGCCAGTGCGTAGCTCGCGTGCACGCAGCAGTAATCGAACTCGATACCTTGGCCAATGCGGTTGGGGCCGGCGCCCAGGATCATCGCCTTGGGCTTGTCCGCCGGCGTGGTCTCGTCGGGAGCCACGCACTTCTTGGCATCCGGGCTCGTGCGGTAGATGTTCTCGTACGTCTTGTAGTGGTACTCCGTGGCGCTCGAAAACTCCGCAGCGCAGGTATCGACCGTCTTCATGCTGGGAACCACGCCCAGACCCTTGCGATAGGCGCGCACAAAGCGCTCGTCCGAGCCGGTCAGCGCGGCAATCTCGGCGTCGCTCGTGCCGTACTGCTTGAGCAGGCGCATCGCGTCGGCGTCGATATCCTCCACACGCAGGCCGCGGATGCTCTCCTGGACCTGCACCATGTCGTTGATACGGTTGAGGTACCACGGATCGATACCGCAGATGGCATGGATGTGGGCGATGTCCCAGCCACGGCGCAGGGCCTCGACCACAAAGAAGATGCGGTGCTCGGTCGGGGTTGCCACGGCCTGAGCGAGCTCATCGTCGCTCAGCTTGTCGGCACCCTCCTTGCCACCGGCGCAGATGCCCTGGTGACCGTCCTCCAGTGAGCGCATGGCCTTGCCGAAGGCCTCCTCAAAGGTGCGGCCGATCGCCATAATCTCGCCCACGGCCTTCATGCGCGTGGTGAGCGTGGGGTCGGTACCCTTAAACTTCTCGAAGGCAAAGCGCGGCACCTTGACCACACAGTAGTCGATCGTGGGCTCAAAGCAGGCGGGCGTTGCCTTGGTGATGTCGTTGACGATCTCGTCGAGCGTGTAGCCCACGGCCAGGCGAGCGGCGGCCTTGGCGATGGGGAAGCCCGTGGCCTTGGAGGCCAGTGCGGACGAACGGCTCACGCGCGGGTTCATCTCGATGACGATCAGACGGCCGGTCTGGGGGTTCACGGCAAACTGCACGTTGGAGCCGCCGGTCTCGACGCCAATCTTCTCCAGAATGGCGAGCGACGCGACACGCATGCGCTGGTACTCAAGGTCGGAGAGGGTCTGCGCTGGCGCCACGGTGATGGAGTCGCCGGTGTGCACGCCCATGGGGTCGAGGTTCTCGATGGAGCACACGATGATGCCGTTGCCGGCGTGGTCGCGCATGACCTCCATCTCATACTCTTTCCAACCCTCGATGGACTCCTCGACCAGCACCTCATGGGCAGGCGAGAGCTCAAGGCCCTGGCTCACGATGGAGACGAGCTCCTCGTGGGTATGCGCGATGCCGCCGCCGGCGCCACCGAGGGTAAAGCTCGGGCGCAGTACGCAGGGATATCCCACGCGCTCGGCGATAGCCTCGGCGTCGGCCACGCTGTAGGCATAGCCCGAGCGCGCGACCTCCAGGCCGATCTCGGCCATGGCCTCGTTAAAGAGTTTGCGGTCCTCGCCGCGCTCGATAGCGGCCAGGTCGCAGCCGATCATCTCGACGCCGTACTTGTCGAGCGTGCCGTCCTTTGCCAGCTCGACGGCGGCGTTCAGACCGGTCTGGCCGCCCAGCGTGGGCAGCAGCGCGTCCGGGCGCTCTTTCTTGATTACGCGCTCGACAAACTCGGCGGTGATGGGCTCGACATAGGTGCGGTCGGCAAGACCCGGGTCGGTCATGATGGTCGCCGGATTGGAGTTGACCAGGATGACCTCAAAGCCATCCTCCTTGAGCACCTTGCAGGCCTGGGCGCCGGAGTAGTCGAACTCGCAGGCCTGGCCAATAACGATGGGGCCCGAACCAATAACGAGGATGCGCTTGATGTCAGTACGTTTAGGCATGTTAGTTCTCCTCGGTCGCAGCGTTCTCGGACTCGGCGAAATTCCAGCCGGCGAGGCGGTCCTTCGCGGTGTCGATGTCCAGGTAGTTCTCCTCGCCGTCCATGAGTCGCGTAAAGGCGGTAAAGAGATAGTGGGCATCGGTGGGGCCGGGCGAAGCCTCGGGGTGGTACTGGACCGAGAAACACGGGGCGTCGAGCAGCTGGATGCCCTCGGCGGTGCCGTCGTTGAGGTTCACATGTGTCAGGCGAATGCGACCAAAGCGCTCGTTCATCACGACCGGCGCGACGCCGCGACGCACCCAGGCGCGCAGGTCGCCATCGGCCGCATGCTCGGTTTCGCCGCCGGAAAGCTCCGGAATCAGTTTGCCCAGACTGGGGAACAGCAGGCCAAAGCCGTGGTTTTGCGCGGCGATCTCCACGCGACGGCTCACCAGATTCATAACCGGCTGGTTACCGCCACGGTGACCGAATTTAAGCTTTTCCATTTGGGCGCCGCAGGCCAGGCTGATCATCTGGTGGCCGAGGCAAATGCCAAAGACCGGCACCTTGCCGATCAGCTGCTGCACCTGCTCATAGGTCTCCACCACGGCATCGGGATCGCCGGGGCCGTTGGATAAAAAGACGCCGTCGGGATTCATGTCGAGCACCTGCTGAGCAGGCGTATCCCACGGCACGACGGTAAGGTCGCAGCCGGCGCGGACCAGCCCCTCCAGAATGCCGCGCTTCACACCGCAGTCGTAGGCGACCACTTTGTGACGGGCAGGAGCGGCAACCGCAAGCGCAAAGTCATGCGTGGCAGGCAGGTCGGCGGCCACAAACTCGTGAGGCGCGGGGCAACTTACGGTCTTGACCAGGTTCTCGCCTACCAGCGTGGGCGCTGCGGCCAGACGCTCGGCGAGCTCGTCGACGTCGAAGATCTCGGTCGAGATAATGCCCATCTTGGAACCATTGTCGCGCAGATGGCGCACCAGAGTGCGGGTGTCGACACCCTCGATAGCGACGATGCCGTGAGTGCGCAGGTACTCCGGCATGCTGACGGCCGAGCGCCAGTTAGAAGGCGTGGCGCACATGTCGCGAACGATCATGCCGCGCATGGCCGGAGCGCTCGCAGGGCGCACGGCGTCGCCGGGGAAGGCCGACTGGACGTCGGTCTCATCGATACCGTAGTTGCCGATCTGCGGGTAGGTCATGGTTACGATTTGGCCGGCATAACTCGGGTCGGTCATGACCTCAAAGTAGCCCTCGAGCGAGGTGTTGAAGCAGACTTCGCCGGTCGCGGTGCCCTCGGCGCCGCATGCACGTCCATAAAAAATGGTCCCATCCTCAAGGTACAGGATGCAGGGACCGCAGGTGCCCTTGCTGGTTTTGGCCAGCATGCGCTGGCAAAGCTCGCTGGGCGCGAAGGTGCGGGCGGCAGCGCCCGCAGTATGGTTGTTCGCCATAATTCTCCTTCCCGGTCTCACAGGACCGGCTTAAAGGTTGGTAGTTAGGCCTCGCGGTATTGTAACCGCAAGTATGCTCCATGGCGTTAATTTCATCGAAATGTTTACGAAATGATAATTATGACTTTCTATGCATAATGATTTTTCTGGGACGGGGATTAAAAATCATCCCGCGCGGGCACTTGGCTCACGCGGGATGATGGTGTCTTATTTATCCTGCTCCAGCAGATCGGACGGTGTGCGATCTGGCTTACCGCCGCGGAAGATCTCGCGACCGTGCAGGCGATGTTCCAAGTCGCGCTCGGCCTTTTCCTCCGTGATCTTGGTCTGGCTTACCGCCGGGTCCTCAATCAGTGACGACACCGAGTTCACCTGCTTTTGGATGCGCTCGGCAATCGTGTCGTCCATGCTCACGATACGCATCTTCCAGTCGATGCTCGTGGCATTTGACGAGCTCTTGGTCCACACAAACGTCAAAATGGCGCTCTGATGACCCCTCGCGGGGAACATGCCAAAGAAGGAATCATGCTGGATATTGCTGTCCTCATCGATATAGGCGTGCACGTTGTACACCACGCGGTCGATCTTATCGTTGAGCAGCGCGTTGGTCGCAAGTGCCGCGGCCTGGATCTGCCCGTTGGACAGCAGCTCAAGCTCGTTGGCAGACGATGTGTCCAACACCGTTACCTCGACCGTGCCTGTACGTTCATCGGCTTCATCGACGGTAAAGTCGAGCGGGAACTGCGTAAAGCCGTTACCCCACTCGAGTCCACCCTTGAGTGCCGTAGAAACGGTATCGACCGAAACGCTCTCGGACAGGTTGGCAGTGTTCAGACGGCGCATCACGCCGTAGCCGATCTGCATTCCCACGATCAGTACCAGGATGCCGATGACCACAGCCATGGCGGTCTTCGTAATGGTATGGCTCACCTGCGAGCCCGAAGGGTCGTCCTCGGACAGCGGGTCGATCTGTTTTGTCTGGCTTGCGCGATCTTCGCTGCGAAGCTGCGCCAGCGCCGCCTTGTCGCCGCGCTTGGCCGCAGCCTCTTTTTCGCGCATGCGCTCGGTGCGCTTTTTGGCAAGCGTCGGATCCAAAACGCCGGATGCGTCGATCTCGGAGAATAACTCCGTCACTTCTTCCGGAGTCAAAGGGTTCTTCTCAGCCATATACTTCCTGTCATATCAATCAGTCGAGCTCGTGCGCACGCGCACCTTCGAACTGCATTCGATAGTAACGGGCATAGGTGCCGCCACGGGCGAGAAGCTGCTCGTGCGTACCACGTTCCACAACGCGACCATGCTCGACGGTCGCAATCTCGTCGGCATGTTTAATGGTCGAGAGACGGTGGGCGATGATGATCGTGGTGCGACCGCGCGCCAGGCGCTCGAGCGACTCCTGCACCGCTTCCTCGCTCTCGTTATCCAAGGCGCTCGTCGCCTCGTCCAGGATCAGGATCTTGGGGTTCTTGAGAAACACACGCGCAATGGCTACGCGCTGCTTCTGGCCACCCGAAAGACGGCTGCCGCGCTCGCCCACGACCGTGTCGTAGCCCTGCGGCAGCGACTCGATGAAGGCATCGATATTGGCACGGCGGGCGGCCTCGGCGACCTCTTCTGCCGTGGCGCCCGGCTTGCCGTAGGCGATGTTCTCGCCAATCGTACCGTCAAACAGGTAGACATCCTGCTGCACCAGGCCAATGGCGCGGCGCAGACTCTGTTGCGTCACGTCGCGCACGTCCTGGCCGTCGATGCTGATGGATCCAGCAGCCACGTCATAAAAGCGCGGCAGCAGCGAACACGTTGTGGACTTGCCGCCGCCCGAGGGGCCAACCAGCGCAATGGTCTGGCCGGGCTTGATGGACAGATCCATATGGTCGATAACAGGGCGCCCGTCGGCGCCGCCCTCGCCCAATTCAACATCCTCGTAGCTAAAGCACACGTCGCGATATTCAACCGCGCCAGCCGTCACCTGCAGATCCGCGGCATCCGGCTTGTCCTGGATATCCGGGGCGGTCGAAAGCACCTCGTCCATGCGTTTAAAGCCGGCGATGGCCTTCTGATACGTCTCAGCCGAGTTCACAAGCGTCTCGAGCGGGGTGCAGAACAGCGAAATGTAGAGCGCGAAGGTCGCCATATCGACCGCCTGCAGCTGTCCCTGGGCCACCAGCCAACCACCCAGCAGCACCACAATCACGTACAGCACGCCCGAGAGCAGACCATACGTCGCAGTGTAGACGCCCATGGCGTGATACATATTCTCCTTGGACGAAAGATAGCGGTCGTTAGAGGCGCGGAACTTGGAACGCTCAGCTTCCTCGTTCGCAAAACTCTTGACCACGCGCATGCCTGCCAGCGAATCCTGCAGCTGAGCATTAATACCGCTGATCTTTTTGCGGTTGTCGCTAAAGACCTCGCGCATGCGCATGTTCTGCCAAAACATGATGACCGCAAAAGCCGCCGTCACCACGGCCATGGCAAGAGCCAGCGCCGGGGCAATAGCAAAGAGGATCACAAACGAGCCGACGATCTCGATGCCGCAGATGATAATCCACTCGGGCACGTGGTGTGCCGCCTCGCAGATATCGAACAGGTCGTTGACCACGCGGCTCATCATGTCACCCGAGCTGTTGCGATCGAAGTACGCAAAGCTAAAGCGCTCGTACTGATCGAACAGGTCCTCGCGCATCTTGGACTCCATGCGCGCGCCCATCACGTGGCCCCAGTAACTCACAAAGTAGCGACAGGCACAACGGATGGCATACATCAGTACCAGGCCAACCGCGATCATACCGAGCGCCTGCATGATGGCCGCCTGGCCCTGGGTAAACAGCCCACCGGTCAGATTGCGCAGGATAATGGGAAACGCCAGGTCGATGGCGGCGAGCACCAAAGCGCAAACAGTATCAGCAACAAAAAGCCCCATCTGGGGCTTGTAGTAAGAAAGAAACCTCTTAAACATAATCACCTTACGCGGTTTTACCAAACCGCGTTTCGTCTCGACGCTGCAAGTGCTCCATTTGGACAATCTGGCCTTCAATCGTCGGTCGCGTATATCCATACGCTTCCCTCCTCTTTTAGGCCACCTTGTCTCAAATGGAGCACTTTCGCTGACTTATACAAACCTGCGGGATCATCCCCGCTCGTTACAGCTCAGAACCACCCAGGCGATGCGCGATGCTATCGCAGGCCAAGGCGCCCACGACGGTCTTGGCGTCTTCGATCTTGCCGTCAAGCACGGCGTCGATCAGCTCGTGCAGTGGTACCAGGTCAACGTTGACGAATTCGTCATCATCGGGGTTGGGCGCATCAAACTCGAGCTTGGTGGCCAGGTAGATATGAATGATCTCGTCGCAGAAGCCGCAGGTCGTGACAATCGACGTCAAAAAACGAATGCGGCCGGCCCTAAAGCCCGTCTCCTCGTGCAGCTCGCGCTTGGCGCAATCGAGCGGGTCCTCGCCTGGATCGAGCTTGCCGGCGGGAATCTCGACCGTCACGCGGTCGATGGCGGTGCGGTACTGACGCACCAGCACAATCTTGCCGCTCTCGGTCAGCGCCACAACGGCCGCCGCGCCCGGATGGCGAATGATGTCGCGGGCGCTACGGTGGCCGTTGGGCAGCTCAACCTCAAGACGGTGGACGTCGAGGATCTTGCCCTTCCAGGCGCACTCCTCCGAAAGAATCTTCTCGTGCAGCTCGGCATCGTGCGGGTCGTCATCGCCCAGCACCAGCATCGGCTCGTCGACAACCTCGCCACCCGGCTCGCCCTCGGCGTGTCCGTACGCGCGGCTATCTTCTTCGACGATCTGCGCGTCCACGAGCTCTTCGTTCTTCTCGTCCATCCGTCTCATTCCTCTCGGACTTTAAGCATCCCAGGCGTCGCGGCCACGCAGCGCGCGCAGGCCGATGTCATGACGCAGAGTCTTGCCCTCAAAATCAATCTTCTCGCAGGCCTCGTAGGCAAGGTTGCGAGCGTTCTCGAACGTGTCGCCCAGCGCGGTCACGGCAAGCACGCGGCCGCCGTTGGTCACGAGCTGACCGTCCACCACGGCGGTGCCGGCATGGTACACGGTCACGTTCTCCATGGCCTCGGCGTCGGCGATGCCGGTGATGACTTTGCCCTTCTCATAGCTGCCGGGGTAGCCCGCGCTCGTCAGGACAACAGCCACGGCCCACTCGTCGCGCCAGTCGAGCTCAATCTGATCAAGCTCGCAGTTGGCACAGGCGAGCATAACCTCGACCAGGTCGTTCTTGAGGCGCGGCAGCACGACCTGCGTCTCGGGGTCGCCAAAGCGGGCATTGAACTCCAGCACCTTGGGGCCGGCGGGGGTGAGCATAAAGCCACCGTACAGGCAGCCGCGGTAGTCGATGCCCTCGGCAGCAAGCTCGGCCACGGTCTGCTCCATGACCGCCACCATGGTGGCGTGCTCCTCGTCGGTCACGATGGGCACCGGGCTGTAAACGCCCATGCCGCCGGTGTTGGGGCCTTTGTCGCCCTCAAGCGCGCGCTTGTGGTCCTGCGAGGTGGCCATGGGGCGCACGGTCTTGCCGTCGGTAAAGGCCAGCAGCGAGCACTCGGGACCAACAAGCATCTCCTCGATAACCACGGTGTTGCCGGCATCGCCAAAGGTGCCGCCAAAGCACTCGCGCACGGCCTCCTCGGCCTGCTCGAGCTCAGTCGCCACGATAACGCCCTTGCCTGCGGCCAGACCGTCAGCCTTCACGACCAGCGGGGCACCCTGCTCACGCACATAGGCGAGAGCCGAAGCCTCGTCAGTAAACGAGCCATAGGCGGCCGTCGGAATGCCGGCACGCTCCATGAGCTGCTTGGAGAATAGCTTGGAGCCCTCCATCTGGGCACCCTCGGCACCCGGACCAAAGCAGGGAATACCCGCCGCGCGCACGGCGTCCGCCCGACAAGAAATGCACTGA
>CABPCW010000075.1 GCA_902406155.1 uncultured Collinsella sp.
GCGCGGCGCTCGGGGAAGCGCTCGGCCATGGCTTCCATGGCGGCGTCGAAGGCGGCGACCGAGCCGGCAAACTGCTCGTCCAGGCCCTCGACCTCAACGGCCTCGGCGGGAGCGGTGACAAGCTCGTCGGAAAGCTCGAGCTTGGTCTGATTCATCTTGAGCCAACCCCAAGTGGCGGCAGGCATCGCGTTGACCTGCTCGAGCGTGGTTGCAGCGGTGTTCGTGGTCTGTTTCATTATCCGATCGCTCCTTCCATCTCGAGCTTGATCAGGTTGTTCATCTCGACGGCATACTCCAGCGGCAGCTCTTTGGAGACCGGGTTGGCAAAGCCGTTGACGATCATGGTGCGGGCCTCTTCCTCCGAGATACCGCGGCTCATCAGGTAGAACACCTTGTCGTCGCCGATGCGGCCGATGGTGGCCTCGTGGCCGATGTCGACATTCTTGGCGCGGATGTCCATGGCGGGGATGGTATCGGAGCGGCTCTGGTCGTCGAGCATCAGCGACTGGCAGCTCACGGTTGCCTTGGAGCCCTCGGCCTTGGGCGTGGCCACGATGGAGCTGCGGAAGGTCTGGATGCCGCCGCTCTTGGAGATGCCCTTGGTCTCGACGGTCGCCGAGGTCTCGGGCGCGTTGAGCACGACTTTGCAGCCGGTGTCGAGGTTCTGGCCGGCACCGGCAAAGGTGATGCCGGTAAAGCTCGAGCGAGCGCGGCGGCCGTTGAGCACGCTCATGGGGTAGAGATAACCCACGTGGCTGCCGAAGGAGCCGCTGATCCACTCGATGTCGCCGTCCTCGTCCACACGCGCACGCTTGGTGTTGAGGTTGTACATGTTTTTGGACCAGTTCTCGATGGTCGAGTAACGCAGGTGAGCGCGCTTGCCCACAAAGAGCTCGACGGCGCCGGCGTGGAGGTTTGCCACGTTGTACTTGGGCGCGGAGCAGCCCTCAATGAAGTGCAGGTCGGCATCGTCCTCAACGATGATGAGCGTGTGCTCAAACTGCCCGGCGCCCTTGGCGTTCAGGCGGAAGTAACTCTGCAGCGGGAAGTCGAGCTTGGTGCCCTTGGGCACGTAGACAAACGAGCCACCCGACCACACGGCGCCGTGCAGGGCCGCAAACTTGTGATCGGTGGGCGGGATGAGCGTCATAAACTTCTCGCGGATGAGCGGCTCCCACTGCGGGTCGTGCAGGGCCTCCTCAATGCCGGAGTAGACGATACCCATCTTGGACGCAGTGTCCTGCATGTTGTGGTAGACCAGCTCGGAGTCGTACTGTGCGCCGACGCCCGCCAGGTAGCTGCGCTCGGCCTCGGGGATACCCAGGCGCTCAAAGGTGTTCTTGATGTCGTCGGGCACCGACTCCCAGTCGTGCTTTTGGTCGGTGTTGGGCTTGACGTAGGTGACGATGTTGTCCATGTCCAGGCCCTCGATGGAGGGGCCCCACGTCGGGTCGGGAAAACGATTGAAGATCTCGAGGGACTTGAGGCGCAAGTCGAGCATCCACTGCGGCTCGTCCTTCTTGGCACTGATCTCGCGCACGATGTCGGGCGTTATGCCGGCGTCGAGGCGCTCGAATCCCTCCTCGCCATAGGTGAAGTCGTAGAGGCTGCGGTCGATGTCCGCGACCTCGGTGCGGTTCTTGGTCATTGCGTCGCCCCTTTACGCCTGCTGCTCGGCGGCGGCCTCGGCCTGGGCGCGCTGCTCGGCGGCCTCGCGCTCGAAGGTCTCAAAGCCGTTCTTGTCGATCCAGGGGATCAGCGAGGCGTCGTCCTCGCGAACGATGTGGCCCTTGACCATAACGTGGACGCGGTCGACATCCAAGTGCTCCAGGATGCGCGTGTTGTGCGTGATGATGAGCATGGAGCCGTCGCAGCTCTTGCGGTAGGCGTCCATGCCATGGCTGACGGTGGACAGGGCGTCGACGTCCAGTCCGGAGTCGGTTTCGTCCAGGATGGCGAGCTTAGGCTGCAGCAGCAGAAGCTGGAGCATCTCGACCTTCTTCTTCTCGCCGCCCGAGAAGCCCACGCCCAGCTCGCGGTTGAGGTAGGCGGTATCCATGTTGAGCTCGGCCGCGAGCTCCTTGACGCGACGGCGGAACTCCTTGCCCTTCATCTCCAGGCCGGGGCGGCCGGCGATGCTGGCGCGCAAAAAGCTCGACAGCGGCACGCCGGGGATCTCGACCGGGGCCTGGAAGCTCAGGAACAGGCCGGCGCGCGAGCGCTTGTCGGTGGTGAGCTCGGTGATGTCCTGGCCGTCAAAGACGATGCGGCCGTCGTTGACGGTGTAGACGGGGTCGCCCATGACCAGGTGGCCGAGGGTGGACTTGCCGGCGCCGTTGGGGCCCATCAGCACATGGGTTTCGCCGGCGGCGACGTTGAGGTTGACGTTGTGGAGGATGGTCTTCTCGTCCACGGAGGCGGTCAGACCTTCGATCGAAAGCAGCGGATTTGCACTCATGCTGTCCCTCTCTGTATATGGTGTACTCATAGGTGTACTAAACCCTAGGAATCTTCTCGGAATAAAGTTACTATGGGTTCGGCGTTAGTCAAGGGAAAACCCGACTAATCCACTCGAGTTTTCTAGATGTGGGACAAATTCATCGGTTATGTTTGTCCCCAGCGTTATGGAAGGGCAGGTATGCTCATTTCTTCTAAGGGCCGCTATGCCCTCCGACTGATGATTTATATCGCGGCGCTCGGTGACGCCGAGGGCAAGATTGCCCTGCGCGAGGTCGCCGACCGCGAGCATATCTCACAAAAGTACTTGGAGCAGCTGGTGCGTCCGCTTATGAAGGCGGGTCTGCTCAAGAGCGTGCGCGGCAAGGGCGGCGGCTACATGATGGCCAAGGACCCGGCTGAGGTGCGTGCCGGCGACATCTTGCGTGCCGTCGAGGGCAGCACGGCTCCGGTGGCATGCGACGGCATCGACAACAGCTGCACCCGCAGCGATCTGTGCTCAACGGTCAAGTTCTGGCGCGGTCTGGACGACGTGATCGAAAAGTACGTCGACGGCGTGACGTTGGCCGACCTTGCTGCCGTCCCCGAGATTAACTTTGACATTAAGCTGTAGGGCTGAAGATGGTATCTCTCGACAAGGTGTACAAGCAAATTGAGATTTTTGCTCGGGAATGTGACGCCGAGAGGGTTGTGCTGTTTGGTTCTCGTGCCCGCGGTGACAACTTGCCTAAGAGCGATATTGATATTGCTGTAGCAGGTTGCCGGGATTTCGACCGTTTCTCATATCTGATAGAGGAGCGTCTTGATACTCTTTTAGATATAGACGTCGTCAATCTGGATGAGTCCTTATCGCAGCAATTGCTCGATGAAATTGCCAGGGATGGTGTGATTCTGTATGAAAAAATATGAGAACTTTGCCAACGCCTTGGCGAATCTTGAGGATGCACCCAATCAGGATCTTAGCAATGATTTTGTTCAGAGTGGATTGATTAATAAGTTCAACCTTCAGTTTGAACTGAGCTGGAAGCTCCTTAAACGTCTGCTCGAGTATGAGGGCGCCACGCTTGCCGCGTCGGGGTCTCCTCGTGCCATCTTGAAGGAAGCCTACCGATTCTACGACTTTATTGATGAGGCGGCATGGCTAGATATGCTCAGAGACCGCAATACGAACGTCCATATCTATGACAACAAGCTCGCTCAAGATTTGATTCAGCGTATCTTGAACGTCTATATCCCCGCTTTCTGTCAGTTGAGAGACGGGCTGATGGGACGCTACGGCGATCTTCTTCTGGTGCCCGACGACCAGTTTGTTTAATTCCTTTAGATTTCGCGGAGGGTTGTTGCCGTTTACCGATGGGTTGTTGTGCAACAAACGGGGAGCTGTAATACTGAATTCATCTTTGCAAACTGCACTTTAACCACACCAATGCAGGGAGGATGTATGCAACCCAAGCATTCCGCGATTGTTGCGGGCCTGACGTTGGCGCTTTCGTTTGGCGCCGTTGCCGCACCCGCAACCGCTATAGCCGAGGAGCCCACGCCGGGCGTTGCCTCGGATGCCACCGATATCGATAAGGGCCTCTACACCCAGCAGTCTCTCTCGGGCGTGCTGAGGTCGGTTCAGGGCGTTTCGTTTGTCAATGTGACCGACGAGATGAAGTACTTTACCAAGTACGAGAGCCACGGCAACTATAACCAGGGCTTTTCGTATGGCGACGGATACAACGCGCTGGGTTATTACCAGTTCGACCGTCGATGGTCGCTTATTCCGTTTATGAAGCAGGTCTATAACTACGACTCTGCTAAGTACGGCATGCTTAAGGACGCGATTGACCGCGGCAGCGAGATTTCCAACGGGAGCAACCCCATGTATGCGAACGGGCAGCTCACCGAGCTGGGCCGCATCGCGCAGGATGCCTTCCTGGGTGCTTACAACACCGATCCGGCTGAGTTCTCGGCACTGCAGGATGCCTATGCGTACAACTCTTATTATGCGGTGACCGAGTCATGGCTCAAGAACGCTCTGGGCATTGATATTTCCGGTCGTGCCGATTGCGTCAAGGGCATGGTGTGGAGCATCACCAATATGTGCGGCACGGGTGGCTGCCAAGACTTTTTCCGTTGGGCGAATCTTTCCAACGATATGACCGACCGCGAGTTCGTGACCGCGCTTTCGAACAGCGTGGTTGATAACGTGGCGCGCAAGTATTCGAGTCAGCCTCAGTACCATGAGGGATGGAAGAATCGCTATAAGAACGAGCTTAAGGATTGCCTGGTCTACATTGCCGAGGACGAGGCTGCCGCGGCAACGCCTGTGGAGCCCGCTCCTGAGCCTGAGCCGGAGCCTGAGCCCACGCCGGCGCCTCGCCCGAACAAGGTCCCCGCTGTGCCTGCTGGGCCAACGGTGGAAACCGATAGCGATGCGGACAATGGCGGCGAGACGGGTGCGCCTTCGACTGGTGTTGGCAACAATAATGGTGCCGGTAATGGCGGGACTGCTTCGGGCGGCACGGAGTCTGCTGGCGGTGCTGGTGATTCGGGCTCTGATTCAACCGGCGGTTCTGTCTCTGGATCGACCGGTGGTTCCGTTTCTGGCTCGACCGATAGCGGCTCCTCTAATGGCTCCACCAATGTTGGCAAGCAGCTTGGCGCCTTGATTGGGTCTTCGATGACGGCTGGCAACACCATCGGCTCGTCTTCTGATGAGAACGCTTCTGGCGAGGCTCCCGAGTCCAGGACTGATGGCGATGCCGATGCTTCGACCAATTCAGGCGCGAGACAGTCCGATGCCGATGCTCAGAAGGGTGACGACAAGAACGTCACCTCGACCACCACGACGACTACGACCATCACGACGACCAAGGCCTCGGGTGGCAATATGCCCAAGACGGGCGACCTCATCGTGATGGCGAGCCTTGCGAGCGCAAGCCTGGCCACGCTGGGTGCCACGTCTATTGTGAGCGGTAAGCATAAACTCGATCAGCAGAACAAGGCTGCTGGTGAGGACGGTTCCGAGGAGTAGCTTCTCGGTTGCCGAATAACTAAAGAGTAAGGACGGGGTCCGGTGCGAATGCATTGGGCCCCGTTTTGTTGTGCAACGATTTGTTATGCCCCATCGGGGTTCTTGTTGCTACCGTTGCCCGAAACGTCTGTATGACGGCGTCATTGCGGTTGAGTTGCTCGATACAATGGGCATCGTGCTGCGTTTGAGGGAGAAGTTACGGTGTCTGAACAGGCGATTTATGGTGATACTGCCTACTGCGGCGTAGAGTTGATCAACCGCTCGGGTAACGGGGCGCTGCCAGTCGGCGAACATGACTTTGCCGAGGCCATGGATCGATGCGTGCTAGTCGACAAGACGATGTTTATTGCCGATGTCTTGGATGCTGATGCTTCCGTTGTGGCGTGTTGCCGGTCTGAAGGCTTTGGCAAGAGCATGAACCTCTCGATGCTTAGGGCTTTTCTGGAGCGACCTACGGTCGGACAGGTCGATCGGGGCCTGTTTGCTGGTTCCCAGATTTGGGATGCGGACGGCGGGCGCTATCGGGATAAGTTTGCCCGCTACCCTGTGATATCGCTGGACTTTTCTGACGCTGCGAGGCGTGGCGCCGCTGTTGCCAGCGTCGTGCGTGATGCTCTTTCCCGCGAATGCGCTCGCTTGCTGCCACTCTTGGAAGCTCCGGATTTACCACGAGATAAGATGCGCCACATCGAGCGCGCTGCGCGTGGTGTGGCGAGCGAGTCCGAGGTTGACTCGGTGCTAGGCGTTCTCATTGAGCTGCTGGAGATGGCTTGCGACGAACAGGTTGTGCTGCTCGTTGATGGATACGACGCGGCGTGGTTGAGTCGTTTTGCTATGAGGGACGCTTGTGGCTCCTGTCCGGCAGAGTTGCTCGATCGCGTACTGTTTGATGCCATTGCCACTGCACACGATTCGTTGCGGCTGGCGTGCCTGATGGGGGAGCGTCCCGGTCCTGCCGAGACGGCGCTTTCTTTGCGCGGGTGTTCGTACTGCATGTCGACTCCGCTTTCGGGGTGGTGCGACCGGTGGTTTGGCTTTTCGGATGACGAGGTTCAGGCTCTGCTAGGCCATGCTGGACGCGGGGAATACCTGGATGACGCGCGTGAATGGTTCGAGGGATACCGATTTGGCGGGTTTTATTGCTCGAGTCCGGCACGCGTGATCGATTTCTTGAACCGCGGTTGCACGCCGCCGGTGCGGGCCGATTTGTATGGATACGCTGATAGCCTGAGCAGGGCGGTTGGTGATTGGGATCTCGAGAGGCTTTCGACTCTGTTCGATTTACTTGAACCGCATGGATGCGTTGAAGCTCCACTTTGTCTGGGCGCCGTCGTGTCGAATGACGCTTGCGTCGATGATGTTTGGACCGCGTTATACCTTTTCGGCTTCCTAACGACGGATATGGTTGAGGAGCCGGGAAACAGTGCTCGCTCCCGTGCTCTGCGTCTGCCTAATGGTGAGCTTCGTCAGGCATTACGTCTCGTGATTATTGAATGGTTTGAGTGCGCCGCCGAGGATGTACGGGACGTCGATGCGTTTCGTGACGGGTTGTGTCGCGGTGACGAAGGCACGGTGAGGCAGGCGCTGCGTCGAATTCTAGGTGACGCGGGAGTCGGCGCGGTCGAGATGGATTCGCCGTTGCCATGCCACCTGCTGTTGCAAGGACTCTGCTTTGGTATGCCAGGGTATGCCAATCCGTCATCCAATCGAAACCGCGGGGCGGATCGCTGGGATATCCAGGTGTTCCCTACGGGAACTATGTTTGACGTGGCCGATACGATCGGTATGCTTGACGAGCGCCCGCTGATAACGATCAACTTGATGTATGACCCCGACGTGGATGCCCTGGGTCTGGAGCTGTTGGCGGTTCAGGCTCTGCTCGACATAGAGCGCGACGGTATCGACGAGATTCGCGTCCCGCGACCAGGTTTCGGCCGCGTGCGCTGGGGCTTTGGCTTTGACGGGCGGCACGTGTCCGTAGTGTGCCAGCGGCTTTAAGCGCCGAGGTGTTTCCGGCTTCCGTTACTCGGTATCCTTCATGGGCAGCATGGGCTTCCAGTCGGGGTCCTTGATGATCTTGCGGGCGTCCTTCATGCCGCGGCGCAGCGCCGGAATGCCGGTCTTAAAGCACTTGTCGACCGCTGCCAGGCGAATGAACTCCTTGCAGAAGGTCGCGGCGTTGCCCAAGCGGAACAGCACGGGGTGGTAGTCGCCGTAGATTTGCATGTAACGGGCCAAAAAGCCTCGGTTGCGCATGATGTAGTAGCGGTTGGTGTCGCTCGTGGAGTTGAGCTGTCGTTTGCCGGCGATGTCCCAGTTAGAGACGGCGCGGGCGCGTTTGAAGACCACGTCGGCGACTACGGCAGCGGAGAAGTGCTGACTGGCGACATAACCGTGGCAGGCGTCGTCGCCGTAGATGAAAAAGCGCGCGTCGGGCAGGCCGATCTTGTCGACTACGCGACGTGAGAACAGACCGCCCTCAAAGCACAGTTGGTTCATGGCGCGGTAGCCCTCAGGGCCCAGATCCCACTTGGCGATGGGGTTGGGGATACCAAGCGAAAGGATGAGCTGGTACTGCCAAAAGAAGGCGCCGCCGTCGAAGTTTAGACGCGAGCCCTGGATGACGTCGTAGCGGCCCGTCCACTTTGCTAGGCGTTTTGCTTCGCTGGACATTTGCGGAACGGTCGAGGAGACTGAGACCCCATTTGTCTATCGCATGCGCTATGCTCTGCCTAAAGCTGCACCGCTGGTGAGCATTGTGATTCCGACCAAGGATCACGTTGAGACGCTCGATGCCTGCGTGATGTCGATCGCCCAGAAGGCCATGTATGCCAATTACGAGATCGTCTTGGTGGAGAACAACAGCGAGGCCCCGGAGACGTTTGCGTATTACGAAACCCTGCCGGAATGCGTGGCTGCAGCATCCGAATGCAAGGGCATCGCGCGCGTTGCGTACTGGCCGGGCGAGTTCAATTACTCTCAGATCATCAACTTTGGCGCTGAGCATGCCAAGGGCGACTACCTGTTGCTGCTCAACAACGATACCGAGGTCATAAGCCCCGATTTTATCGAAGAGATGATGGGCTATCTGCAGCGTCCCGATGCGGGTGTGGTGGGCGCCAAACTCTACTTTTCCGATTATTTGGTGCAGCACGCTGGCATTTTGGTCGGCGTGCGTGGCGCACTTGCTCATGCCAGCCAGGACTTCTCGGCAAAGCGTGAGGGCTATCTTGCCCGTGCTGTGCGTCCGGGCAACTTTAGTGCCGTGACGGGCGCCTGTCAGATGGTCCGCCGCGATGTGTTTGAGCGAGTCGGAGGCTATAACGAGGAGTTTGCGGTTGGCTTTAACGACGCGGACTTTTGCCTGCGCGTGTGGGTGGCGGGCTACCGTACCATCTTTACGCCCTATGCCGTGCTGTATCACTACGAGTTCACCTCGCGCGGCAGGGAAGAGGCCAACGAGGAAAAGCTGCGTCGCTGGAAGCGCGAGCAAGCACTGTTCATGCAGCGCTGGCCTGAGTTCATCCTCGATGGCGACCCATGGCTCGGATCGTACCTGTCCTCCGAGAGCGAGTTTGGCGCCTTGTAGGTTTTCCAAACGATGCGTTGAATCGTTCGGCGCACCATGGCTTGGCTCGCGTCCCCCCAATCTAGTAGACTCTAAACCGTTGCTAGATTAGGGGGATTTTCCATGAGACGCTCCATGAAACGAGTTTCCGGGGCCGCGGCCGCGCTCGCGG
>CABPCW010000076.1 GCA_902406155.1 uncultured Collinsella sp.
CCCCGCCGTGCTACGCACGGCGGGGCTTTTTGTGCTGCGTCGATGCCCCAAGATGGGCAAAACCAAGGCATGCTGCCCGCTGCGGATAGGTGGTGCACTTCCCAGCGTGCATTTTTGGGAGTATTCAGCAAGCTCTGAAAAATGCATAACGTTGCGAATGGGCCGTAGCGGCCCGCGGGCGCCCATCGACAGCCCTTGTGGGCGGGCTATCGATGAGCGGAGGGGGCTGCCACCGCGTTTTTGGTTTGCGACGACCTGCAACACTGCTGTAACCGCGTCGCTTTGCCGTTTGCGATGGGGCTGACGGGGTCCACGGTGCTGAATACTCCGTATTTTGCACGGTCCAAGGTGGGGTACCCTGAGACGAAGCAAATAGATGCCTCATATTTATGCAGATACCGATAGGATTTATGCAAGATTGGGACTGTAAACCGAGCGCGTGCACAAAACCGGTGCGGGGACGTCTGGAGTCGGCTCGGTTTCTAGAGTATTGCACGTGCAGAACGGTTAAAATCGGGGCTCGGTCTTAGTTTTACTTGGAAGGATGCATATGGCTTCTAATGTTGATGCTTCTCTAGAGGAGACGCTCTCCTATATTACTGACCAGTTGAAGGCGCTGACTTCTATTGCCTCGCCTACGGGCTATACCCGTGCGGCGACTGATTATCTGATGGAGACGTTGCGCGATATGGGCTTTGGACCCGAGCGCTCCAATAAGGGCAACGTGTTGGTTGAGCTTGGCGGCGAGGGCGAGCCGCTTGTGTTGGCGAGCCATGTCGATACCCTGGGCGCCATGGTGCGTTCCATTAAGGACAATGGTCGCCTGCGCCCCACGACCCTCGGTGGGCATCAGTGGTCTACGGCCGATGGCGAGAACTGCACCGTTTATACGCGCGGTGGCAATGTCTACACGGGTGTGGTCCTCAATACCGAGCCTTCGGCGCATGTGGCCGATGAGCCGGTCAAGACCATCGAGAAGAACATGGAATCCTGCTCGACGAGAACGTCGATAGCAAGGATGATGTGCTCGAGCTGGGTATTCAGACTGGCGACATCATCGCTATGGACCCGCGTACCACGGTGACGGAGAGCGGCTACATTAAGAGCTGCTTCTTGGACGACAAGCTGTCGGCCTCCATTTTGCTGGGCTTGGCGCGTGCCGTCGCCGCTGGCGAAGTGACGCTTTCGCGCAAGGTATCGCTGCTCTTTACGGTGTACGAGGAGGTCGGCCACGGCGGCGCCTTTGTGCCGGCCGACACGCGCGAGATGATCAGCGTGGACATGGGCTGCGTGGGCGACGACCTTGACTGCACCGAGCGCATGGTTTCGATTTGCGCCAAGGATTCGGGCGGTCCGTACAACTACGACCTGGTAACTACACTGTCCAACATCGCGCGCGAGCTGGAGCTCGATTACGCCATCGACGTTTACCCGCACTACGGTTCCGACGTCGAGGCCACGCTCTCGGCCGGCTACGACATTCGCCATGGTCTGATCGGCCCCGGCGTGTACGCGAGCCACAACTACGAGCGCAGCCACATCGACGGCGTGCGCAATACCTACGAGCTCGTTCGCGCCTACGTTCAGCGCTAGGGGAGCAGCTTGCGACTCGGCTGACCAATCGCTAAGGCCCGATTTCTCGGGCCTTTTTTCACTTTTGGTTGTTTAGTATTATGATGTCTGTAATCTATTAACTAAACGTGTAAATTACTTAACGAGGTGATGCGGTGTATGGATACGTCTGAGTACTTGTCTATGGGTGATGCTGCCCGCCTGTTGGGCGTTACGAAAGCCCGCATATCTCAACTTGCCGCATCGGGAACGCTTGTGTGCGATATTGTGGGCGGACGGAAGATGGTCGAGTACAATTCTGCGATCGCCTATCAAAAGGTCCGCAAGCGAGGACGCCGTCCTGCAGCCGATGTGGGACGCAAGTTTACGCTGATGTCGGCCGACCATGAGGTCGCGTATGTCTCATTTGATCCGACGCGCGAGTTCCCCTTCGAAATCGCCGAGGTCCTCGATGCGCAACGAATGCCGTTTGGCACATGCTCGAGCTCTTCTCCAACGGTGAATAAGCGGGAGCTCAACGCGTGGTGGGGGCATCGGTCGGTGCCCGATGTTCGTCCTGGGCTTATCTCGCGCTACCGCGAGCTGGGAATTGCCAGTGGCATTGAGGTGCCGGTTCAGTGCCTGGGTCTCTCGCTTTCGGATTGCTATTGGCTGCGGCCGGCAGAATGCGACGGGTTCGAATGGCGAAATCTCAATTACTTCGAGAACGAATTTGAGCGATCGGCGCCCGAGGGGCGTTCGGGTTGGCTGGAAGGCATCGGTCTTAAAAATCCGGATAACACGTCCGAGGGCGAGCTCCCTAAATCGTGGTTGATCCGAAACGGCATTCGCGTTTTGGCTAAAGGATGCGGCGTGGACGATCAGCGTCCCTTTAACGAGGCGGTTGCAACGGCTCTGCATCGTCGCTTGCTGTCGGAGGGCGAGTTTGTTCCTTATACGGTTGAGCGGATGTTCGATGGCCCTGTGTGTCTGTGCGACGACTTTCTTGACGGCCGTGAGGAATACGTTCCGGCTGTTTACGTTAAGGGCGCACTTGGTAGCCAGCGGGGAGACTCGACATACGATCGATACTGTCGCTACCTTGGCAAGCATGGTGCCGATGAGGCCGCTGTGAGAAGGTCTATGTCGCAGATGATTGTCTGCGATGCCCTTTTGGCCAACAGCGACCGCCATTGGCGAAACTTCGGCATCATCCGTAATGTCGACACCCTGGAGATAAAACCTGCACCGCTGTTCGATAGCGGCAACTGTCTGTGGTATAACGTGCCAACCGTCTTGCTCGCGGCTGGGGAGTTTGGGTTTTCCGCTAAGCCGTTTGGGCCCGACCCTTCCGCTCAGCTGGCGCTTGCGGACTCGCTCGATTGGTTCGATTCATCTCGGCTCAACGGATTTGTTGATGAGGCGATCGAGATTCTTTCGCAGAGCGAATGGGCGACGGCGGAGGGTCGACTCGAGGCCATTTGCCGCGGCCTCGAGCGTCGCGTAATCGAGGTTGGTGCCGCTGTTGAGGTACTTCGACACGTGCAGCGGTAAACCCACGGCTACTTAAGTGCGCCGGTCACGGTACCGCCGCCCAGGACGATGTCGCCGCGATAGACTACAACGGCCTGGCCGGGGGCGATGGCTCGTTGCGGCTCGTCAAAAGTTAGCAGCATTTGTCCGCCGGCGCCACGTGTAAGGGTTGCTGCCTGGTCTTTCTGACGGTAGCGGTACTTGGCACCTACGCGAATGCCGCCGGCATCGAGCTCCGCCTCCATGCGTGCGTCCGGCGCGCTCCAGATCCACTCATCGGCAGTTAGCGCCGAGGCGGTTAGGTCCTCGGCCTCGCCCAGATGCACGGTGTTGTTGGCGGCGTCGACGCCCGTTACGTACACGGGATGCGCCATCGCAACGCCCAGGCCCTTGCGCTGGCCGATGGTGTAGCGCAGCGCGCCGTTGTGGCGCCCGACCACGCTGCCGTCGCGCCACACAATGTCGCCCGGTGCAGCGGGATGTCCGCAGCGGCGCTCGATATAGCCCGCGTAGTCACCGTCTGGAATAAAGCAGATGTCCTCGCTTTCGGCCTTCTGGGCGTTGGTAAAGCCCTGCTCGGCGGCTATGCGGCGCACGTCGCGCTCTTTGTCTAGGCCTGCCAGCGGAAAGACCGTGTGTGCCAGGCGTTCCTGCGTAAGCGAATACAAAAAGTAGCTCTGGTCCTTTTTGGGATCTTCGCCGCGATGTAGCTGCCAGGTGCCGTCTGCCGCCTGGCTTGTTTTGGCGTAATGTCCCGTTGCGATGTAGTCGCAGCCCATATCCAGCGCCGCATCCAGCAGCGCGCCAAACTTAATGTGGCGGTTGCAGATGATGCACGGGTTGGGCGTCAGTCCTTCCTGGTAGGCGTTCACAAAGCGCTCGATCACGTTGCGGTCGAAGGTCTGCTGCAAGTCGAGCACATGGTGGGGTATCCCCAGGCGCTTGGCGACGACCTTTGCATCGGCGATGTCGCAGTCGACTTTGCTCATACCCGTGGCGGGGTCGGGCGCGGGGCAGGTGAGACGCATGGTGGCGCCGATGCATTCGTAGCCCTGGCGCTTGAGCAGATACGCGGTCACGCTGGAATCGACGCCGCCGCTCATGGCGACGAGCACGCGCTTGTTGTGCATGGGGAGGTTCTCCTTGGTGGCATGTGGCCAAAAAAGAAAAGCGGCGCGGGAGGCTGGTTCCGCGCCGCAGACATTGTAGCAAGTTCGGACGTCTCGTGGGACATCCTAACGAGATGGGCTCAGGCTGCCAGAAGAGAGGGAAGACCGGCGTGCCTTGGGCCTATCGACAAGTGACGGGCCCTTAGTCCTGGAAGAGCGCCGTGGACAGGTAGCGCTCGCCGGTGTCGGCAAGCAGGGCCACGATGGTCTTGCCTTCGTTCTCGGGGCGCTTGGCCAGCTGCAGCGCGGCCCACACGGCGGCACCGGACGAAATGCCCACGAGCACGCCCTCCTTGTGGCCCACGGCGCGGCCGGTGGCAAAGGCGTCCTCGTTCTCAACGGGGATGATCTCGTCATAGACCTGGGTGTCGAGGACGTCGGGCACAAAGCCGGCGCCGATACCCTGGATCTTGTGCGGGCCTGCCTGGCCCTTGGAGAGCACCGGGGAGGTGGCGGGCTCGACGGCGACGACCTTAATCTCGGGGTTCTGTTCCTTGAGGAACTCGCCCACGCCGGTCACGGTACCACCGGTGCCAACGCCGGCGACGAAGATGTCGACCTGGCCGTCGGTGTCGTCCCAGATCTCGGGGCCGGTCGTGGCCTTGTGGATGGCCGGGTTGGCGGGGTTCACAAACTGGCCGGCGATGACGCTGTTGGGAGTCTCCTTCTGCAGCTCCTCGGCCTTGGCGATAGCGCCCTTCATGCCCTTGGAGCCGTCGGTGAGCACGAGTTGCGCACCGTATGCCTGCATCAGCTTGCGGCGCTCGACGGACATGGTCTCGGGCATGGTGATGATTACCTTGTAGCCGCGGGCCGCCGCCACCGAGGCGATGCCGACGCCGGTGTTGCCGCTCGTGGGCTCGATGATGGTGTAGTCGACGCCGCGCACGAGCTTGCCTGACTTCTCGGCCTCGTCAATCATGTTCTTGGCGACGCGGTCTTTAACGGACCCGGCGGGGTTGAAGTATTCCAGCTTGACGAGCACGCGGGCCTTGAGGTCCTCGTCGGCCTCAAAGTGGGTGAGCTCCAGGAGCGGGGTGTGGCCGATAAGCTGATCGATGGACGTGTAAACCTTGCTCATGATGAATCTCCAAAGTGTTCAAATGACTGGATACCGTGTGGTTTTACGGTGTGTCTAGCAACTAAACCCACAAACCTTATAGGCTGTTCGTTTAGCTGTTGGGAAGCATAGTAGACACTAAACCCTAGTAATGCAATAGGAAATAGGAGATTATTGCAAGTCGATTAACCATCTTGACCGGAACGGGTATTTTCAAAGCCAATTTTTCGGCTAGAATTTCAACGGACTAAAAGACCGAAAGGCAGCACTAGATATGTTGGTTTCCACTAAGGGCAGGTACGCCCTGCGCGTTATGGTTGACCTGGCCGAGCACCAGGCGGCCGGTCGCATCCCGCTCAAAGAGATTGCGGCGCGACAGGGGATTTCCGAGAAATATCTCGAGAACATCTTGGCTACGCTCGTGCGCGCCAACATGCTCTCGGGCATGCGCGGCAAGGGCGGCGGCTATGTGCTCACGCGCCCGCCCGAGCAGTACACGGTGGGCGAGATCTTGCGCCTGACCGAGGGTAGTCTGGCGCCGGTCGCCTGCCTGGATGGCGACTGCAAGGGCTGCTCGCGATCTGATAAGTGTCCCACGCTCGACGTGTGGAAGAACCTGGACAAGCTCATCAACGATTACCTCGACGGCGTGACGCTCGACCAGCTCGTCGCCCCCAACGAAGGCTACGACTACGTCATCTAACCCCACTTGCCATGTGGGGGCAGGGTGGAAATGGTAGATTTTCTTGCCCTCTGAGACTTGGCAAATAAGAAGGCCGCCCATTTTGCGATGGGCGGCCTTTGATTTGGTCCGATGCGCCTGTGCGTCGGGGGCGTTCTACTCTTCGGCAATACTATCGAGGATGCTGCGCATGATGGACACTAGGATGCTGCCCATAAAGGCCGAGCCAAAGCCGGCGATGGAGATGCCGACGCCCAACAGGTTGACCGACAGGTAGCTGGCGAGCTCCAGCATAAAGCTGTTGAGCACGAGCTGGAAAATGCCGAGCGTAATGATCGTGAGCGGCAGCGAGATGACCGTGAGGAACGGTTTGACGAACGAATCGACGATGTTGAGGAACAGTCCCACAAAGGCAAAGCAGACCCAGGCCTCGGCGAAGCCGAAGGGTTGGATACCGGGGACGAGGAACGTGGCGATCGCGATGGCGATCGAGGTGAAGAGCCAGTTAAGCATAAAGCGCATGGCGTGAATCCTTTCTTGCGCCGGGGTTGCTGACGTCGCGTGAAGCGGCTTGCGGCGGCGACTTGGATGGTTGCGCGGGCGCGCCGCGGTGTTTGGGCGCCCATTGTCTCAAATATTCGTGGAGCTTACGTGCGCATTCGGTTTCTAAGCGGCGTTCGTCCTGAAAAACGTGCCGCTGACAGAGAGTCTTGTCGCTTTAGTTTAGTGGTGTGCTACACTGCTACGGGCAAATGCCCCATGCATTAGTTTTATTGCATAGAACGGGCGAACGATGCCCGATGTCAGTATCAACTTCGATGCCTTTTGGCGGGTTTGGCGGTGATCGATGAATATCGAGAACATGTTTGACAAGCCTGATGTCAAGCAGCTGGTCCACGCATTTAGTCTTTTGGACGACGAGAACGATATCCAGGCGTTTTTAACCGATATCTGCACACCGCGCGAGATCTGCGATCTTTCTCAGCGCCTGCAGGTTGCGCGTTATCTGGATGAGGGCGAGCCCTATGTTGAGGTTCAGGCCCGCACCGGCGCTTCGTCCACCACGGTGAGCCGCGTATCCAAGGCACTTAATGGCGAGTACGGTGGCTATCGCAAGATCCTCATCAAACTGGAGGATGGCGAGTAGGCCAGCGGCGACAAACGAATTGCGCAGAACCGTCCCTTCGGGGGCGGTTTTTTGATCCCTCGGGGACGGAGGAAATCTGTTGGCGTGGGGCAAATCTGTCCGCGTGGGCGGGTAGGATGGATGCATTGATTATTGCGAACGGTTTGAGTGGAGGACCATGCCTGTTCGAATCTATACCACTAATGCCGGCACGGATTTGAGCGATGCCGAGGCGGCGTTGCTCGCCGACCTGGTCGCCCGCCACGGGCGTGCTGTTTTGCTGGCGCCCTCGTTTGCTGAGCTCGACCTGTGCCGTCACGATGCTGCGGTTGCTGGCGCCTCGCTGGGCGTTGACTACAAAACCCCCGCGTCGTGGCTTCGTTCGCTGTGGGAGCTTATGGGCGATGGCCGCAGCTTCGTCGACAACATGCAGCGCCAGATGCTGTTCTCGGACATGATTGCCCGTCGCGACGATGCCGGCCTGCAGCCGCTTTCGCGCAGTCAGGGTGCGGTGCGCATGCTCGCGCGCATGGCCCGCGATGTGCTGCCGGGCGTAGCGGGAACGGGTGCCGAGCGCTGCCGCGGCGACGTTTGCCAGCCCGATCCCAAGAGTGACGCCGAGGCCCGCGTGTTCGAGCTGTTGAGCGCCTATGCGAGCGGCTTGGACCGTCGAGACATGGTCGAGCCCTGCGAGGCGGCTGACCTTATGGGCGAGGTGCTGGCCGACAACCTTCCGGCGTGCGTCCGCGCCGTATGCGTGCGCGGTATCACGTCGTTTACGCACGGCCTGCTCGAGTTGCTGTCGGCCGTGGCGAACAATGGGGGAGAGGTCGTTGTGCTGCTTGCCCGCGAGCAGGCGGCAATGCGCGAAGATCTGGCTGCCGCCTTTGATGCCCTCGGTGTGCTGTTTGAGGCCGCGCCGCTGGGGGAGGGTGCCGCCGCGCCCCAGACTGCCTCCAAGTCCGCCGCTCAGCCTACCTTTGTAGAGGTTGCCGGCCCTCACGCCCGCGCCCACGCCTATGTGGATGCAATCGATGAGCTGGTAAAAACGTGTGAGGACGCCGAGGTCGACGGCAGCGTCGCGGCGTCCGCGGACCCCGTGCGCGTGCTCGTGGTGTCTGCCCGGGCGCCTCGGCTGTTCGGTGAACTCGCTGCCCGTTTGGCGGCGCGTCATATTGCGGCCGAGACAACTGAGTTCACGGCGTTTTCCCAATCCATCGCGGGCGGGCAGTTTACGGCGCTCGCCAATCTGATCGAGCGCATGAAGGCCGCCGACGATGGCACCGCCTCCAAGACCGAGTGGTGGCCCGCGCCGGAGCTTACCGACTGGATTTACAGTCCGCTTTCGGGTGCCGATGCCGCCAGCGCGCGCACCTTCGACAAGAACATGCGCCTGTCGCGCGGCAAGACCACCACGGCCGTCAAGAGCCTGCTGCAGAGCGTGCAGGGCCAGGTGAGGGGCACGCGCAAGGCTGCCAGTGATGAGAACTGGTTTAAGAACGTGCCATGTGTGGTCTCGGACGTGTTCCAAGCGCTGTGGCGCGACAAACCCGTGACGGCACTCAAAGCCATGCTCGCCGTTGCCGAGGCACTGCCCGATCGCGCCCTTGGAGGCCTTGACGGTCAGGCTCGTCGCCAGGCGGAGACCGACCTGCTGCGACATGCCATCGACATCCTTATGAACGATGCTCGCGCGCTCGACGTGTCGCAGGCCGCGACCGTGCCCGTGCTTGACGACGTTCGTACCAAGGTGGACAAGCGCAGCACCGCATACGATTACGAGACCTACGAGGTCGACCGCGCGCCGCGCGCCCAGGTGCGCTTTGCGTCGCTTGCCGATGCGGCAGCCCTGCGCCCCGACAGCTACGACGCCGTGCTGTTTGCCGACGTCGACCTGGACAGTTATCCGCTCTCACATGAGGAAGGCCCGCTGGCCACGCTGACGGCCGAGCTGGGGCGCAGCGGCGTGACGCTTGAGCCCGCGGCCCT
>CABPCW010000077.1 GCA_902406155.1 uncultured Collinsella sp.
TGCATGGTATTGACTTTTTACCAGAAGAAACTCGGCGCCCAGCCGCAGATCGAGGTGGTGGGCACCGGCGCCAATGGCGACGACGCGGTCGCGCTCTACGCCGAGCACACGCCTGACATCGCGCTGCTCGACATTCAGATGCCGGGACGCGACGGGCTTTCGGCGGCACGCGAGGTCCTTGAGCGCGACCCTTCGGCGCGCGTGGTGTTCCTGACGACATTCTCGGATGACGAGTACATTGTGTCGGCACTCAAACTGGGCGCCCGCGGCTATCTGATCAAGACCGATGTCGCCGCCATTCCACCGGCGTTGGCGCAGGTCATGGACGGCAAACGTGTGCTCGAGGGAAAGGCGATCGAGGATATCGACTTTAACGGAACGGGCGTTGAGGTGGGCACGCTCCGCCGGCCTGCGGCCTTTGCCGACCTGACCGACCGCGAGTTCGAAGTCGCCGAGCTCATCGCCCGCGGTCTCGACAACAAGGAGATCGCCGCCACCGCCTACATGGGCGAAGGCACCGTGCGCAACCACATCAGCTCGATCCTGGCCAAAATGGGCCTGCGCAACCGTACGCAGATCGCCATCGCCTACCTGCGAGGGTAATTACCCAACGGCCGACCGCCCCGACATAGCAAGATGGCTGCTAACCATTTAATGCCATTTCAAAACTATGCCGGATTACGGGGCTAAAGTCGGGGCCCTCATCCATACCCGCGTTTTCTGCAAAATGACGGCTCGTCTACCTGCGTTTTTTTTCACGAATATCGGCATGGTTGGGGACTCGTGACCCAGCCCCGTAAACCGGCATAGTTTTGTCCGAGCGGCTCTGCACGAGCGTCTCCGCAAGCCTCGCGGACCAAAATGATCCGTTTTCCTCCGTCCCCAAGGGATCAGCCGGAACCGCTTACCACGAAATCGGCCCATCTACTACGTTTAACTCGATACCCCTGACCATACCTTCGTTTTGAGCAAAACCGCAGGCGTTCTACCTGCGGTTTTGTTTTCGCGTTTTTTGGCATGGTTGGGGGTAAGGGACCAAAGGTAGTAGATGGGCCGGTTTCGTGGCGAGCCCCTATTTCGCCTACGCACAAGAGCGCCGCCACGGAGGAGGGAGATACCTCCGTGGCGGCTGGGGGTGGGGTGGGGGCTATGTTTTGGCTTTCTGCCAGCGGCCCGGGGCCTTTTGGCCCCGGGCGCTGTCATCGCGCCTAGCGCTTACGGATACCCCAGACCAGGGCTCCGACGCCAGCCATGGCGATGACAAATGCCATGAGCAGCGCGGCGGCCTGCTGGTCGCCCGTGGTGGGCAGGTAGCGCGTAACCGTCTTGACGATATTCGTCACGGTCTTGGGCGTGCCGGGGTCGGGCGCCGGCTTAGGCGTCTCGGGCTTCTTGTACGTGTTGTTGAACACGATGCCCTCGACGCTCTTGTCGCCCTTGGTAAAGGCGACGCTCGCCTTGAGGTTGCCCTCGCCGTCATCGACCACGTTGACCGTCGCGGTAAAGACGGACTTGTCGTAGGTCATACCGGCCTCGTTGCCCTTGACCTCGCTGATGGTGTAGACGTACGTACCAGGCTCGTTGTACTCGAACTTGTCGAAGTTGATCTTGCCGTCGGCATCGTTGGTAACGATGGACTCGATGTCCTCGCCAACGAGCTTAAAGCTAAACTCGTCCTTCTTGAGTTCGCGCCCCTCGAGCACCTTGATGGCACCGATGGAAACCTGCGTGGGCATGGCGTGATACTTGTTGGTAAAGCCAGCCGACTCGGTGGTTCCCTCGAGCTTGTGCGTCGCGGTCAGCGTGCCGTCGCCGTTGTCGGAGACGGTGGTCACGACGGTGTAGGTCGCGCCGTCATAGGTGACGCCCTTGTACAGGCCGAGCGCGTTGGGGCATGCCTCGCGCAGCGTGTACGTGTGCGT
This sequence comes from uncultured Collinsella sp., assembly GCA_902406155.1. Taxonomy (GTDB): domain Bacteria; phylum Actinomycetota; class Coriobacteriia; order Coriobacteriales; family Coriobacteriaceae; genus Collinsella. Next base: position 1,923 of record CABPCW010000077.1, read on the forward strand.
GCCGGGCGCCTCGTAGCGGATCGGGCTCAGCGTGACGGTGCCGTTAGCGTCGTTGGTGCCGCTAGCGACAACCACACCGTCCTCGAGTAGCTCAAACGTGAACTCTCCAGCTGCAAGGTCGCGTCCGGTCAGACGCTTGACCGTCTTGACCTGATCGGTCACGGAAGAATCGGTGGGCGCCACACCATAGGTGTTGGTGAACGTGAAGTCCGCACCGTCCTCGCCGTTGCGCACGACGCTCAGATGTCCGGCGCCGTCATCAGTCACGGTGTAGGAAACCTTGCGCGTGGCGTTGGCGTCGTTGGTTACGCCAGGGGCGCTGCCGGACTCGGTCACCGTGTAGGTAAAGGTGTGCGAGCGCGGGGCGGTGGGGACTGCGGGCTCGGCTTCGTCAGCCTCGTCGTCGGCAGCGTCAGCGTCAACCTCGGCCTCGTCGGCGTTGGCCTCGGCGTCGCTCGATGCGTCGCCAGAAGCGTTGATTGTCTCACCCAGGGCGCGGTTGAGGTCCTCGAGCGTAAAGTGGATCTTGCCAAAGTCCACGTTGCCGGCCGCGTCGTTAGTTGCGGTCGTGCGCTCGGGCATCGGGGCGCCCGCCTCGTCGGCAGTCACGGTGAAGGTGAACTTGCCCGCGATGTCGGCGGGAGTCAGGCCCTTGGCAGCCTGGAGCTTCTTGGTGCCGACGAGTGCGGCATCGATGGCCTCGGCGCCATAGACGTTCTCGAACACGGGCTCGGTGCCACCGTAGTCGGGCTTCGCCGTCAGGGTGCCGTCGCCGTTGTCGACAACGATGACCTTAAAGCTAAAGCTCGACTTCGCGGCGGTAATGCCCTTTGCCGCGAGCGGGGATGTGTACTCAAAGGCCGTGTAGTTAATGGTCCACGCAAGATTCGCATCTGTGTCGGTGCGGATGGCGCGTCCGGCGCTCACCAAATCGGCGAGCATCTCAGTCGTGTAATGCAGCGTGCCAAAGCTCACCTGGCCGTTATAGTTGAACGCCGGCGTACCATCGATGGCTTCAGTCTCGCCTGCGTAGGCGATGCCAAAGTAGAACTCGCCGTTGGACATCGGACGACCGGTCAGGGTCTTGGTGGCGACGACCTGGGCGGCTTCACCACCATGCGCATCGGTCGTAGCGCTATAGCGGTTAACGAACGGGATCACGGCGCTTCCGACCGCGCTGGCGCCAGTCTTGTATTCGGTGGGCAGCGGGCTCTCGGATCCGCCAGAGACGGTCGTCGTGGCGGTAAGCGTACCGGCGCCGTCGTCGGAGATGGCAATCGTCACGGTGCGGACAGCGTCGTCGTAGGTGTAACCGGGCTTGCCGTCGTTCTTCTCCGCCACGGTATACGTGAAGGTCTTGCCGGCGTCAGCCTGCGTAAACTTGACCTCCTTGCCGGCCAGAATGTCAATCAGGCCGACGGTTCCCTCTGCCACTGCAGGGGACTTGAAAGTGTTGGCCCCGGGCAGCAGGCCGAGTGCGTTGGCCGAAGCCTCGTCGGCGGGCGTCACGGTAAAGGTGAACTGGCCCTCGGTCATGGGACGTCCAGAGAGGGTCTTGCTGAGCTTGAGGCCGCCGGCCGCGGCGTAATCGAGCTCAGAGCGGTACGTATTGGTAAAGCGTCCGCTTTCCTTCTTGGTAACGTTGGCGGTCAGGTTGCCCTCGCCGTCCTCGGTCACGGTCACTTCGGCGGTCGCGACATGGTCGTCATACTTCATGCCGACCGCGCCGCCCGCGTTCTCGCGGATCTCATACTTGTAGGTTCCGGCAGCCGTGTAGCGGATCTTGCCGAACTTGATGGCGGCGATGCCATCCTTCGCGTCCTTCTCGCTCACGGTTACGGTTGCGGGATCGGGCAGCGGGGTGCCCTCGGGAGCGGTGATGGTAAAGCTGAACTCGTCTGCATCCGTCCAGTCGCGGCCGTCGACGGCCTTGCTCAGGTCAAAGTCGAGCTCTGCGTCGATCGGGGTCACACTGTAGGAGTTCTCGAACTCGGCGGGCTCGGTGCCCTTCAGGACATGTGTGGCACTGAGCGTACCGTCGCCGTTGTCGGTAATGGTGGTCTCGATGGTGAACTCGGCATCGCTGTAGGTGACGCCCTTGCTGGGTGGTTCCGCCGTTGACCTCGCGCAGCGTGTAGGTGTGCTTGCCGGCCTTGGTGTACTTCACGGGGCTCATCGTGATCTTGCCGTCGGCATTGTTGGTGCCGGTGGCGATGACCTTGGCGTCCTCGCCCTCGCCCTCGACGAGCTTGAAGGAGAACTCGCCTTCCTTGAGGTCGCGTCCGGTCAGGACCTTGGTCGCGGTGATCTGGTCGGTGACGCTGAACTCGTCAGGATTCGGCTTGTAGCTGTTGTTGAACTTCGCCTCGTCGGCGCCCTTCGGGACATGCTCGGCCTTGAGCGTGCCGTCGCCGTTGTCGGTGATGGTGGTCTCGATGGTGTAGGTCTTACCGTCGTAGGTGATGCCATTGCCGGCGTCGCCCGGGACCTCGCGCAGCGTGTAGGTGTGCTTGCCGGGCTCATTGTAGGTGATCTCGCTCATCGTGATCTTGCCGTCGGCAGCGTTGGTGCCCCTAGCGACGACCTCGTTGCCCTCGACGAGCTCGAAGGAGAACTCGCCCTCAGCCATGTCGCGCCCGGTCAGGACCTTGTTTGCGGTGATCTGGTCGGTAACGCTGGAGTTATTCGGAGTAACGCTGTAGGCATTCTCGAAGATAGCCTTCTCGACGTTCTGCAGCTCGTGCTTGACCGTGAGCTTGCCATTGCCGTCATCGGTAACGGTGGTCACGATGGTGTAGGCCGCGGTGCTATAAGTAATGCCGTTTTCGGTGGTGCCGGCCTTGGTCTCGCGCAGCGTGTAGGTGTGCTCGCCAGCCGCGGTGTAAGTGACGGGATCCATCACGATCTTGCCGTCGGCATTGTTGGTGCCGGTGGCGACCACGCTATTACCCTCGACGAGCTCGAAACGGAACTCGCCAGCCTTGAGGTCACGGCCGTCCAAGGACTTGATCGCGGTGATCTGGTCGGTAACGCTCGACTCGTTCGGCGCGGTATTGTACTTGTTCTCAAAGTGTACCGCCTGGGCACCCTCGAGCGTATGGGCCACCTTAAGCGTGCCGTCGCCGTTGTCGATGACGCTCGTCTTGATGGTGTAGCTCGTCTTATCATATGTGATCCCATTGCTCAGCCCCGCCTCGTTGGGGAGCTTCTCACGCAGCGTGTAGGTGTGGATACCGGGCTTATCGTAAGTGATTTTGTCCATGGTGATCGTGCCGTCAGCCGCATTGGTGCCGGTGGCGACGACCTTGCCGTCTTCGACGAGCTCGAAGGAGAACTCGCCCTCAGCCATATCGCGGCCGGTCAGGGACTTGGTCGCCTTGACCTGGTCGGTGACGCTGGAGCTCTCGGGGGTCACGTTGTAGGAGTTCTTGAACTCGGCAACCTTGACGTCCTTCAGGACATGTGTGGCACTGAGCGTACCGTCGCCGTTGTCGGTAATGGTGGTCTCGATGGTGAACTCGGCATCGCTGTAGGTGACGCCCTTGCTGGTGGTTCCGCCGTTGACCTCGCGCAGCGTATAGGTGTGCTTGCCGGCAGCGGTGTACTCGATGGGGCTCATCACGATCTTGCCGTCGGCATTGTTGGTGCCGGTGGCGACTACGTCATTGCCCTCGACGAGCTCGAAGGAGAACTCGCCCTCAGCCATGTCGCGCCCGGTCAGGACCTTGTTCGCGGTGATCTGGTCGGTAACGCTGAAGTCCTTGGAAGTCACGTTGTAGGAGTTCTTAAACTCAATCTTCTTAACATCCTCGGCGCCCTTTATCTCGTGCGTAGCCACGAGCTGGCCCTTGCCGTTATCGCTGATGGTCGTCACGATGGTGTAGACGTTTTCGTCGTAGGTGATGCCACCGGCGTCGCCTGCAACTTCATGCAGCGTATAGGTGTGCTGACCGATCTCGGTGTACTTGATGGCGCTGAACGCAACGTTGCCCTTGGCGTCATTCTTGGCGGTCTCGATAGGCTCAGGGTCCTCGCCCTTAACCTCGCGCAGCTCAAAGCTGAACTCGCCGGCCTTGAGCTCGCGCCCGGTCAGGACCTTGGTGACCTTGATCTCGTCGGTGACGCTGGACTTAGCGGGCTTGGCGCTATAGGTGTTCTTGAACTCACTCTTGCCCGAGGTCACCTTCACTTCAGCGTTGAGCTCGCCCTTCTTGTTGGGCGTTACCGTCACGGTGATCTCCGCGACATTCTCGCTGTAGGCGATGCCGTCGACCGTGGTCCCGGCATTCTTCTCGCTGACCTTGTAGACATATGTGCCTGGCTTGTCATAGGTAATCTCGCCGAAGCTAATGGCTGCCTTGCCCTTATCCAGGTCGGCCCTGGTCACAGTCGCGGTCGCAGCCGTGGTCGCAGACTCAGGCAGTGGGGCATTATTCTCGGACGTTAACTCAAACTCAAACGTATCCTCATCCGTCCACTTGCGGCCCTCGAGCACCTTGGTCAGACCAAAGTCGGCAGTCGCCACCGTTGTAGGCTTGGTTGCAAGGCTAAAGACGATCTTGCCGTTGTTGCCCAAGTGCGAATACACGTGCGTGGAAGACGCAACGGAGGAAAGGTCATTCCACCTAGGGTTAAGCACGTCGCGCGCGGTCTCGGTCATATTGCCGCCCACGTCGGCCTTGGTGGTATGCAGCTGGTCGATATAGGCAAGGCGCGCGGTTCCCTTGTTAAAGGACCAGTAGCCGTCCTCTTTGACCAGAGCGCCGTCGTAGTTGGCGATCTCGTGCCCTTCAAACGCCACAACGGCATAGTCGTTCTTTGGCTTGCCGTTTGCGTCCATCGCCACAAACTCGTCCTTGTAATAATAGACGTCGCTACCCTGCGGCTTTACCGTCGTGCACTGGGTGCATGCCTCGTCCGTGTAGATAGGCGTGACCTTTTGGAAGTAATAGTAGCTGTTGGTATCGGCAGGCTCAAACTCGGCGACAACATCGCCCAGCTCGCCGCCCGACCACTTGTTGGCCAGGAAGGAGACCGTCTGGCTGTCGGCGCCCTTGTGGGCGTCGATATAGTCCTTGAGCCCGTCTACCTTATCGGGCGTAAACAGGTTGTTGCGCGCGTCGTCCTTGACGCTCGAGGCGTATTTAACCTGAATAGGCTTGATGTCATTGAGCGACGTGTGCTCAAAAATCCCCTTTTCCATGTCCACGTGATAGTTGATCAACGGAATCAGCGATGCGGGGATCTTGACCGTCACGATATCGCCCTGCTGCGCGTTGTCAGAACGCGCGACGGTGATGACCAGGTCCTTGGCCACGCCCGAAAACTCGTACGTGTCCACATTGCCCTTGGTGGTCTTGGTTGCCTTGCCAAAGGTTTCGCCATGAATCTGAGCGCTGATAAACTCATCGACCTGCATGAAGTCGCCCAGCTCATCACTAAAGGTGATGTAGCCGGACTTGTGAGCATAGCCGTCCTCTGTCTGGGTGGGATACCCCTTGCCCGAGGTAATAGAGCTCGAGATATCATCAAACACCTTCTTGAGCTCATCGGCGTTCGACGCAGCCTTGTAGAAATCGGAATTCTCGGTGCGTTTACCAAGCTTATTGGTTGTGTAGGACGTGGCGTTTGGATAGTTGCTCGACACGGCGTGCATGAACTTGTTTTCGTTGCTCGTCCCGCGGTTCGTAGGATCGGCAGCGGGATTCGCGCCATCAAAGATGCCGATGGTGTAGACGGTAGCGCCTTTATCCTTCATGTCCTTGGCGGCGGCTATGGCATTATTGGCAACCGTGGAGCTAAAGCTACTGTAGTCTGTGGGCGTGCCATCCGTAAAGAACACAACGACCTTCTGGGCATCCTTGCGACCCGGCATGTCACGAGCAAGCTCAAGGCCGTAGTCAGCCTGCGTAGCTCCGGCAGGCGCGATGGCGCCGACCGTCTTCTTAAGTTCCGACGCATCGCTACCGGTACACGGCGTCAGACTCTTCATAACCTGCGAATAGTTGTAATAGTTGTACGTGAATCCCTGATATTCGCGATACGTATCGTTGCCGATCTCGTTGCTCTTTGCACCCGCGAACTTAACGATGGCAACCTGATGCTTACTCGCATCATTAATGCTCTTGTTTTGCTCGGCGATGGTGTCGATAAAGGAACTGGCAGCGTTCTTAAGTGCGGTGATGCGTTTGGCCTGATCATTGCCGCCCATGCTCTTATCCATCGACCCGGAGGCATCAAGCACCATCACGATATCGAGCGGTTTAGTGACCAGCGACGTTGTATCAGAGGTCGAAGAGATCGTGAAAAGCGTCGTCACAAAGTCGGATTTCTCGTCCTCTGCGGGCTCGACCGTCTTGTCCGTCCAGATTCGGCCTACATAACGTGTCGTCTGGTCCTGCTCGCCGCCCGACGCCCAGTATTGCCAACGGCCGGTGGTGTTTGGGTCGACTATCTTTGTAGTCGTCGGTCCGTCCATTCCGGTGCTGGACCTGGCGTTGGCCTCGGGCAGCATGGCAAATGCTGCCGCCGGCAGCACTAGCACTACGGCCAGTATCACCGACAAGAGGCCCCTCGTGTACTTACTCATCGCGTCTCCCTTCTCGCAGGCTTAGACCTTGCATCAGCCTAAAGTTACGGAATGAGACACAATTTGGGCAGGTGACACACGTTCCAGATTTGGTTTTGAGCGTGAGACAAATGTCTCACCAAAGTTGAGACACGAGGGTTTTCGCAGGAAAACGGGTGCGACTCGGAGCCGACAGGCCAAAATGATCCGTTTTCCTCCGTCCATGGGAGATCAAGGGCTGCTACGGATATAGTGGCATTTAAAAGTATGCCGGATTACGGGGCTAAAGTCGGAACCCTCATCCATATCCCCTATTTTTGAAAACGGCAGGCGTTCTACCTGCGGTTTTGTTTTTGCAATTTTCTGCATGGTCGGAGGTTCGCTATCAAGCCCCGTAAACCGGCATAGTTTTGTTCGCGGCGGCCCAACCGCGCGCTCACGCGCGGGGCCGGCGGGGGCTTTTTGCGGTACAGAACGCCGG
>CABPCW010000078.1 GCA_902406155.1 uncultured Collinsella sp.
CTTAGAGGTCCTCGCGCCAGAAGGGCATGCTCATGCAGCGCGGGCCGCCACGGCCGCGGGAGAGCTCGGCGGAGGGCACGACGAGAAGGTCCAGGCCCTCCTTGTACAGCACGTCGTTGGTGACGGTGTTGCGGGCGTAGACGCAGATCTTGCCGGGCTCGACGCACAGGGTGTTGGAGCCGTCGTTCCACTGCTCGCGGGAGGCCGCGATCGGGTCGCCGCCGCCGCAGGGGATCAGCTTGACCTGGTCGACGCCGGTGGCGTCCTCCAGGACGTGCTCGAGGGTGTCCTCGATCAGGCGGATGTTGACCTCGCCCGGGTTCTTGCCGGCGGTCAGCTCGTAGACGCGCAGGGTGCCCATGATGGCGGGGTGGATCGTGAACTTATCGACGTCGATCTGGGTGAAGACCGTGTCGAGGTGCATGAAGGCGCGCGAGACGGGGATGTCGAAGGCCAGGATGCGCTCGACCTTGGAGTCGGAGTTCCAGAAGATGTTCTGGGCCATGACGTCGATGGCGGCCGCCTGGGTGCGCTGGGAGATGCCGACGGCGAGGGTCTTCTCGTTGATGTTCAGCACGTCGCCGCCCTCGGTGTGGAACTGGCAGTCGCGGCGGAAGTACAGGGAGACGTCCTTGTAGTCGGGGTGGTACTTGAAGACGTACTTGCCGTACAGGGTCTCGCGGTTGCGGGTGACCGAGTACATGCGGTTGAGGTTGACGCCCTCGCCGACGACCGCGAACGGGTCGCGGGTGAAGTAGAGGTTGGGCATCGGGTCGATGATCAGGTCGGACTCGGACTCGGAGTTGACCAGGGAGTCGAGGGTCGTGGACGCCGTGAGGGGCATGTCGATCTCGGCCTTGGTCATGCCGGCCATGGTCTTCTTGACGAACTCGAGGTTGTCCTCGATGGAGTCCAGCTTCTCGCGGACGATCTGCGGCATGTGCTGGCCGCGGATGCCTGCCTCGGCGATGTACTGGTCGGTGAACTCGGCGCGGGCGCCGGGGACCTGGTCGAACACCTCTGCGACGAGGTTCTCGAGGTAGAGCACCTCCACGCCCTGGTCCCTCAGGATCTGGGCGAAGGTGTCGTGCTCCTGCTGCGCGACCTCCAGGAACGGGACGTCGTCGAACAGGAGTCGCTCGAGCTCGTCGGGCGGCAGGTTGAGGAGCTCGTCGCCGGGACGGTGCAGGCAGACCTTCCTGAGCTTGCCGATCTCGGAAGGCACGTGCAGACCTTTCGTCATGGCCTCCTACCTTTCTTTCGGGCCCTTGTCAGGGCCGATTCGTTAGCGCCCCTCCGTGTGAGGCGTTATTGCTGACGACATATTTATATCCAAAATCAGCCCATACTTCCACCTTGCCCCCGAACGGTTTTTTATACGGGGTGAACGGCATACACATATACTTCACGCATGGTACACTTTGACTTAATAAAGTGTATCTACGTGCTTAAACGCTTTTTTAACCGGAAAATCAATTGGAACTAATCTTTCTTGAACCACCCTCAATTTGCATATTTCACGCAAAGGTATGAATAGAATTCGCAATTCTTGCTATGTCTCAACCATTTTGATTTTTATTCAGAAAAAAGTTCGTCCTATTCATTTTTAGCAACCAGGCTACCGTTTACCAGACGTTGGATACCGTTCACCGGAAGCTCAGTATACGGCCCCTCGGATACCCCGTCTGTTTTGCGTCCCTATTTGTAACAACTTGACTTTTTCGGCGGTAAAGATAAACAGACCCGCTCCCCCAAAGGGAGCGGGTCTGCATTCGGTACATCGAGGGCCCAGTAAGGTTTAGGCCCTCGAAAGCCTCAAGTGGCTAGCGATCGAACTCGGTCAGCGCCTCGCCCAGAAGCCTCAGGCCCTCGCGAAGAACGTCTTCGCTCGCGCAGTAGCCCAGACGCGCGCCGCAGGGAAGCTCAAAGCGGCTGCCGGGAACCAGCAGCACTCCCCTCTCGGCCAACAGGCGCTTGCAGAACTCCTCATCGTCCTCGGGAATATCCAGCTGGATAAACGAGGTGGATACGCCCTGCGGCGCCGTCCAAGAGACGCGGCTCTGCGTATCGATCCATGCCTGAGCGATATCACGGTTGCCAAACACGATCTTACGGTTGCGCTCAAGGATCTTATCCTTGTGCTCGAGCACGTAGGTCGCCAGGGCGTCGTTGAACACGCCGCCGCAGATCATGGTGTAGTCACGATAGGTGCGGATGCGGTTGGAGACCTCTTCGTCGGCCACGACCCAGCCCACGCGAGCCGCAGGCGTCGAATAGGTCTTGGACACCGAGTTGGTGACAATGGCCTTCTCGTACACGTCGGCCATCGATATAAAGGACTCGGTGTTCCCGAGCGGCAGATACACCTCGTCGCACAGCACGTAGGCGCCCACCGAACGGGCGATCTCGGCAATCTGGCCGAGTGTATCGGCATCGAGCACGGTACCGATGGGGTTCGATGCGTTGTTGATGCAGATGAGCTTGGTGGTGGACCGAACCAGGCGCTTGAGCTCCTCGATATCGGGCTTCCAGCCGAGCTCCTCGCGAAGCTCCCAATACTCGACCTCGGCACCGAGCGTACGCGGAATCTCATAGAGCGGCGCATAGGTAGGCCACTCGGCAATCACGTGATCGCCGGGCTCGACAACAGCCATGATGGCATTGAGGTTAGCACCCGTACAGCCATTGGTCTGCAAAATGTAATCGGGATTGACCTCGCGACGATACAGCTTGGCGACTTCGGCCTTAAACTCCGGCGAACCCTCGATCCAGCCGTAGTTCATCTTCTCGCGATCCAGGCGCTCGTAGAACGTAGCACCGTCCTGCTCGTCAAGTGCGCGAAGCTCACCCATGGTCAGCGACGAGATCGTCGACTGAGCGATATCCCAGGTAGCACTCTTCTCCCAAACGTTGAGCCAATCCTTAACGCCAATTGTCTTGATATCCATGGCCACCTTATCTGATCTTAATTTAGCGTCAATAAACATGAATGGGACGGTGCGAAAGAACCGCACCGTCCCATTGGGAGACATCTAATGTCAGCTAGATGTTTGTATTAAGACCTGTACGGGTCTTTGAAAACCTTAGAGGTCCTCGCGCCAGAAGGGCATGCTCATGCAGCGCGGGCCGCCACGGCCGCGGGAGAGCTCGGCGGAGGGCACGACGAGAAGGTCCAGGCCCTCCTTGTACAGCACGTCGTTGGTGACGGTGTTGCGGGCGTAGACGCAGATCTTGCCGGGCTCGACGCACAGGGTGTTGGAGCCGTCGTTCCACTGCTCGCGGGAGGCCGCGATCGGGTCGCCGCCGCCGCAGGGGATCAGCTTGACCTGGTCGACGCCGGTGGCGTCCTCCAGGACGTGCTCGAGGGTGTCCTCGATCAGGCGGATGTTGACCTCGCCCGGGTTCTTGCCGGCGGTCAGCTCGTAGACGCGCAGGGTGCCCATGATGGCGGGGTGGATCGTGAACTTATCGACGTCGATCTGGGTGAAGACCGTGTCGAGGTGCATGAAGGCGCGCGAGACGGGGATGTCGAAGGCCAGGATGCGCTCGACCTTGGAGTCGGAGTTCCAGAAGATGTTCTGGGCCATGACGTCGATGGCGGCCGCCTGGGTGCGCTGGGAGATGCCGACGGCGAGGGTCTTCTCGTTGATGTTCAGCACGTCGCCGCCCTCGGTGTGGAACTGGCAGTCGCGGCGGAAGTACAGGGAGACGTCCTTGTAGTCGGGGTGGTACTTGAAGACGTACTTGCCGTACAGGGTCTCGCGGTTGCGGGTGACCGAGTACATGCGGTTGAGGTTGACGCCCTCGCCGACGACCGCGAACGGGTCGCGGGTGAAGTAGAGGTTGGGCATCGGGTCGATGATCAGGTCGGACTCGGACTCGGAGTTGACCAGGGAGTCGAGGGTCGTGGACGCCGTGAGGGGCATGTCGATCTCGGCCTTGGTCATGCCGGCCATGGTCTTCTTGACGAACTCGAGGTTGTCCTCGATGGAGTCCAGCTTCTCGCGGACGATCTGCGGCATGTGCTGGCCGCGGATGCCTGCCTCGGCGATGTACTGGTCGGTGAACTCGGCGCGGGCGCCGGGGACCTGGTCGAACACCTCTGCGACGAGGTTCTCGAGGTAGAGCACCTCCACGCCCTGGTCCCTCAGGATCTGGGCGAAGGTGTCGTGCTCCTGCTGCGCGACCTCCAGGAACGGGACGTCGTCGAACAGGAGTCGCTCGAGCTCGTCGGGCGGCAGGTTGAGGAGCTCGTCGCCGGGACGGTGCAGGCAGACCTTCCTGAGCTTGCCGATCTCGGAAGGCACGTGCAGACCTTTCGTCATGGCCTCCTACCTTTCTTTCGGGCCTTACTGGCCGAATGTATCAGCGCCCCTCCATATGGGACGCTGCTTGCTGACAGCTCTAGTTATATCCAAAAACCACTCGCAATTCCACCTCGCCCCCGAACGGTCAGCAAAGTGCGATGAACGGTATATCGCATATGATTCCCCCATGATGCACTTCAGTTTCGTAAAGCAGATTTTCCTAGGTAAACGTTATTTTTTTCTAGTAATTCAAGACGAAACACTCAAAGTTATCCATGATTCAAAATTGCATAGCGAAAACGGTTTTCTGCATATATATGACGCCTGTCCTCGATTCGACCTACATTCGATTATATTCAGCTTGCTATCATTCTTATTCATACATTCTCACCAGTTGTGTGAGGATATAGATCGCTTACTCAAAGCACCGGGCGTTAGTGCTTCGGCTCGTCAGCGTTAGAAGTAGGTAAAGATACCGTTCGCACAATGCGTCCGTGCCATAGGTCGACTAAATTGAGACAATAGAGAATAGTGTTAGGCTACCGTCCCCTGCGGGGACTGAACGGACAGATGAATATGCCGAGCAAAATCGAAAAAAAGCAAGCCGCCGCAAAGCTGCGCAAACCGCCGCGCGACTTCTCGTACACGCAGAACCGAGAGCTCAGCTGGCTGCGCTTTGACAACCGTGTGCTCGACGAAGCCTTCGATGAGTCCGTGCCGCTGTTCGAGCGCCTTAAGTTCGTCTCGATCTTCGAGTCAAACCTCGATGAGTTCCTCATGGTGCGCGTGGGTGGCCTGTCCGACCTGGCCGAGCTCAAAAAGCAACCTGTCGACAACAAGAGCAATATGACCGCCTCCGAACAGGTCGATGCCGTCATGGCAGAGCTGCCCGGGCTCCTTACCCGTTGGGAGTCCATTTTTAAGAACATCGAGGGCAAACTCAACGCCCTGGGCGTTCACCGCGCTCGCATCGGTTCGCTTACGCCCGAGGAACATACCTTTGTAACCCGCTACTTCCAGGCCTACGTATCGCCGGTCATCTCGCCGTTGGTCATCGACCCGCGCCACCCCTTCCCCAACTTGCGCAACGGCGCGCTCTATCTGGCTTGTGGCCTGGACGGCGTCACCGACGAGGAGAGCCTGCTGGGCCTGATCGAGATTCCCGCCTCGATGAACCGCGTGGTCGAAATCCCCTCGCCCACCGGCACCTACTCCTACATCTTGCTCGAGGACGTCATTCTCGCCTGCCTGGATAGCTGCTTTGGCTCCTATAAGCCGCTCGACCGCGCGCTGATCCGCGTCACCCGCAATGCCGATATCGACCCGGACGGCGAGGGCGTCGAGGAGGAAGAGGATTACCGCCAGCACATGAAGCGCATCCTCAAGAAGCGCCTGCGTCTGCAGCCGGTGGTACTCGCCGTCTCGGGCTCACTCGAAAAGTCAACGCTCAAGACCATCCGCAAGGCGCTCGAGCTTTCTCGCCGCTCGGTCTTTACCTGCGATATCCCCCTTGACCTGGGCTACGTCTTTGGCATTGAGGGCAAGATTCCCGAGCATCTACGCAACGAGCTGCTCTTTACGCCGTTTAAACCGCAGCCCAATCCCACCATCGATATGACCCGCTCCATCCGCGAGCAGGTGCTGCAGCACGACAAGTTGCTCTTTTATCCCTATGAAGCCATGAACCCCTTCCTGGACCTGGTGCACGAGGCCGCCTACGACCCCGAGTGCATCTCGCTGCGCATCACGCTCTACCGCGTGGCCAAACAAAGCCGCCTGTGCGAGTCACTCATCGATGCTGCCGAAAACGGCAAAGAGGTCACGGTGCTCATGGAGCTCCGCGCCCGCTTCGACGAGCAGAACAACATCGAGTGGGCCGAGCGTCTGGAAGAGGCAGGCTGCACCGTCATCTACGGCTCCGAAGGCTTTAAGTGCCACTCCAAGATCTGCCAGCTCACCTATCGCGAGGGCATGGCGCTTACACGCCTGACGCTGTTGGGCACCGGCAACTTTAACGAGAAGACGGCCAAGCTCTACAGCGACTTTATGCTCATGACCGCCCATCCCGGCATCGGCGAGGACGCCAACTTGTTCTTCCGCAACCTGTCGCTGGGCAACCTGCGCGGCGATTACCGCTTCCTGGGCGTAGCGCCCGTGGGCCTCAAGCCGCTCATCATGCGCGGCCTGGATCGCGAGATCCAGCGCGCCCTCGCTGGCGAGCCCGCCCGTGTGTTCTTTAAGCTCAACTCGCTCACCGACCGCGAGGTCATCGACAAGATCGCCGAGGCATCGTGTGCAGGAGTCCGCGTGGACATGATCATCCGCGGCATCTCGTGCCTCAAGCCGGGCGTTCCGGGCAAGACCGAGAACGTGCATGTCCGTTCTATCGTCGGACGCTTTTTGGAGCATGCGCGCGTTTACGCCTTTGGCGTGGACTCGGACATGATCTATCTGAGCTCGGCCGACATGATGACGCGCAACACCGAGCACCGCGTGGAGATCGCTTTCCCCGTGCTCGACCCCACCTGCCGCGCCCTGGTGCACGAGTACATGGGCATGCAGCTGCGCGACAACGTGAAGGCCCGCAGCCTCACGAGCGACGGCACCTGGGTCCCCGTGGAGCGCGCAGAGGGTGAGAAACCCTTCAACTCGCAGGAAGCCCTGCTGGAGCGTGCCTATCGCAACGCCGAGGCCGCCGCCGAGGCAAAGCCCGCCCCTGCTCCTGAGCCGCAGCCGGCAACACCCGAGGTTCAGAAGGTCCAGGCGACCGTCATTGAGCCCGAGCCTGCACCTGCACCTCAGCCCGAGCCGCAGGTCACCAAGCCCGCACCCGAGACGAGTGCCCGTCGCAAGAAGCCCGCCGGCAAGACCGAGGCCATCGAGCGCCATCGCCCCGGTCGCGTGCGCATGGGCCTGGGCCTGATCGGCCTGGGTCTTAAGACACTCATTACCGGCAAAACGAAATAGTCGTTTGTAGAAGCAGTTTGTAGAAGCGCCCCGCATTTGAGGAAAGCCTCGGATGCGGGGTGCTTTTCCCTGCTACCATGGTGCGGACAACAACGCGAATGACAGGCAGGAATATGAAGCTCACCATAGAATCGATGACCTACGGCGCCGACGGACTGGCGCACGCCGACAACGGCAAGGCCGTCTTTGTGCAGGGCGCCGTGGCAGGCGACACCGTCGAGGCCGAGGTCGTACAGGACGGCAAGTCGTTCATGCGCGCCCGTACCACCGAGATTCTGGAGCCAAGCCCCGATCGCATCCAGCCTCCCTGCCCCTTCGTGGGCATCTGCGGCGGCTGCTCGTGGGGCAATCTCTCACGCACGGCACAGCTCGCCGCCAAGGAGCAAAACCTACGCTCCACGCTCGAGCGCATCGGCAAGTTCACCCCTGAGCAAGTCGACGAGCTGGTGCAGCCCATCCGCCACACCAAGGACGACTGGGGCTACCGCAATAAAATCGAGCTCGAACCGACCGTCGTCAACGGTCGCGTACGCCTTGGCATGCACGGTGTCGACCCCAGCAAAATCGTGACCGTCGATGCGTGCCCGCTGTTCGATAAGCGCTTCCCAAAGGCGCTCAAATCGGTCGTCGGCGCACTCAACTATCTAAGCGGCAGCCATGACTTGGGGCTCGAACGCGTCGGCATTCGTGCTTCGCGTCGCACCAAGGCACTCGAGGTCGCACTCTGGACGCCCACGGGCTCTTTTCCGCGCTCGCAGGTCTCCCGCGTGCTGGCGGACGCCGCTCATCCCACGAGCATCGTGCGTGTGATGAGCAAGGGCGAAAAGAAAGCCCGCCGTGTCTCCAAAGTCGAGATGCTCGCCGGCGAGGGCTCGTGGACCGAGAACATCGCCGAAGACCAGATGCGCTTATCTGCCCCGTCGTTTTTCCAGGTCAATACCAAGGGCGCCGAGATTTTGATTGAGCTCGTTATGGACGCCCTCGACCCGCAGGAAGACGAGCTAGCCGTGGACCTGTACTGCGGTGCCGGCACCTTTACCCTACCGCTCGCCCGCCGCTGCGATTTTGTCGCCGCCGTCGAAGCCTATGGCCCGGCCGTGCGCGACCTGCGCCGTAACCTGGAGATCAACAAGCTCGATAACGTCGACGTCATCGGCGGCGACGCCGTGCGCGAGTTCCCCGATCAGGACGCCGATGTCCTGGTAGTCGATCCGCCGCGCGCAGGATTGGCGCCCGAGGCAATCGACCTCATCGCGAGCACGAGTGCCCGCGATGTCGCCTACGTGAGCTGCGACCCTGCCACCCTGGCGCGCGACCTTAAGCGCTTTGTCGAGGAAGGCACCTTCTCCCCCGTCAAGATCACACCGGTCGACCTGTTCCCGCAAACCTTCCACTGCGAAACCGTCGTCCACCTCAAGCGTAACTAGACCGTTTGCCCAAGACCACGCCCGATGATTTTTCTGGGACGGGGATAAAAAAATTTGTTCTGAATGATTATTTAATCCCCGTCCCGAAATTGAACCACCCCCTCATTTCTTGGACATTAGAAATGGGGGGCTTCTTTATGGACGGGAAAGTCGGACACGACGCCACGCTGAGGACTCTTGCAGCAGAGTTTTGCGACAGGGGATACGGGCGCACCGAAGGCCGAAGGGCGCCCGGACCCGGCCGGGGCCGGCGGCGCGC
>CABPCW010000079.1 GCA_902406155.1 uncultured Collinsella sp.
GGGCCGCAGTGCGGGCAGCAGGGGCAGGAGCGTCCTCGCCAGCACCCTCCGCGCCGCGCGCCGCAGGCAGCGTCATCTGCAGATAGGTATCGGCCAGATACGCCTCATCAAACTCGGAGCGGTCGGAATCCAACAGATAGGCGGCGACCACAGTATCGAAGATGCGCGTGGAATCGACGGCCAGCGGATCCATGAGCTCGGGCTCAGAGGAATCGATGGGCGAAAGCTCGTGCAGCAGCGCCTTCATGTCCGGGCTCGCCACGCGGCCCTCCATAAACAGGCGCGCGAGCACGCCGGCGATCACGCCGTGGGCAACGTTGAAGCCATCGACCACGGCAGACGCACCGCCGTCGCCCTCCTCGAGCGCAAGCAACCCCTTGGACGTCGCCAGCCACAGCGTGCGCGTCAGGCCAAAGAGCGCACCCTCTTCCTTGTCATCGTCCACCACGGCGGCGATCCACTCGCCCGCCTCGATGGCGCGGGAGACCTCAGCCGCAACGGCACCAAACGCGTCAGCATCGCCGGCGGCTGCGCGCAAAACGGCGGGTATCTCAAACACACTGGAAGCAGCAGCCCCGCCCTCGCCGCCGATCAGCGCCAAGAAACGGTTCTGCATGGCGGTGATACCAAGCGTACCCAGCGCCGCGGAAACCTCATCGGCAGAAAACGCCGGAAAGGACGTCGCGCCAAAATCGAGCTCGACGGGCGCATCGGTGCGAATGGTCGCAACCTTGCGGCTCAGCAGTGCGTCGTCGATATGGGCACGCAGGTTCTCGCCCAT
This sequence comes from uncultured Collinsella sp., assembly GCA_902406155.1. Classification (GTDB taxonomy): domain Bacteria; phylum Actinomycetota; class Coriobacteriia; order Coriobacteriales; family Coriobacteriaceae; genus Collinsella. Next base: position 782 of record CABPCW010000079.1, read on the forward strand.
CTTGCCCTTGACCTCGTCGGCATGCGCGATGACTTCGTCCAGGCTACCGTACTGCGCGATGAGCGCACTCGCCTTTTTGGGGCCGATGCCCGGTACGCCAGGAATGTTGTCCGACGTATCGCCCTTCAGACCATAAAAATCGGGCACGAGCGCCGGCGTAATGCCGTGATACAGGTCGTCCACGCTCTCGGGCGTCATGATCGCCACGTCGGACAGGCCCTTGCGGGTCGAGACCACGTTGACGTGCTCGGTCACGAGCTGATACATGTCGCGGTCGCCGGTCACCAGCAGCATGTCGCAGCCAGCTTCCTCGCCCAGGCGCGCCATGGTGCCCAGGATATCGTCGCCTTCCCAGCCCTCGGACTGCAAAATCGGCACGTTGAGCGCCCCGAGCAGCTCCTTGATCATCGGAAACTGCGCGTGCAGATCGGGGTCCATGGGTGGGCGCTGCGCCTTGTACTGCGGCAGCATCTCCATACGCACGCGCGGCTTGCCCTTGTCAAACGCCACAACGACTCCATCGGGGTTAAAGGCGTCGATCATCTTGAGAAACATGTTCAGAAAGCCAAAGATCGCGTTGGTGGGGCGACCGTCCGGCGCGTTCATGGTGGGTGGCACGGCGTGGAAGGCGCGGTGCATGAGCGAGTTGCCGTCGATAACGGCAAAGGTACGGCGCTTGTCAGACATATTGAATACCTCGCTTTGAGCTGGGCACGGTTTGCTCACACCAGTTTACACGCTCCCCGCCCCACGGCCACCGCACATCAGGCTTCCCTGCCGCCGCGGGCCCGCGCGTGATACGATGGCTCACGGTACATCAACCAGCACGATCGATCCGAAAGGAGCCTGCGTTATGGAGCGTCCCTGCGCATGGAAAAAGTACACACCACAGCAGATCGAGGAGCTCGAGGAGCTTTGCCGCGGCTATAAGCAGTTTTTGAGCGAGAACAAGACCGAGCGCCTGTGCGTCAAGACCGGTATCAAGATGGCCGAGGAGGCGGGCTACGTCAATCTGGAGACCGTGATCGCCGAGGGCCGCGCGCTCAAGTCCGGCGACAAGGTGTACGCCGCCAACCACGGCAAGGACCTCATGCTCGTCAACCTGGGCACCGCCCCGCTCGAGCAGGGCTTTAACATCCTGGGCGCCCACGTGGACTCGCCGCGCCTGGACCTCAAGCAGAACCCCGCCTTCGAGGCCGGCGACATGGCTTATCTCGACACGCACTACTATGGCGGCGTCAAGAGCTACCACTGGGTCGCTTCCCCGCTCGCACTCGTGGGCGTCATCTGCAAAAAGGACGGCACCACCGTCGACATCAACATCGGTGACAAGGCCGACGACCCGGTCTTTACCATCTCCGACCTGCTGATCCACCTCTCGAGCGAGCAGATGGCCAAGCCCGCCAAGGACGCCGTCGACGCCGAGATCCTCGACGTGATCGTGGGCGGCCGCCCCGTCAAGTTTGACGAGGACGACAAGGACGCTCCCAAGGAGCCCGTCAAGCAGATGTTCCTGGATATCCTCAAGGAGCAGTACGACGTCGAGGAGGAGGACTTCCTCTCCGCCGAGATCGAGGTCGTGCCCGCCGGCCCCGCCCGTGACATGGGCCTCGACCGCTCCATGATTCTGGGCTATGGCCACGACGACCGTGTCTGCGCCTATCCGTCCATGCTCGCCCAGATCAACGTCGCCAACGTGGAGCGCACGAGCATCACACTCATCGTCGACAAGGAGGAGATCGGTTCCGTAGGTGCCACCGGCATGACGAGCCGCTTCTTCGAGAACACCGTCGCCGAGATCATGACGCTCGCCGGCGAGGATAGCCCGCTGGCCCTGCGCCGCGCGCTCGCCCGCAGCCGCATGCTCTCCTCCGACGTGTCCGCCGGCTTCGACCCGGGCTACGCCGGCAAGTTCGAAACCAAGAACGCAGCCTTTATGGGTCGCGGCCTGTGCTTTAACAAGTACACGGGCAGCCGCGGCAAGGGCGGCTCTAACGACGCCGACGCCGAGTATGTGGCCCTCATCCGCGACATCATGGACGAGGCCGGCGTGGACTTCCAGACCTGCGAGCTCGGTCGCGTCAACGCGGGCGGCGGCGGCACCATCGCATACATCATGGCTAAGTACGGCATGAACGTCATCGACTCTGGCGTTGCCGTCCTGTCCATGCACGCCCTGTGGGAGGTCGCTAACAAGGCCGATATCTACGAGGCCTATCGCGGCTACAAGGCCTTCATCGAGCGCGCGTAACCAACCCTTCATCAGTTGCGGTGAAATACAGACTAAACTGGCCCATAAACGGCCAAAACAGACCGTATTCCACCGCAACTTCCTTTTTGGCAGAGGAGAGTCCATGCTGCAGGTCGTCATTTCGCCCGCAAAGCAGATGCGCGCGGCCCAAGATGCTTTTGAAGTCCTGGGCATTCCACCTTTTGCGCACGAGACGGCTCGCCTCCACCGCGCACTGCTAGATATCGAGCGGAATGAAGGCAGCGGCGGCCTGCAGGCGCTCTGGAACGTGAGTGACAAACTGCTGGGGCCTTGCCTCAACACCCTGCATGAGTTTGGGCCCATCCTGAAAAACGGCGATCTCGACAATCCCGCACTCGCCCGTCACCTCTCCCCTGCCATCATGTCCTATCACGGCATTCAGTACCAGAGCATGGCACCCGAGGTGATGGATTCCGCGCAGCTCGCATGGATGCAAGACCATCTATGGATCCTCTCGGGCCTTTACGGATGCGTACGCCCCTTTCATGCCGTTGAACCGTATCGGCTGGAGATGGGCGCGAAGCTTGCCGTCGACGATTCCCGAGACCTCTACGCGTTTTGGGGCGACAAGCTCGCACGGGCCATCGCTCCGGCGGGCTCCAACGCTACGATCGTCAACCTCGCCAGCGCGGAATACGCCAAAGCCGTTCTGCCCCGCCTCACCACCGATGTCACGGTCGTCACATGCCTCTTTGGCGAAGGCATCCGCAACGGCAAGCCCATCCAACGGTCGACCGCCAGCAAAAAGGCACGCGGCTCCATGGTGCGCTGGATGGCAGAAAACAAGCTCGAGGATGTAAGCGGGCTCACCGCGTTCGACGTTGGTTATCGTCACTTTCCCGAGCTTTCAAATAAAAACACTTTGGTCTTCCTGAACGAACAGGCCTTGTAGGACCACCGCTACTTTTGAATGTGCCGCCTAGGCACGGCGGCTATTGCGCCAAGCCGTCGGCTCTGGCAATTTCATTTGTCGAGCCGTCCTGATAGGTAATCTTGACATGTTCTACCTCGGACACCTTGACGCCCGACGGAGGCTCCAGGCGCCATTCCGTCAGGGCGATATCCATGGTCGTGGGAACGTCTCCTTGATTTTTGAGCTTCACCGTCAGCGTTTTGAGCGCCGCATCAAACGTCACGCGTTCGATTTCTTCACCTGGAATGGACCCACCACTCAGCTGCAACTGCACAAACTCATCGCGCGGGTACCAATAATCGCCCGGAACGGCGAGCGTATTGGCATTACCGCCAGTACTCCTCACCGTCATAATCGGTAGGCTATCATCAGCCTCGAACTCCCAGCCAGCGCCGCCGCGACCGCCAAACGTCCAAATACAAAAGGCAATCACCAACACGGCAAGCACCGCAAAACCAATCGCAACAAGGCCATGATGGGCACGGCCCTCCTCGGCCGACACATCCCACTGCGTCTCTCGATATAGATGCTTGTCTTCCATGTTCGCCTCCCCGCAGGCACGCTCGTTAGGCCAATCGTACCCATTCGAGCTATACTTGAGCCCATTACATAAACGGGGAGCTTGCGGGACAAGACGGCAGGCTGAGATTGGGCGCGCCCGCCCTGACCCGCGAACCTGATATGGGTAATGCCAACGAAGGGAGCCGTGCCAATGAGCACACAGACCGAGCCCAAGCTCGTCACGCAAATCGACTTCGCCCGCGCCGGGCAGATCACGCCGCAGATGAAAGAGGTCGCCGAGCGCGAGCATCGCGACCCCGAGTACATCCGCGAGCGCGTGGCCGACGGCCGCATCGCCATTCCCGCCAACATCGTGCATATCAAAAAGGGCATGCGCGCCTTTGGTGTCGGCGAGGGCCTGTCCACCAAGGTCAACGTCAACCTGGGCATCTCGGGCGACAAGGCCGATGCCGCCGAGGAGTGGAAGAAGGTCAAGATCGCTGAGGACTTTGGCGCCGACGCCATCATGGACCTCTCCAACTCGGGCAAAACGCGCCAGTTCCGCCAGCAGCTCATCGACGAGACGCCGCTCATGGTGGGCACGGTGCCCATGTACGACGCCATCGGCTATATGGAAAAGCCGCTGGTCAAGCTCACCAAGGACGACCTGCTCGAGGTCGTGCGCGCACACGCCGAGGACGGCGTGGACTTTATGACCATCCACTGCGGCATCAACAAGTCGGTCATCAAGACCTTTAAGGAGACCGGCCGCCTCATGAACATCGTCAGCCGCGGCGGCTCGCTGCTGTTTGGCTGGATGGAGGTCACCGGCAACGAAAACCCCTTCTACGAGTTCTACGACGAGGTGCTCGAAATCTGCCACGAGTACGACGTGACGATCTCGCTCGGCGACTCCTGCCGCCCGGGCTGCCTCTACGACTCCAACGACGCCACCGAGACCGCCGAGATGATCGAGCTGGGCAAGCTGTGCAAGCGCGCCTGGGCAGCCGGCGTCCAGGTCATGGTCGAGGGCCCGGGCCACATGGCGCTCGATGAGATTGCCGCCAACATGAAACTGCAGAAGCGCCTGTGCCACAACGCCCCGTTCTATGTGCTCGGGCCGCTGGTGACCGATATCGGCGTGGGCTACGACCACATCACCGCTGCCATCGGCGGCGCCATCTCCGCCAGCTCCGGCGCCGACTTCCTGTGCTACGTGACGCCGGCCGAGCACTTGTGCCTGCCCAACGCCCAGGACGTGCTCGATGGCCTCATGGCCACCAAGATCGCCGCGCACGCCGCCGATATCGCCAAGAAGGTACCGCATGCGCGCGATATGGACGACAAGATGGGTCAGGCACGCCGTAAGCTCGACTGGGACGCCATGTGGAAGTGCGCGCTCGACCCGGTTACGGGCAAGAAGCGCTACGAGGAGTCCCCCGCCGCCACCGAGGGCACCTGCACCATGTGTGGCAAGATGTGCGCCGTCCGCACCGTCAATAAGGTGTTCGAGGGTACGACGATCGATCTTGGCATGGAGGATTAACGCGTCACCAGAGCCGCCATCGGTAACAAGGCGCTCGTCAATTGTTGACGTGTGAACATTTGCTTACATTTGCGTAAAGATTGCATCGCCCGCCCGGGTTCGACATAGAGTCGGCCCGGGCATCTTTATAATGCTGGCTTAAAGACCCATTTGATTCCGACCGAACAAGGGAGCAAACATGGATCGCAGTAAGGTACCTGCCGTCCTGTCCATCGCAGGATCCGATTCCAGCGGTGGCGCCGGCATTCAGGCCGACATCAAGACCATCACGGCGCACCGCCTGTATGCCGAGACGGCCATCACCGCCATCACCGCACAAAACACGCTCGGTGTCACCGCCGTGCAGAATATCTCCCCTGATATCGTCGCTGCGCAGATCGACGCCGTATTTGACGATATCCGCCCCAGCGCCGTCAAGATCGGCATGGTTTCCTCTGCCGAGATTATCGAGGTTATCGCCGACCGCCTGAGCGCCTGGAACGCGACAAACGTGGTCGTCGACCCCGTCATGGTAGCCACCTCGGGCGCACGGCTGATTGCCGAAGATGCCGCCGAGGCGCTCACCCGCCGCCTGTTCCCACTAGCAACCGTCATCACGCCCAATATTCCCGAGGCCATGGCCCTGCTCGACTACGAGGTCGACTCCGAGCGCACACAGCAAAATGCTGCCATGCTCCTCACCCGCCGCTTTGGTTGCGCATCCCTCGTTAAGGGTGGGCATCTTGTCAACGAGGCCAACGATGTATTGGCCGAACCCGCGCCACTCGATGACGAGGGCAACCATCTGGGCGATCCGCTCACCACGTGGTTCCGCCACAAGCGCATCGAGACCGGCAACACGCATGGCACCGGCTGCACGCTTTCATCCGCCATCGCCTGCGCATTGGCGCAGGGCATGGATCTTGCCGACGCCGTCAACGCCGGCAAGGCCTACCTAACGGGCGCTCTCGCCGCCGGCTTTGACATGGGCAAAGGCTCCGACCCCGTCAACCACATGTGGCAATATTAAGATTCGCAGCCCAAAACCGCCGCAAAGGGGACAGGCACCTTTGCGGTGGCTCCCACAAACATCTCGATCTGTAACAGTAACTCGGCAAAATCGACCCTAGATGTTACAGATCAAGACAAACAATCGATATCGACCTAAATAATCTTAATCTGTAACATCTAGCCCGTTTTCGGCCTTGGAACTGTTACAGATCAAGACAAACAAACGAAACAAGCCCCCGCAAGGGGAACTCTGTGGTGGTTTGGGGCCGTGCTACTCACCGAGCATCTCTTTGAGCTTGGCTGCCACGGCATGTCCCAAGCTCTCGTGGCTTTCGGGCATCATATGCAGATAGTCGATATCGCCCGGCTCGGCAAACTCGGCGGCATTCAAAAAGTCGCAGCCAAACTGCTCGGCCACGTGCGCATAGTACTCGCCAAAATGTTCAGATGCCTCGACGGAACGCTCGTCAAAATCGGTCATATATACATCGGCGATCTGCGGCTTGATCTTGATAGGAGCCATCAGCAGGATGCGCGGGCAAGGCGCAGCGTCGGTCCACGGAAACGCGCGGACGGCGCGAATCAGCGCCATGGCGCCACGGGCGATATTGGAAGCTGTCACGTTAAAGACCGTCTTACAGTCGTTGGTGCCCAGCATGATCACAATGGCGTCCAGCGGCTTATGAGCCTCGAGCAGCATCGGAAGCGCGCGAATGCCGTTGAGGTTAGTGTCCAGATGGCACATGTCGTCGCGTACCGTCGTGCGGCCGTTGAGGCCTTCTTCAATTACATGCCAGCCCTCACCCAGGTCACGCTGCACCACGCCGCACCAGCGCACATCCTGCGCATAGCGCACTGCGGTACCGTCGCGCATACCCGCCGGATCATAGCCATAGGTGTTGCTGTCACCAAAGCACAGAACGTTTTTCATCTTGAGCTCCTCATTCAGTAAAAAGCCGACGGGGGCAACCCCTCCCGTCGGCTTGGCATATCACATCGCGCGCACCGCTTACAGGTACTTGCGCCAGTCATCCTCGTCCTCATCATCCTCGACTGCTGTCTGGGCCTGCTCGGCGGCGCGAGCGGCTGCGGCGCGGGCGGCAACCTGGGCATAGGACTCCTCGTTGCGCTCAGGGAAGTTTGCCAGCACGTGCTCGAACTTGGCAAAGTCCTGGTCCCAGCGCGTAGAGGGCACGGCAAAGAAGACCTGCTTGACCTTGAAGTCGTCCGACGCGAGCTCCTTGCGGAAGAGCTCGGCCACGGCCTCGGCATCAAAGCCGTTGTTCTCGCAGCCCCAAGCACCCAGCACGAGCTTCTCGCGACCAAGCTCATCGCAGATGGCGAGCACAAAGCGAATGCGGTCGCGCAGGGCATCCAGCAGAGCATCGTCGCTCACGCGATACTCCTGGCGGGCGCGCCTAACGTTGGGCGCGGCGGCCACGATCACGTCGGCGTATGCATGCACGTGGTTGCGGTCGAAGCGCACCGCAGGCACCACCAGGGCGCGGTTACGATAGAGCTCGCAGTTGATGTTGCGGCGACGGTTCTCGCCGTACCACTTACGCTGCCTATCGAGAACGTTGTACAGATACGAATCGGCGCACAGCGTGGCCTCCTGGCCCAGATAGCCCTGGATGTAGCCACCGCCCGGGTTGGTGAACGAGGCAAAGGCGAGTACGGCCATGTCGCAGAACTGCGCGTAGCCTCGGCCGTTATCCAGAATGGCCTGCGTGGCAGAGGCGTCGAGCACGGTGACCTCGGGCAGGACCGGAGCGGGCTCCTCGGCGGCAGACGCGGGCTCGGTCTCCGCGGCCTCCTCTGCGGGCGCAGGCTCGACCGCAGCCTCGGTCTCGGCGGACGCGACCT
>CABPCW010000080.1 GCA_902406155.1 uncultured Collinsella sp.
GCGCTTCTCCATCTGGCTGCCTGGGCACCTGCGTATACCGTGATGCCGGCTTGGGCAAGCGCGTTGATAGCGCCACCGCCGATTCCACCGCAGATGAGCGTGTCCACGCCGCCGTTGGCGAGCAGGCCCGCAAGTGCGCCGTGGCCGGTGCCGCCGGTGCCCACGACCTGCTCGTTGAGCACCTTGCCGTCCTGAATGTCGTAGATCTTGAACTGCTCGCTGCGGCCAAAGTGCATAAAGATGTTGCCGTTGTCGTACGTGGTTGCCACCCTCATGGTGTCGACCTCCTTTGCTGGCCATACGGCCGTTGCCGTGGTGATGGGGGAGTACGCGATATTGCCGCCTTCGATGATGAGCGCCCGACCATTGACCAGCGCGTTTGCCACCTTGCGATGCGATCGGCTGCAAATAGCCGCCACTGTGGCGCGGGCGATGCCCATCTGCTGTGCGACTGCCTCTTGGTTAAGGCCTTCCAGGTCGCACAGGCGCAGCACCTCGAGTTCGTCGATCGTCATGTCGATGGCGTCTCCGCTGGCTAGGCCGTCAGGGGTAAAGCCGCGGTATTCGGGGATGATCCCGACGCGGCGCAGTTTCTCGCGTCTTCCTGCCATGCGCCCTCCATATCTGACATATGTCAACAATAGAATAGCAAACGCGCAGATTTGCGCAAGGAATTTCTGGCATATGCCAGAAATTGAGGCCTTATGTTTGGGCTGTGGGGCCGCATGTGCCTGGGCTACAATGAATCTCGCTTATAGGCGATTGATAGGAGGGTCAATGAGCAAGGCTGATCAACAGTTTGTAACCATGTGCCGCGATATTCTGGACCATGGCACCACCACCGAGGGCCAAAAGGTCCGCCCGATGTGGGAGGATGGCACCCCTGCCTATACCATTAAGAACTTTGGTGTCACGGCACGCTATGACCTGCGTGAGGAGTTTCCGGCGCTTACCCTGCGTCGTACGGCCCTCAAATCTGCCATGGATGAGATCCTATGGATCTATCAAAAGAAGTCCAATAACGTGCATGATCTCAACAGCCATATTTGGGATGAGTGGGCCGACGAGACCGGCTCCATCGGCAAGGCCTACGGGTATCAGATTGGGCAGAAGAGCCATTATGCCGAGGGCGACTTTGACCAGATGGATCGCGTGCTGTACGACCTTAAGAACACGCCGTACAGCCGCCGCATTATGACGAATACCTACGTGTTTAGCGACCTGTCCGAGATGCACCTGTATCCGTGCGCCTACAGCGTGACGTATAACGTGACGCAGCGCCCGCAGGATGACAAACCGACGCTCAACATGATTCTCAACCAGCGTAGCCAGGACATTTTGGCTGCGAACAACTGGAATGTGTGCCAGTACGCCATTTTACTGATGATGGTTGCGCAGTCGGTCGATATGATCGCTGGCGAGCTGCTGCATGTGATTGCCGATGCCCACATTTACGACCGTCATGTCGATATTGTCCGCGAGCTTATCGAGCGTCCGCAGTTTGCCGCGCCCAAGGTAACGCTCAACCCCGATGTGCATGATTTCTATGCGTTTACGACCGATGATCTGATCGTCGAGGGCTATGAGCACGGCCCGCAGGTCAAGAACATCCCCATTGCGGTGTAGGTGACGCGCATGACGTGTAAGCTTTCTGCCATTGTCGCCGTGTGCGATGACTGGGGTATTGGGTGCGAGGGCGACATGGTCGTGTCCAACCGTGCCGACATGCGCCATTTTGTGGCATGCACCAAGGGTTGCCCGGTCATTATGGGTCGCAAGACGCTGTTGAGTTTTCCCGGCGGACGACCGCTCAAGAATCGCCGCAATATCGTGCTCACCCGCGACGAGAGCTTTGCTGCCGAGGGCGTCGACGTGGTGCATAGCGTCGACGAAGCGCTCGCTGCGGTTGCCGATGAGCCCGTTGCGTGGGTGATCGGCGGTGGCGAGGTGTATCGGCAGTTTTTGCCGCATTGCGTGGAGGCGGAGGTCACGCACGACCATTGCGTGCATGCCGTGGATACGTACTTTCCCGACTTGGACGCCGATCCCGCGTGGGAGATTGCGCGGTGTGGCGGTGTTGCCACGATTGCCTCGGGCGAGGGCGACGAGGGTGTCGATTATGAGTTCGTGACGTATCGTCGCGTTGATGCGTAAATCGTCGAGCGTGAACGGTATCATCGGGTTGTTTGAATGCATGGGGCGGCGCTTAGCGTCGCCTCGTTTGGTATAGATGTGCTGTAAAGAAGGGTGCGGGCTGGCTGCTATGACTGATGCCGTTGAGGTGCTGCGAATCGATTCGCTCGAGGACGAGCGGCTCGATGCCTACGTGCGACTGACCGAGCGTGAGCTTCGCTGCGTGCTGGAGCCGCAAAAGGGCATTTTTATCGCCGAGAGTGCCAAGGTCATCGAGCGTGCGGTGCGCGCCGGATACGAGTCGGTGAGCTTTCTTTTGGGCGAGCGCTGGCTCGACCAGATGATGCCGCTGTTTGAGCGCCTGGTTGTGCGCGAGGGCGCGGGTCCGGTTCCTGTGTTCGTGGCCTCGATGGAGCTTATGGAGCAGCTGACGGGCTTTAACGTGACGCGCGGTGCGCTCGCGGCATTCCGTCGTCCACGCCAGATTCCGGTAGCCGAGTTCTTGGGTGGCGTCGTCGAGGCGGCGGGGGAGCGCCCGGTGCGCGTGTGCGTGCTCGAGGGCATAGTCGACCACACCAACGTCGGCGCGATTTTCCGCTCGGCGGCTGCGCTGAACGTCGACGGTATTTTGGTGAGCCCCACTTGCTGTGACCCGCTGTACCGTCGCTCGGCCCGCGTGAGCATGGGCACGGTGTTCCAGGTGCCCTGGACGCGCATTGGCAGCGAGGCGCGCGTATGGCCGCATGATGGGCTGGCGGCGCTGCACGATGCCGGCTTTTCGTGTGCTGCTATGGCGTTGACGGATGATTCGGTGTCGCTGGACGATCCCGCGCTCCAGGAGATTGACCGCCTGGCAATCTTTATGGGCACCGAGGGTGCTGGCTTGGGCGCCAAGACCATTGCCGGCTGCGACCGAGCCGTGCGCATTCCGATGGCGCACGGGGTCGATTCGCTCAACGTGGCCGCGGCGAGCGCCGTCGCCTTTTGGCAGCTGTGCCCGCATGTGAGCAACGAGTACCACTACCAGCCGGGGCTGTATCACTAGGCAGATAGTTCGCACCGGGCTCTGGTTCGGGGCGTTTCGGCCGACGTCGGTCGGTGCTAAGCTGGTATTGGCTTTGGTCTTAAATTGCCGTTTTGTTGTTTGACGTACGCTGGTGGGGAGGGCGTGTGGCTAAGAAATCTACGGCTATCGATGTAACGCAGGGCGTTATTTGGCAGCAGCTGCTGTCGCTGTGCGTCCCTATCTTCTTTAGTTCGTTCTTTCAGCAGGCATACACGCTTATCGGTACCTATATCGTCGGTCAGTTTGGCGGCAAGCTCGCGCTGGGTGGCATTCAGGCCACGATGGTGCTTACGGAGCTCTGCATTGGTTTTTGCGTCGGTGTTGGTGCTGGATGTGCTGTCATTACCGGTCAGTTTTTTGGTCAGCACGATGACGAGCGCTTGAGCCGATCGGTCCATACGGCCATGACGCTCGCGCTGGTGGGCGGCATTGTCATTTCCATTCTGGGCATGGTGTTTGTCGAGCCGATGCTTGTGCTGATGAATACACCGCATGAGCTGCTGGCCGAGGGTGTGGCGTATGCCCGTTGCTACTTTGCCGCCATGTTTGCGGCGCTGCTGCTCAATATGGGGACGGCGTTGTTGCGCGCCGTGGGCGACACGCGCGGTCCGGCGGTCATTATTGCCTCCGGCTGCTTCGTCAACGTGGCGCTCGACATTCTCTTTGTCGCCGTGCTGCACATGGAAGCGCTGGGCTGCGGCATCGCGGTGGCGCTGACTATCTGCACCAATGCCACGATGATTGTGATCCGCATGATGCGCGCTCCGGGGGCGTGGCGGTTGTCGCTATCCAAACTCGGTATCGATCGCGGCATTTGCAAGAGCATGCTTTCGTGCGGTTTGCCGCTGGGCGTTCAGTCTGCGGCGTATTCGATCTCCAACGTTTTGATTCAGGTGTCGGTCAACTCGTTTGGAGCCGATGTCACGACCGCTTGGGGTCTTTCCGGTCGCCTGGACGGCATTATCTGGATGGTGACCGAGGCGCTTGGTGTGTCGATTACTACGTTCTCGGCGCAGAACTTTGGTGCGCGCAATTACGATCGCATGCGAAAGGGATACCACACGTCGCTCGTGCTTTCATTTGTGCTTATCGGTGGCCTGTCTGCCGTGCTGCTGGTATTCTCGGGCCCGCTTTCGCGTCTGTTTATCGACGATGCCGCAATTTCGGCCTACACCACGACGATTCTTCATTTCATCGCGCCGTTCTACGCGATCTTCTCGATTATCGAAAACGCGTCTGGTTCCATCCGTGGCGCCGGCGTGAGCTTCCAGCCTATGATGCTCACGATTTTCGGCACGGTCGTGCTCCGCGTGGCGTGGGTGTTCGCGATTATGCCGCTCGACCCCTCGCTCGAGCATCTGCTGCTGGTCTACCCCGTAACCTGGGTAATAACCGCCACGATGTTTACCGTCTACCACCACAGCGGCAACTGGCTAGGCCGCGCCACTGCCTAATGATCCCTGGGGAGGACGGAGGAAAACGGCTCATTGCTCTCCGTCGCGATGTCGATGATTCGTTTTCCTTCGTCCCCTTCGGATCAATTAGTATTCGATGCCTTGGCGGGCTAGGAGGCCTTCGTCGAAGTAGTGTTTGACGGGGCGCATTTCGGTTACTAGGTCGGCAAGGTCGGCGAGGGGCAGCAATCCGCGGCCGGTGAGCACGAGCTCCGTGGTGGTCGGTTTCATCGCAATCAGCGCTTCGACATCTTCGCGCGTCACAAAGCCCCGTCGCATGGCTTCTCCCAGCTCATCCAAGATCAGCACGTCGACCTGGCAAATCTGCTCGCGCGCCAGCTCCATGATCTGTGCGGCACAGGCTTCGGGCGTATCGCGGTCGGCTTGTACGATGCGTAGCCCCAATCGAGGTGCTGCGTCATGTTCGGCGCAGTGCAGCTTCTTGGCAAACTGAAGCATGAGCACGTTAAGTCCATAGCCCGTGGCGCGCAGCGCGAGCCCCAACGCAGCCGTCGTCTTGCCCTTGCCGTCGCCCGTATAGATTTGAACCTTGCCGACTTCCAGTGATGCCATCTCTGTCCTTTCGTGCCCGGCGTCGGTTTATCGCCGTTCGGGTTGGGTATTCTAGATAGCATTATCAACCCCAGTAGATGGAGTTCAAGCAGATGGAGATGGATGACAACAAACGTAGACGGAATATGATCCTCTACGTGCTCATCGCCTTCGTCGTCTACCTCGTGCTCTCGACCGTTCTGTTCCCCAACATCGGTCACACGCAGCAGATTACGAAGACCGATTACTCGACGTTTGTCAAAGCGCTCGATAAGAAGAGTGTCGACAAGGTCGAATACAACACGGACGATTACACGATTTATTACACCAAGAAGGGCGAGGACGAGAACATCGCCTACAAGACGACCGGTGTGCCGAATGACGCGGGCTTTACCGATCGCGTGCTTGAATCTGGCGCCTCGCTTGAGTCGGTCGTTCCCGATAAGAACTCGGGTCTGATGACCTACTACCTGCTCACCCTCATTCTTCCCATGGCGATTTTCTTCTTGATCGGCTGGTGGCTCAACCGCCGCATGAAGAAGGCCATGGGTGATGACGGTCCGTCGATGAACTTTGGCGGCGGCGGTTTTGGCGGCGGTGGACTGGGCAAGTCCGGCGCGCGCGTGATCGCCTCCAAGGACGTGGGCGTGACCTTTAAGGATGTCGCCGGCCAGGAAGAGGCCAAGGAGTCCCTCAAGGAGGTCGTCGACTTTCTGGAGAAGCCGCAGCGCTACGAGGAGATCGGCGCCAAACTGCCACGCGGTGCCCTCCTTGTCGGCCCTCCGGGTACCGGTAAGACCCTGCTTGCCAAGGCTGTTGCCGGCGAGGCGGGCGTGCCGTTCTTTAGTATTTCTGGTTCTGAGTTCGTTGAGATGTTCGTCGGCCGTGGCGCCGCTAAGGTTCGCGATCTGTTTAAGCAGGCCAAAGAAAAGGCCCCGTGCATCGTCTTTATCGATGAGATCGATACCATCGGCAAAAAGCGTGACGGCGGCGGCTTTAGTGGCAACGACGAGCGCGAGCAGACGCTCAACCAGCTGCTGACCGAGATGGACGGCTTTGATAACCACAAGGGTATTGTCGTTCTCGCTGCTACCAACCGCCCCGACAGCCTTGACCCGGCCCTGCTGCGCCCCGGTCGTTTTGACCGCCGCATCCCCGTCGAGTTGCCCGATCTGACCGGCCGTAAGAACATTCTTGAGTTGCATGCCAAGAGCGTGAAGACGCAGCCGCCGATCGACCTGACCGCGATTGCCCGCGCCACGCCCGGCGCCTCGGGCGCCGACCTGGCCAATATCATCAACGAGGGCGCCCTGCGTGCCGTCCGCGAGGGTCGCAAGCGCGCCACGCAGGACGATTTTGAGGAGTCGGTGGAGGTCGTCATCGCCGGTCAGCAGCGCAAGTCCACGGTGCTGTCCGATCACGAGAAGCAGGTTGTTTCGTACCACGAGATCGGCCATGCCATTGTTGCTGCCCGCCAGAAGGGCTCTGCGCCGGTCACGAAGATTACCATCGTGCCGCGCACGAGCGGCGCTCTGGGCTACACCATGCAGGTCGAGGAGGACGAGCGCTTCCTGACCACGCGCCAGGAGGTGCTGGACAAGCTCGCCGTCTACTGCGGCGGACGTGCTGCCGAGGAGCTTATCTTTGGTGAGATGACGACCGGTGCGGCCAACGACATCGAGCAGGCCACCAAGCTCGCCCGTAACATGGTGACGCGCTTTGGTATGTCCGATGAGTTTGGCATGATGGCGCTCGGTACCGTCCAGAACGCGTACCTCAACCAGGACACGTCGCTTACCTGCGCTCCCGGTACGGCGGAGCGTGTGGACGCGATTGTCGCCAAGCTGATTGAGGATGCGCACGATCGTGCCCTGCAGATCCTCAAGGAGAACAAGTTTAAGCTCCACGAGCTGGCTCGTTATCTGTACAAGAAGGAGACGATCACGGGCGAGGAGTTTATGAATCTTCTCACGCGCGAGAATCCGCTGATGCCAAAGCAGCAGTAACACTAGTTGCGCTGTGTCAATCGCCCCATTTGAGTGTCCATCTCAAATGGGGCGATTTTGCGTGAGGAGAGTTGTTATATGAAGATCGTGGTAAGTGCCTGCTTGATGGGCGAGAGCTGCAAGTATAACGGGCTCGATAACTACCATCGCGAGCTGGTCGAGGCGTGCGAACGCACAGGGACCGAGGTCCTGTTGGTATGCCCCGAGGTTTTTGGCGGCCTTCCCACACCGCGCAAGCCGTCCGAGATTGTGAGCGGCGAGGTCCGTACCTGCGAGGGCGTCTCAGTCGATCGCGAGTTTCGCCTGGGTGCCCAACGTGCGCTCGATATGTGTGAGCAGGCAGGCGGCCCGTCCGAGATCGCTGCGTGCGTCTTGCAGGATCGTAGCCCCTCGTGCGGTGCGGGTCGCGTCTACGATGGCACCTTTAGCGGTACGCTCACCGTGGGCAACGGTATTTTTGTCGACCTGCTGCTGCGCCACGGGTACCGTGTGATTCCGGCTAGCGAGTTCGATCCCAGCATGCTGGAACATTGTCCATAGCACTCGAACCCAGCACTTCCTCACGGGTGACCGTTTTGGCATCATCCGTGAGGTTGATATTGAGTACGACCCGGTCATCAAAGACGTAGACCGAGTTGACAGGCGCCGTACCCAGGCAGCCCCTCCCCGCGGCCCTCGCGCAGGAACGCGCACACGGCCTTCCCGTCTCTTGCGCCCCTCCTGCCCCAAACCCTGCTAGGAACGAGTGCAGCAAACTGGAATTTTAAATTAGTCTTTGCAAATAACCTTTGAACCTTCACCATCAATTACAATTCCCTG
>CABPCW010000081.1 GCA_902406155.1 uncultured Collinsella sp.
AAGGTGTATAGCAGTCACGCTTATTCCTTGACCAAAAGAAGAAGCGCTGGGGATCGCGCTCGGCAAGCAGATGCAGCACGCGGGCGGCAAACTGGCGGATGCGGCGCGTGGGACAGCCGAGCTCTTGGACCAGGCGGTCGACGGCGTTCTCGTTCTCCTCTGCCAGCTGAAGCTGTGCCAGCTCCTCGTCGGTGAGCTGTTCGTCTTTGTTTTCTGCCATAGTTACCTCTTCTTACTATTTCTTAGCGTGCTTGCCAGCACCCTTGCTGTCATCGGTGACCGAGATGAGCTGTCGATCGGCCGCGCCATTACGACGCGCGCGGCGGCGCTCCTCGGCGTCGCCCGCGTCGGCGGCGGCGCGATGGGCCTTGTTGACGTTAAAGACCTCGTCGTGCTTGCGCCACGGGCCGACGGACTCGCCAAAGCTCATCTTAAGACCGGCGATAAAGCCGCCGAGCCAGCCGATCGGCGCAAACTGCACCAGCGGGAACAGCGAGAACACCCAGGTCAGCAGGACGACTGCCGCCGCTCCTGCAAAGTTGGCAATCCAGTAGTCGCGCTTTGTGATGACACGCTTTTCGCAGGCCCACTGGCCGCACAAAAAGCCGATGTAGATCGCAAAGAGAAAGAGCACCAGCGCAAGCACCACGAACGTCCAGCTCATGGGCGCTACTCCTCGTGATGATGGCCGCAGCAGCACTCGTGGCCGTCATCGTGACCGTGACCGCCGCAGCACTCGTGGTCCTCGTCGTGGTGGTGCCCGCAACCGCACTCGTGGTCGTCGCCATGCTCGCCGCAACCGCAACCTTCCTCGTGAGCGCCATGCTCCTCGGGACGATACTGCGACCAGTCCAGACCGGCGGCGATGGCATCGGCCTCCTCCTTATAGAGGACCGTGATGGCCTGGGTGCCCAGCTTGGCGCCACCGATAGCGTCGAGCATGTCGTAGAGCGTAAAGGCCACGTCGGCGCCGGGAAGCGCGAGCTCGCGGTCATCGGCGTAGGCGAGCGCCAGACGCAGGTCCTTAATGAAGTGCTCGACCATAAAGCCGGGCTTGTAGTCGCCATCGAGCGCCTTGGGCGCCAGGCTCTCCATGGCGCCGGACTTGCCGGTGCCGCCCAGGATCATCTGACGGGTCTTCTCCAGATCAAGGCCGCTCAGCTCGGCAAATGCCATGGCGTCTGCCATGCCGACCATGCAGGCGCCCAGCGACACCTGGTTGGCGAGCTTGGCAGCCTGGCCCTTGCCGGCACCGTCGAAGCAGCAGATGTTGGCCGCAAAGGTGGAAAGGATATCGCGGACCGGAGCGATGTCGTTTTCGGTAGCGCCAACGATAGCCGTAAGCGTGCCGGCGATAGCACCCGACTCGCCGCCGGTGACGGGGCAGTCAAACGCCATGCGGCCGGAAACCTGGGCGGCCTCGGCAATGTCACGGGCGAGCTCGGGCGAGCTCGTGGTGAGGTCGATCAGCACCGCGCCGGGCTTAGTGCAGGCCAACAGGCCGTCGCCCGCCAGGTAGAGCTCCTCGACCTCGGAGGGATAACCCACCATGGTAAAGACGACGTCGGCGTTCGCCACGGCATCTGCCGGCGTATCGGCCCAAACGGCACCGCGCTCGATAAGCGCGGCGGCCTTGGACTTAGTGCGGTTGTTGACCGTGACGGGATAGCCGGCATCCAGGATGTGGCCGGCAATGGGGGCACCCATGATTCCGGTGCCGATAAATGCGACGGAGAGCTTGTTTGCCATGAAACCTTTCCTTTTGGGTTGGGTGTTATTACCAGGTTGAATACTCGGTGCCAGCGTTGGGCTGTGAGTCGAGGGCGATTACGGCCGCGTTACTTGCCTACTGACCGCGCACGCGGCGGGCGATGCGGTCGGAAAGCGACGCCTTGTCGGCGCGGTTCTTGCCCCAAAACGCGCAAGCCACCATGCCGGGGCCCACGTGCGAGCCAATGGTGGGGCCCACAGAGCTGCGGATGATGGTCACGTCGGCGCAGCCTTCCTCCTTGCGGATGGCGGCCTCGAGCCAGTCGCCGTCCTTTTCGGCATCGGCCGTCATAATGGCGATGGGCATGGTGCGATCGGGCACATAGTTCTCGCGGAACGACTTGAGAATGGACTTGAGCGCCTTCTTGCGACCGCGGTTGACGCCGATCAGCGACAGCGAGCCGGCCAGGTCGTAGGACAGCTCGGGTTTGACGTCGAGCTTTGCCGTGAGCTGTGCCGCCGCGGGCGGAATGCGGCCGCCGGCAGCCAGCGCGTCAAAGCTCTCGAGCGTAAAGTAACCGTGGACATAGGTCTTGGCCTCGTTTGCCCAGTCGACCAGCTGCTTGGCGGTCAGTCCCGCCGAACGCTGACGCACGGCCTCAAGCGCCAAGAGCTCGCCGGTCGCACAGGGCAGAGCGTTGTCGACCACGTACAGCTCAAAGTTGGGATACTCGGCGCGCACGGCGTCCGCCGCCTGGCACGCGGAGTTGTAGCTCGACGACAGCGCCGAGGTAAAGCACAGGTAGACCGTGGGCGTGCCCTCTTTGGCGCACTCGGTAAAGAACTCGATATAGCGACCGAGCGACACAGCCGAGGTGGACACGCGGGCACCGGCGCGCATGCGATCGTAAAACTCCTTGGGTGTGATGCTCGACCAGATGTCATCCGTGCGCTCCTCGCCATCGATAATGAAGGGGAAACCCAAGATATCGACATCGAGGTTCGCGGCGACCTCGGGGCTAAAGTCGCAGCAGGTATCGACGACGATGCGGCAACGGTCCGAATGACCGGCGGATGCGGCCTTGTCCATCAAAGCGACTCCTTACGTAAAAAGGCGGCCACCCGCATGGGATGGCCGCCAACCGTTAACTCATGCAAGTTAACGTATTTTACTCGTCAAGTGTTTCGATGCGGGGCTTGATGATGCCATATCCACCATTCTTACGGTGATACACCACATTGATGAGGCCAGTCGTCGCGTTCTCGAACACGTAGAAGTCATGGCCGAGCAGATCGGTCTGCACCAGCGCCTGCTCCTCAGTCATCGGGGTGACATCGATGACCTTCTCGCGGACGAGCAGGTCGTCCTCCTCCTCGGGCAGCAGCAGGTCGGCCAGATCCTCGACGCGCTCGACCGGTGCGACATCCGCCGCGCTGGCACCGCCCTGGCGGTTGTCCACGACCTTGGTCTTGAACTTGCGCAGCTGGCGGGTGACCTTATCGGCGGAGAGGTCGATGGCAGCGTACATATCTGCACCGTGCTCGGCAACGCGAATCACCGAACCGCGGGCACGAACCGTAACCTCGACGATTGCCGGGTTGGGGTTCGAGGGGTTCTTCTCATAGCGAAGCACGACGTCGACTGTCATGGGCTCGATATCGAAAACCTTGAGCGCCTCGCCGATCTTCTCGTCCACATGCGCACGCAGAGCATCGGTTACCGTCGTCTTGCGTCCAGAAACCTTGATATCCATACGTGGCTCCAATCTGCCTCGGGGACTTACTGTACTGGCTATGTACCCATTGCCGTGCATTTAATCACGCGGATTCCTAAAGACCCGAATAACGATTGCTTGATACCGCATACCGAAGTCTCGCACTTTTCTGTGGCAAAGTGCGCTATAGGAGGGCGACGGCGACTTTGTATTTGGTCCCGAAAATTGGCTTTGACCTGCTGGTTTTATAGAGATGAAAAAGCCGGGCTCCCCTATTGGGGAAGCCCGGCAGTGCGTGTTGAAACCGTGAAGAGGCATCTCTCCTAGCGCATAGGAGACGCCACCCCTAGCAATAACTAGCTATTAAGCTTGTTAATGTCGTCGTCGGTGATGGTGTCTTCCTGGCTGGACGATTTGTCTTCGGAGGATGCACCCTCGCTGCTCGAATCGGAGGATGCGGACTCGCCGGATCCGGTGTCGGCCGACTGCACGTCGGCGCCCGAGACCGTCTTGGTGGTGAGGTCATAGGGCATCGTGCCGTACCAGACGCAGTGGACCGCCTCGAGCGTGCCGTCGGCCGTAATACCGTCGAGGGCATCGCTCACGGCACGGCACAGTTGGTCATTGGACGAGAGGCCCGCAACACCAAGCGTCGAGGGCGCCTCGAGCGCACCGACATAGGAGACCTCGCTCATCAGGCGTGCAAGATAGCCGCCGGCTGTGGAGTCGCAGATCACATAGTCGACCTCGCCGGACTCGAGTGCCTCAAAGCACTCGTTGATGTTGGAGTAAGTCTTTTGGTTGGCGGCGATGCTCTGCTTAGCAAGCGCCTCCTGCGAGGCCGAGGACATCTGGACACCCAGAGTAGACGTGTTAAGGGTATCGGTGGAAACGCTTAGCGACCCACCATCGCTGGTTTTACCGAACACGGAAGCGGCATCGTACAGGCAGGTGCCGAGCGAGCTAACGTCCCCGTCCGTGGAGTTGATCTCGCCGATAAAGATATCAGCCTTTTTGTCGCCGAGCGCGGAACCTGCCGAGGACGCATCGACAAAGGCGACCTTAAGGCCCATGCGGCTTGCAAGGGCGCGGGCGGCGTCAACCGCATACCCCGTGAGCTCGCCGTCGGCGTCCTGCATGGCCTGCGGCGCATCGGAGGTATCGAGGGCAACCGTCAGGGTTCCGGGAGTGACCAGAGCATCGTCCGACACCGCCGGCGTGACGGTCTCGTACTCGATCTGGTCGATCGTGGGAGTCGTGAACGTAGACAGCGGGTTGAACGCGCATCCGCTCAGGCCCAAAACGGCGATGACCGCTGCGGTCCCAGCACCTAACCGAGCCGCGTGCATCAAGCTGCCCCTCACCATGTCCACTACCCTGCCTTCTGTGTCGTATACGATCCGTGCGTTGCGCGGAATATCAGGTTGTTCCCACCAGCTGACCTGGTATTTGACCCCACACTTGCGCACCGGGGCGTTTGCTCGGGAGGCCGCAGCCACCTTCACGACTGGCCCGCTCGCCCGCGAGGCGGTATTGCCCCAAAGAAAGTAGAACGGACGGTGCGGCTTACATCTAGGACGCGCCATGATCGCGCCGCGCGCACGCGGTCGCTTACGTGGATCCCTTTGACCGCGTCTGTCTTGGACTAGGATGTACATTTCGTCCATCCGCAACCACAGCCTGGCAGGAACGTAGCGCATTATAGCTAAGTTCAAGCTAAAGTTTAAGGTTAGGGACGTCATTCGCACCGTGAGCACAGATTTTGCAGGTCGGAGCAGACCTTTCGTGCCCCCATGAAGCCCGAAGCTCCCCTACGGTGAGCTCCGGGGCACCCTAAGAAGGGTGCCGTGTGCAAAAAACGGCAAATATGAGTACTGCTACAAATTTAGTAGCAGCGTTTTTCCGCCCCACGAGCCCTTTTTGAGTTCCGCACAGCCTGCTTGGCGCCAAGATATTCCACATTCGTTTATTATCTATTCAATGAATCCAGATTTTCGGCCCAAGTTTCTTTGTTTTTGCTGCCACTAGTTTAATAACAGTACTCATATTTGCCGTTTTTTGCACAGCGCATATAAACGGACCCCCTATAAAGCTATAGTTTTACGCCGGCTTGAGCCCAAAGCACGCTCGGAGCGTATTCAGCAGAGCATCTTGCCTCTTTCGACGAGCCTCTACGCGATTCTGATATCGTTTACCCATGCGCTGGTGGATGCGCCATGCGAGCGCTTCCATCGCTTCCATGTCGCAGAGCATTTCGTTGTTGACCGTCGCGACTTCGATTCCCATAGTAATCAAGCCCGTGTTGCGTTTTTCATCATGGATACGTCCCCTCCGGGAGGAATGGCCCAGCTCGCCGTTGTATTCAAGGTCAAACCGGGCTGCTTCCTGATATGCATCGCAAACGGCATGCGGCATCCCCGAGATTGCCTGCGCGCGGTCATCGAACTCGATCTTGTAGTCGGTCTTAAAGGGACCGCAGGCAAATCCGCCATAGGAAAACGGAAGCGAAAACAGAGTGAGCATGATGCACTCCATGGGCGAGCGCAGGTTTTCCGACAGGTAGGGACACAGGTGTAGCAGCCGTTTGGCCACATTCCCCTTGCATTCCGAAAGGTAATCTGCCAGTCGATCAGGCGTCAGCACCGGCTCGACTTCAAAGTAGCCCACGTCTGCCGGTTGGCCCTTGTCCTTTGCAAGTCTATTCGCAACAGGCGAGGTGTAAGGAGGCAGATACTTCCCGCGATCGCTCAGTGAAATCTTGGAACACAGTTCCTGGGCCAGGGCAAACGCCTGGATACAGCCGACCTCGCGGGCGACGGCAACACAAAGGGCCTCGGGAGATAGGCTGTACACCCCCGGTTCCACCTCTAGAATCGAGCCGGCAGGCAACCCGGAACACACGGACCAGCCCACGCCAGGCATGCGGCGGCGCTGCGCCGCAGATCCCACCAGCAAGCACAGATCTTCTTGCACCTCGCCGCTTTTAGCTCCAATTCGCACCAGGTCGGGAAGGTAGATATCCTCGGTCGAAGGCGATGACGTACACAGCACGCGGCGCTCCTCCTCGGGCTCAAGGTCCTTCCAGCCGATGTAGCCCATCTGCCGGCGCTCGGCTCGAATCATGCGCAACGCCGAGGCGCCCGTCAGGATCACGGAAGCCGCTAGCTGCTCTTTTGCCGGTTTGTTGCACTGCCTGATTGTTACCGCCACATGAATCACCCCTACCAAACGCGTGCGATAGCAAGGCCATCAACGGCCGCGGCACCGGCGCGCTTGAGTTCCGCCGAAGCCGCTGCCATCGTCGCACCTGTGGTGATAACGTCGTCGATAAGCAGCAGGCGGCGGCCCCGCACGTCCTCAACGGTCTCGTACATGCCTCGGGCGCGTTCACGGCGTTCTTCACGGCCGAGTTCACGCTGGTCGCCATGGCCGTATTTAACGAGGGCGTCGAGCAACGGAACACCCGACAGCTCGCAAAATGGGCGCGCGATGGCCTCCATATGATCGAAGCCGCGTCGCCGAAACGCCGCCGCCGTCGCGGGCACAAACACCACTGCATCGGCGCCGGACAACACACCGCCTAAGCGTTCGGGTGCCGCGACCTGGGCATGTAAGGCGGTGTCGTATAGCAGCTCTGCCAGATACGGTGCCAGGCGTCGCTCGCCCGCGTCTTTGTACGCTTTAATGATTCGCGGCAGCGGGTGCGTGTAAACGGCACATGCCAGGCACCGGTCGAGTGCTTCGGCCATCGCCAAGGACGTACCCTCGACCGAGCACTCGGTGCACAGCAAGTCTCCAAACGGGGCGCCGCATCGAGTGCAGCTATGCCGCGGGTCGATGAGCGCAAGCGCCGCCAAGCAGTCTTGGCAAATAAGCGCGCCGGAGCGCTCGCAGCCGGCGCATCGCGTGGGCGACAACGCCTCAAGCGCCTCGTGCGCCGCCCGCTCGGCAAACGGTAGCAATTCGTCCGCAAACGGTAGGATGCCGGCACCTTGCAGGCATCCCAACACATTCAAATGTCTCTTCACGACACAACCCTCCCTACGCTCGGTCGCAGGGAGGGTTGTTGATTCAGCGCTATGGTACCCCGACGCGTTTGGGGCCAGGCAGGTTAAATCCGTTTGCGGGCGTTATTCGCCGGTGGGCGGTTGCGGTGCGGACGAGTTTTGGGTCGAGCCCTCGCCACCATCTTGACGAGGTTTGCGGGAACGACGACGGCGACGGCGCTTCTGGCCCTGGTCGGCCGAACCCTCGCCACCACGATCTTCGCGCGACTCGCGTTCGTCGCGAGCAGCGCCGCGCGCGGCCTTGGCAGCCGTGAACCTGTTCACGCCGCTCTATGTGTCGGACTACTGCACCAAC
>CABPCW010000082.1 GCA_902406155.1 uncultured Collinsella sp.
CCTCGGCGGCAGCGGCCTGCTCCTCGGCCTGCTTGGCGGCCTCGACTTCCTGGGCGCGGGCCTCGATCACCGAGGCGAGCTGCTTGCGGACCATAGCGACGTAGGCGTCCTCCAGAGCGGAGGAAGCGGACTTAGCGGGAATCTTCATTTCGGCGAGATGACCCATCAGTTCCTTGGAGGTCATGCCGAACTCTTTGGCCAGGGTGGACACACGGACTTTTGCCATATGACTTCACCTACCCTTTCTGGCACCTTGGGTGCCTAGAGACTGAACGAGCGTGGGGTATGCGCTGGGACCTGCCCGGCGCGACCGCGCGCTAGATCAGGTCCTCCGCATCATCGAAGGCGTCGGTGTCGTGGACACCGCAGAAACGGGAGCCGGGACGGGCCTGGTTGCGGCACTGGATGCCGTCCTCGGACACGAACTCGCAGCGACGGACGTCCTCGTCCTCCTCGTCACCGATCAGGTCGGCGGCGGGCTCCTCGTGAACGGGAACGTTCTTGAGGATGTCGGCGGCAAGGGTCTCAGACTTGATGTCGATATGCCAGCCGGTCAGGCGCGCGGCGAGGCGGGCGTTCTGGCCCTCCTTGCCGATGGCGAGGGACAGCTGGTCGTCGGGCACGATAACGCCGGCGTAGGCCTTCTCCTCGTCGATAAGGACGCGGGTGACCTTAGCAGGCGACAGGGCGTTGGCGACATAGACGGCCGGATCGGCATCCCACAGGATGACGTCGACGCGCTCGCCACGGAGCTCGCCCACGACGGCGCGAACACGGCTGCCCTTGGGGCCGACGCAGGCGCCAACGGGATCCAGGCGATCGTCGAGCGAGTGGACGGCGACCTTGGAGCGCTGGCCGGGCTCGCGGGCGATCGACTTGATCTGGACGGTGCCCTCATAGATCTCGGGCACCTCCTGCTCAAACAGACGACGCATGAGCTCGGGGTGGGTACGGGAGATGACGATCGGCGGACGGCTGTGCTCGCCGCGGACCGGCTGCAGGTTGGAGTTGGGGTCGCGAACGTCGATAATCACGGCCTTGATGTGCTGATTGTGCAGATAGCGCTCGCCCATCGGACGCTCGTTGCGCTCGTTCTCGTAACGGCGCTGGTCGAAGTGCGGAAGCTCGGCCTCGACGCCCTCGCGGATCTTGACGATCGTGAAGTCGGGCGTGGACTGCAGCACGGTACCGCTAATGAGGTCACCGATACGGCCGGCGAACTCCTCGTAGATCTGCTCGCGGGCGGAGTTGCGCACGATGGCGTTGATCTCGGCCTTGGCGTGCTGGGCGGCGATGCGGCTCGTGTTCTTGGGGGTGACGTCGATCTCCTCGAACTCGGTGAAGTTGCCTTCCTCGTCCATGGAATCGTCGATCGGCTCCAGGCGGTAGACGTAGATCTTGCCGGTGGTGCGGTCGATGGTCACCTTGGCGCCCCACTCAAGATGCAGGATCTCGGCATAGCTCTTGGCGAGCGACTGCTCCAGGCGGTCGATCAGGTAGAGCTGGTCGATGTGCCTTTCCTGGCAAAGCTCCATCAGGGCGGTCATCATGTCGGATGCTGCCATCTTACTTTCCTTCCTTCGCGGGCTTGAAGTCGTAGGTGGGCTTCAACTTGCACTTTTTAACATCAGAGAAATCGAGGGTGACGGACTCGCCGTCCTCGAGCTCGAGGGTCACGTTCGTCTCGGTGGCGGCGGCAATCTTGCCGGCGTACTTGCGACGGCCCTCGGTGGCGGTGGAGGTGAGCTCGCAGTTCTCGCCCACAAAGCGGGCAAAGTCACGCGGGCGGCGCAGCGGGCGCGCCATACCCGGGCTCGACACCTCGAGCGTATAGCTCGAAGAGATGGGGTCGAGCTCCTCAATCACATCGCCGACCCATTTGGTGTTGGCCGTGACGTCATTGAGCGACAGGCTCTGGCCCTCGGCACCCTCGATACGCACGCGCACGCAGGGGGCCTTGGTGGCACCCACGAGCTCAACGTCGACAATGTCGACATCGTGCTGGGGAGCAACGGCCTCGAGCGCGTCGATGATCGCCTGCTCGGTCTTGGTCTTGACCATTGCGGCACCTCCATCCATACAAAAAAGAAGCGGGGCCGAAACCCCACTTCTTTCAATTACAACTTCATTTGCAAGCAAACTATACCAATACCTGCACAAACGTGCAACCACAACACAAACCCGCAGGTCAGCGTGAGCACAGGTTCTCCACAAGAAATGGATAATTGAGTGTTGTCGCAAGTGTCCTTAACCAAAAAGAGGGGCGACTCCCCACGGAATCGCCCCTCGCTTTTTGATGTCAGCTATGCGCGCAGCGCTTACTTGACCACCAGGTTAACCAGCTTGCCGGGCACGCAGATGGCCTTGACGACCGTCTTGCCCTCAAGCCACTTGGCAACGGCGGCCTCGGCGGCAGCCTGCATCTCCTCGTTGGAGGCGTCGCGGGCGACGTCGATGCGGCCACGGACCTTGCCAAGCACCTGTACGACGATCTGCACCGTGTCCTCGATGGACTCGGCCAGGTCAAACTCGGGCCAGGCGGCGGTGTAGGCGTTGCCCTCACAGCCGAGCGCCTCATGCCACAGCTCATCGGCCCAGAACGGGCAGATGGGGGCAAGGACGCTCACGACATCCTTGGCCACGCCGTAGCACAGGGCCTTGTCACGGGAAGCGCCCTCAGTAGCGTTGAGGTAGGCGCTCGCGGCATTGACGAGTTCCATGACGGCCGAGATCGCGGTGTTGAACTGGCCGCGGTCGAAGTCCTCGGTGCACTTGGCGATGGTGCGATGGCGCTCGCGGTAGAGCTTCATCGCTGTCTCGTCGAGCGCGGACTTGTCAAAGGCCACGTTGGCGTCGCCGGACTGGACGAGCTGCCACACGATACGCCAGGCGCGCTTAATGAAGCGGTTAGCGCCCTCGACGGCCTTGGGATCCCAGTCGAAGTCCTTCTCGGGCGGGGCGATAAACAGGATCGCCAGACGCATGGTGTCGGCACCGTAGGGCTCAATGACTGAACTCGGGGGCACGACGTTGCCCTTGGACTTGGACATGGTGTCGCCGTTCTCGTCCTTGACCATGCCCTGGCACAGCAGGTTGGTGAAGGGCTCGTCAACGCTCAGCAGGCCCAGGTCGCGCAGCGCCTTGGTAAAGAAGCGACTGTAGAGCAGGTGCAAAATGGCGTGCTCGATGCCGCCGATGTAATTATCGACGGGCATCCAACGATCGGCGGCCTCACGGGAGAAGGGCAGCTCGGTGTTGTGCGGGTCGGTATAGCGCAGGTAATACCAGCTGGAGCAGGTGAAGGTGTCCATGGTATCGGTCTCGCGCTTGGCCGGGCGACCACAGACCGGGCAGGTGGTCTCGTAGAACTCCTTGCACTCGGCGAGGGTCTCGCCGGCACCCAGGTCCAGGTTCTCGGGCAGCGTCACCGGCAGCTGGTCCTCGGGCACGGGCACGATGCCGCAGTGCTCGCAGTGGATGGCCGGGATGGGGTTGCCCCAGTAACGCTGACGGCTGATGAGCCAGTCGCGCAGGCGGAACTCGACCTTGCGACGGCCGTAGCCCATGGCCTCGAGGTCGGCCACGATGGCAGCCTCGCCCTCAGAGTGCTTGCCGCCGCGCATGCCGGTGTACTTGCCCGACTGGACGAGCGTGCCCTCGGCAGCGTGGGCGCAATCCCAGTCGACGTTCTCGGCATGGAAGGTGTCGATGGTCTCGCCGCTAGCCTCGACGGCAGCGCGATCCTCATCGTCCAGGATGATCGGCACGATCGGCAGGTCGTACTTGCGGGCGAACTCAAAGTCGCGCTGGTCGCCGCAGGGAACGGCCATGACGGCACCGGTGCCGTAGTCGGCTACGACGTAGTCGGCAACCCACACGGGGATCTTCTCGCCGTTGACGGGGTTCACCACGTAGCGGCCCGTAAAGGCGCCGTGCTTCTCGAGGGTACCCTGGGCGCGCTCGACGGCAGAGATATGCTTGGAGTCCTCGACGATCTTGGTGACGGCCTCCTCGTACTGAGTGCCCTCGACGAGCTCGTGCAGGCGCGCGTACTCGGGAGACAGGACAAAGAAGGAAACGCCAAAGAGCGTGTCGGCGCGCGTGGTGAAGACGGTGATCTTGCCCTCGTCGCCTTCGATGGGCTCGCCATCGGCGTCGCACAGGGTAAAGTCGACCTCGGCGCCCTCGGAGCGGCCGATCCAGTTGGCCTGCATCTGCTTGACGCGCTCGGGCCAGCCGGGGAGCTTCTCCAGGTCATCGAGCAGCTCCTGGGAGTAGTCGGTGATCTTGTAGTACCACTGCTCGAGGTCACGCTTCTCGGGCTCG
This sequence comes from uncultured Collinsella sp., assembly GCA_902406155.1. GTDB lineage: Bacteria > Actinomycetota > Coriobacteriia > Coriobacteriales > Coriobacteriaceae > Collinsella. The sequence continues at coordinate 4,327 of CABPCW010000082.1, forward strand.
GTGCCGCAACGCCAGCACTTGCCCTCGGTTACCTGCTCGTTGGCCAAAACGGTCTTGCAGGTGGGGCACCAGTTGACCGGGTTCTTCTTGCGGTAGACCAGACCCTTTTCCCACATCTTTTCAAAGATCCACTGACCCCAACGATAGTAGTCGGGGCTGCAGGTCTTAACGGTACGATCCAGATCGTAGGAGAAGCCCATGCGCCTCATCGTGGCGAGCGCCTGGTCCATGTTCTTATACGTCCAGGCGGCAGCCTGCGTATTGTGCTTGATGGCAGCGTTCTCGGCGGGCAGGCCAAAGGCGTCAAAGCCGATGGGGTGCAGCACGTCAAAGCCGCGCATACGGGCCTGACGGGCCATGGCATCGCCGATGGTGTAGTTGCGCGCGTGGCCCATGTGCAGGTCGCCCGACGGATACGGGAACATCTCGAGCACGTACTTCTTGGGCTTGCTGGCGTCGGTGTCGACGGCAAAGAGGTTGGAGTCCTCCCAGGCCTTCATCCACTTGGACTCAATGGCCTGCGCGTCGTAAGCAGGGATTTCGTCCTTATGATCTGTGCAATCGCACATATCAGCTCCTTTGTTAGCTGGGTTGGGGCGGGGCGTTCTTACCTTTACTCGCTGCTGCGGACAGTCCTGCTCGCACGAAGAGCACATTAAGTGCTCTTCGGCTCGTGCGGAACTTGCAGCGAGCAAAGATAAGAACGCCCCGCCACATCGTTAACTCGACTGATGATAGCAAATACAACAAGCGAGATGCCTGCGACTTGCAGGCATCTCGCTTTATCTAAATAACGTGGTTGAGGCTCAACCTTTATGTGCAGGTCTTATCTTATCGATACGTTACGCTCTGTTGGGAGTCCTTGACTACGACGTCGTGGGCGCCGCCTTCGACGATGGAGGTGGAGCTGACCAGCGTCAGGCGTGCCTTTTCCTGGAGCTCGGGGATCGAGAGGGCGCCGCAGTTGCACATCGTGGACTTAACCTTGTAAAGCGTGCCGCCCACGCCGTCCTTGAGGGAGCCGGCGTACGGGACGTAGGAGTCGACACCCTCGACGAAGCTGAGCTTCGCGGCACCGCCCAGGTCGTAGCGCTGCCAGTTGCGGGCGCGCGCGGAACCCTCGCCCCAGTACTCCTTCATGTACTGGCCATTAACGTTGACGCGCTCGGTCGGGCTCTCGTCAAAGCGGGCGAAGTAGCGGCCCAGCATCATAAAGTCGGCACCCATGGCAAGGGCGAGCGTCATGTGGTAGTCGTAGACGATACCGCCGTCGGAGCACACGGGCACGTAGACGCCGGTCTCCTCGTAGTACTCGTCGCGAGCGCGGCAGACATCGATCAGCGCGGTGGCCTGACCACGGCCGATACCCTTGGTCTCGCGGGTAATGCAGATGGAGCCGCCGCCGATACCGACCTTGATGAAGTCGGCACCGCAGTCGGCCAAAAAGCGGAAGCCCTCGGCGTCGACGACGTTACCGGCACCGACCTTGACGTCCTCGCCGTAGTTGGCGCGGATCCACTCGATGGTGCGCTTCTGCCACTCGCTGAAGCCCTCGGAAGAGTCGATGCACAGGACGTCGGCGCCGGCCTCGATGAGCAGCGGCACGCGCTCGGCATAGTCGCGGGTGTTGATACCGGCGCCGACCATGTAGCGCTTATCGCCGTCGAGCAGCTCGTTGGGGTTGGTCTTATGGCTGTCGTAGTCCTTGCGGAAGACGATGCCCATGAGGTGATCGTTGTCGTCGACGATGGGCAGGGCGTTGAGCTTGTTGTCCCAGATGACGTCGTTGGCAACCTTGAGGCTGATGTTCTTGTCGCCCACGATGAGCTGCTCACGCGGGGTCATGAACTCGGAGACCTTCTTCTGGTGATCATCGCGGCTGGGACGATAATCGCGGCTGGTGACGATGCCCAGGAGCTTACCCTTGGGGGTACCGTCGTCGGTGACCGGCATGGTGGAGTGACCGGTCTTCTCCTTGAGCTCAATGACCTGCTCCATGGTCATATCGGGGGTCAGCGTGGAATCGGACTGAACGAAGCCGGCCTTATGATCCTTGACGGCCTTGACCATAGCAGCCTCGGACTCGGCGCTCTGGGAACCGTAAATGAAGGACAGGCCACCCTCGGTGGCGAGCGCGACACCCATGTCGACGCCCGAGACGGACTGCATGATGGCGGAAACCATGGGGATGTTCAGGGTGATTGCCGGCTTCTCACCGCGCTTGAAGCGGGTTAGCGGCGTCTTAAGAGAGACGTTGTTGGGGATGCACTGCGAGGACGAGTAGCCAGGGACCAGCAGATACTCCGAAAACGTGTGGGACTCACCGGGAAAGAACGTAGCCATGTTTCTCCTTTTTCCATGCGACCGGTCGGCTGCAGGCCTCGTAGGACCCAGCCCAACCTTGGGCGCCCAATACTGGGGAAGTATCTTAACGCACTTTGACTGCTACAATGCATGATTTAAGAAGAGCACACGAGGGCTTGACGCAGGCTTTGCGTTTGCCCAGCAAACACTTTAGCGGGAAGACGTGGGGCGTATGAGGTACAAGACGACGGCAAAGTTGGTCATTCAAGCGTGCGACAAAGATCTGCCGGGCGTGTTCGGCCATGGTTGCGTCTTGCTGCTGCAGGGCATTGCCCGCGAGCACTCGCTCAACCGCGCCGCCAAAAGCATGGGCATGGCCTATTCCAAGGCTTGGCGCATTGTGAACGAAGCCGAAGGGCAGCTGGGATGCAAACTCATCGAGCGCGACGGCGCCCGCGGATCCACGCTCACGCCGGCCGGCGAGCGAGCCATAGCGGTCTACGAGGAGCTGCAGGCCGACATCAACAACGTCATCGCCACCAAAGCAAACGACCTCATCGCCAGCATCAAAGAGTAGCTAACTTGCGGAGGGCGGTGTCTAGGGTGGCAGCCACTACCAGGGGATCATCAGTGCCAGCGAAGAGGCGGATGGTGCTCCCCTGCTTGCCGCGTGGGGCTGAAAGACGCGTCGTCGCGCCGCCGGCGGTTGATGTGCGGAATTCATCCGGCAGTATGCTGAAGAATTCGCCCGCGGCGCAGCCCATCAAGTCAAACTCAACTGCCGGGCCAAAGCCATGCTCGAGGATTCCCGTCGCAACCGCATGATCGGGATGCGAGCTCAGCCCGGGATAGCGCACGTTGCGCACCATTTCGTTGGCGGCCAAATACTCGGCCAGTGCACGCGCGCGGTCGAAGTGTGCCTGCATGCGGGTGTCGAGCGAGTCCAGCCCGCGCTCCAGCACAACGGCCTCGTCAGCAGGCGAATCAAGCTTGGCCAATCCGCAGCCCTCAAACAACGCGTGCGCGCACTCGGCTGCAGCGTCCACGCGATGGCGCTTGAGCTGCGAGCGCGCCACCGAAGCGGCAACGAGCTTGCGCGGAGCCTTACCGGCGCACACGCGGTCG
>CABPCW010000083.1 GCA_902406155.1 uncultured Collinsella sp.
TGTATTAATGCAAAATGTCGGCTACAAAGAGCGAAGCGCCATGCCGAGCCCGCGCGCTCCATTGCCGTCATGCCCAACAACGAAGAGGCGACTATCGAGGTTTGGCCCTCGCTCGACCACGCCGCCGCAGCGTTTGAGGCTGCGACCAGCGCGGATGCCGAGGCCGAGGTTGCGGATGCCAACGAAGTCAACGATGAGGCCGCAGCTTCTGCCATGCCCGAGCCCGCTGCCACGCTCGACCTGGGCGACGGCAAGCCGCTGCCCGTGCTCATCCCCGAATCCGAGCAGTTCGCCAACCGCCTGCGCAAGAACGCTCGCCTGCGCCGCAAGTGGGCCAAGCGCGAGGGCGTGAGCTGCTACCGCGTCTACGATGCTGACCTGCCCGACTACTCCGCCGCCATCGACCTGTACGAGGGTTGCCCACAGACTCCAGGCCGCTGGCTCGTCATCGCCGAATACGCGGCGCCCAAGACCATCGACCCGGCGCTGGCCCAGGCCCGTATGCTCGACATCTTGGCCATCGCGCCGCGCATCCTAGATGTTCCCGCCGAGCATGTGCACGCCAAGGCCCGCATGCGTTCGCGCGGCGGCTCGCAGTACGGCAAGCAGGGCGCCGGCAAGGGCGGCTCGGGCGAGCGCGCCAATATCGCGCGTCGTCGCCTGCCGCTCATCGAAGAGGGCGGCCTCACCTTTGCCGTCAACTTTGACGACTACCTGGACGTCGGCATCTTCTTGGACCACCGCGTCACCCGCAACCTGGTGCGCGAGCACGCCAAGCAGGCGCGCCGCTTCCTCAACCTGTTCGCCTACACCGGCACTGCCACCTGCTACGCGGCCGATGGCGGCGTCGAGGAGACCGTGACGGTCGACCTCTCCAATACCTATCTGGACTGGGCCGAGCGCAACATGCGCCAGAACGGCCTTGTGGGGCCTCAGCATCATTTTGTGCGCGACGACGTGCTCGCCTGGATTCGCGACCAGCGCCAGACGCGCAACCGCTGGGACCTGATCTTTGTCGACCCGCCCACGTTCTCGAACTCCTCCAAGATGGGCCGCCGCACCTGGGATGTCCAGCGCGACCATGTTGAGCTGTTGGCCGGCGTATCGCGCCTGCTCGCGCAGGGCGGCCATGCCATCTTTAGCTGCAACCTGCGCGGCTTCCGCCCCGAAACGCGCAAGCTCGCGCGCGTGGGCGTGGTGCTGGAGGACATTACGGCGCAGACCATCCCCGAGGACTTCGCGCGCAACCAGAAGGTGCATCACTGCTACATCGTGCGCCGCCTGCCCATCGAGGACGCCATGGCCGAGGTCGGCTTTAGCGCCGAGGAGATTGCCGAGCGCGTTGAGGAACTGCGCAACCCCGAGGCCCGCAAGCCCCGTGCGGCAGTACCCGCGCACGCGCAGACCGGCGACCGAGGACCGCGCGGCAACGGCAAACCCTCCCCCGCCGGCAAGCCCAAAAAGAAGAGGTTCTACGCCAGCAAGCCCAAGGGCAAATAACAAAGTTGCGGTGGAATACGGACTGTTTTGCCTGGAATTAGGCAAATTTAGACCGTATTTCACCGCAACTCATATTGGGATGGTGGTTGGCGATCTAGCCTTGGATGACCAATCGGTAGCCGATGCCCACATGCGTCTGGATATAGCGCGGATGCGCGGGGTCGGACTCGATTTTCTTGCGCAGCGTGCCCATAAAGACGCGCAGGCTCGCCAGATCGCTCTTGGTCGCCGTGCCCCAAATCTCGTGCAGGATAAACTGGTGCGTCAACACCTTGTCGGCGTTGTGCGCCAGCAGACACAGGAGCTTGTACTCGATCGGCGTCAGGTGCAGTTCCTCGCCATCCATCATGGCAATGCCGGCATCAAAATCGATATGCAGCTCACCGGTATCGAACGAGCCCTCGGAGGCAACGCCGCCCGTTTGCGCATACGAAAGGCGTCTGAGCGTCGTGCGGATGCGCGCGAGCAGCTCCTCGACCGAAAACGGCTTGGTCAGGTAGTCGTCGGCACCAGCATCGAGCGCGCGGATCTTGTCCGCGTCCTCGCTGCGCGCCGAGACCACGATGATCGGCATGCCCGACCACGTGCGCACCGACTCCACCACCTTGACGCCGTCCATATCGGGCAGGCCCAGATCGAGCAGCACAATGCTCGGCGCCTGCGACGAGGCGGCGGCGATGGCGGCATGTGCGGTCTCCACGGCCATATGGCGCAAGCCGTGCGCCTCGAGCGCGGCGACGATAAGGTTGCGGACGGCGGGATCGTCCTCAACGACCAAGATGAGCGGTTTCACGGCAGAGTTCGGCACGGCGCTACTCCTTATCAAACGAAACATCGGCGGCGGGAAGCTCAATCGTAAAGACCGAGCCGTGCGGGTCCGCCGCGGCAACCTCTATGCTACCGCCATGCGCCAACGCAATGGAGCGGCAGAGCGAAAGACCCAGGCCCACGCTGCGATGGCTGTCGGCAAGACCGTGGTTGGCGGTGTAGAACGACTCAAAGATTCGCTCGCGGTCCTCGGGTGCGATGCCCGGCCCGTCATCGGCAACCGAGCACGCCACGCGTCCGCCGTCGACGTCAATCGAGATCACGATATGCGAGCCCTCGGGCGTATAGGTGATGGCGTTGTTCACCAGGTTTACCACCAGCTGCACCATCAGGCGCGCGTCGACGTTGACGAGCGCCGGCTCATCGCACGCCACCACCTTAAGGTCGTGCTCGCGCACGGCCGGATTTACATGGCGCAGTGCCTCCTCGACGATATCGTCCATAAGCTCGAGCGTTGTCGACAGATGCATGCCGCCGCCCTCGAGCTTGGTGATGGCAAGCAGGTTCTCGACGGTGGCGTTGAGCCACAGCGCATCCGAGCGAATGGATAGCAGCAGGCCGCGGCGCGTCTGGGCATCGAGCACCGCGGTGCCGGTCGAGCCCTGGTCGAGCAGCACGTCGGCATTACCCGAAATACTGGTAAGCGGCGTGCGCAGATCGTGCGAGATGGAGCGCAGCAGATTGGCGCGCAGCTGCTCATTTTTGGCAAGCACCGCCGCCTCCTCGCGGGCCTCCATGGCGCGAGCGCGATCGAGTGCCAGCTCGCCTTCGCTCACGATGGCATCGGCAAGTGTCCGCTCCTCGTGCGTCAGCACGTCGGGCTCGGCAACGATAGCCAGCACGCCCACCACCGAGGCGGGATCGCCCGCGCGCACCATGGTGTCGCCCGAGCGCACGGTCAGGTAGATGCCGTAGAACGCCGAGCCGCCGTAGGTGGCATCGAGCGGCGTTCCCACATAGGCGGACGCCGAGAGCCGCGGCGGCATCTGCGGCGCCAGTTCATGCACCGGCGCGACATCGCCCACGGCCGTGTACGTCGTGCGCGGCAGCAGGTCATCGTTATCGGCATCGGCGCTATACCACACGACCGGACAGTCCGAAAGACGCGCCAGCTGCGTTGCCATAGCGTGCACAATCTGTTGCTGATCGCCACACCGCTGCAGCATGCGGTTGGTCTCGAGCACCATCTGCGTGCGACGGTCGCTGGCGGCAGCCTGCGCCAAGGCGCGGCGCAGGGCCAGCGCGATCGAGCTCGATACGAGCGAGACCGCAAACATGATAAAGAACATGCCGGGATAGACGCGGTCGATAAACGACAGCGCGTAGCGCGGGTCGACAAACAAGAAGTTGTAGAGCGCCACGGCGGCAGCCGAGCTCAGCAGGCAGTACAGGCGGCTCCAGGTAAAGAAAGCGCACAGCTGCACGGCGAACACATAGACGATCATGATGCTCGGCGCGAGCCCCGGATGGTCGAGCAGCGCGCCCACAATCGTCGCCGCGGCTAGCAGCCCCGCCGATACGCAGGCGTCATACAGAGGGCTGCGACGCGTCAGCGTTGTACGCCGCCACCAAAAGTTCTCGGCAATATCGCCGTCCGCACGGACGTCCATCAGCGCCCCGCCCCTCTCTCAAAAACAAAAACCACCACAAAGGGGACTGGCACCTTTGCGGTGGTGGCCTCCTTGTGGTGGTTTCAAGTGTATAGCCTTTGCAGCCTGCGGTCGCTAGACAAACAGCAGACGTCGACTACGGACGCTCGTCGGGAGCCAGGCGCTGCATCTTGCTCACGGCCTTAAACTTGGTGAACAGCGGCACGTACTCAAAGCTCACGTTGGAGTTCTCCAGGCCGTACCAGCGCGCAGGCGTGCCGGCGGCGCGGCGGATGATGTACTTGAGCGTGATGGCCGTACGCTCGCTGGGCTCCACGTCGCTTTCGGGCGCCAGCAGCTTGCGGATCATGACGAACTTAAACGTACCGATGTTGCCCGGGTCCTTGTAGACCGAGTAGTCATGCGTCTGCGCCGGCAGCTCGCCGCTGGCAGCCAGGTCCTGAACAACCTGGCGCAGGTAAGCATTGACGCGCTGGTTGATCTTATAGCCCAGGTACAGATGCACGCGGAATACGTAGTCGGTGCCGAACGTCTCGACCGAGTAGGCAAAGGTATGCGGCTCCTCCATGGTCTCGACATTCACGAACCACCAGGCGCGAGCGCGCTTGGGGTGCTTATCCAAAATCGAGTAGACGATATCGCGGTCGATATAGTCGGTGTTGGTGTCCTTGGTCAGGTACACGATGTTGTCGCTCATGAGCTCGTAGCGATCGTCGTCGCGCAGGCGTTTGAGCTGCGGCAGATAGCTGCGCAGCGGCAGCAGCGTAAACTGACGTTGCTCGACCGCCGTGCCGTTGTACCAGCACACCATAATGCCCATGATGAGTGCAGCCATGAGGATGGTGAAGTAGCCGCCGTGGAAGAACTTGGTGAGCGAGCTCACAAAGAAGAAACCCTCGAGCAAAAGGAAGAAGGCGGCAAAGATCCACGGCGCGACCTTGAGATTGCGCTCCACGTGCAGATAGAAGAAGAGCAGCATTGTCGTGCACATCATGGTCAGGGTAATGGCCAGGCCGTACGCGGCCTCCATGTGCGCCGAGTTCTGGAACAGCAGCACCACGACGACGCAGCCCACGAGCATGACGTTGTTGACCATGGGGATGTAGAGCTGGCCCTTGGTCTCGGCAGGATAGAAGACCTGCATATGCGGCATGAGGTCCAGGCGGCTGGCCTCGGACACCAGCGAGAATGCGCCGGTGATGAGCGCCTGCGAGGCGATGATGGCCGCGACGGTGGAAAGGCCGACGGCAAAGGGGCGCAGACTCGGGGCGAGCATCTGGTAGAAGGGGTTGAGGTCGGCGATACCCATGAGCTCCGGATTGCCGGCGTTGTTGATAAGCCACGCGCCCTGGCCCATGTAGGACAGCAGCAGGCAGCACTTAACGAACGGCCAGGTGGCATAGATGTTGCCGCGGCCCACATGGCCCATGTCGGAATAGAGCGCCTCGGCACCGGTGGTAGCGAGGAAGCAGCTGCCCAAAATCATGATGCCCGCATGGTTGTTGGGGCTCAGCAGAAAAGCGATGCCACGCAACGGGTTGAGGCACAGCAGCACCGCGGGATACTGGCAGACAAAGAACAGGCCCGTGCCGCCCAGGAACAAAAACCACAGCGTCATGATGGGGCCGAAGGCGTGACCGATCTTGGCCGTGCCGATGCGCTGCACCAAGAAGAGCGCGATGATGATGGCAAGCGTGATGGCGACGACACGACCCTGGTCGTCACCGAGCACGGCATGGACCGCCGGGATGGTGCGCAGGCCCTCGATGGCCGTGGTGACGGTAACGGCAGGCGTCAGGATGCCGTCGGCGAGGAGTGCCGCGCCGCCCAGCATGGCGGGGATGATGAGCCACTTGCCGCAGCGCTTGACCAGGCTGTACAGGGCAAAGATGCCGCCCTCGCCGTGGTTGTCGGCGCGCAGCGAGATCAGCACGTACTTGACGGTCGTCAGCAGCGTGACCGTCCACACGACAAGGGAGAGCGCGCCGAGCACGAACTCCTGCGTGACGCTTCCGATGCCGCCGTTGCCGGCAACGAGCGCCTTGGTTACATACATGGGGCTGGTGCCGATATCGCCATACACCACGCCCAGCGTGACGAGCATCGCCGAGATGCTCACAGGAATCGCAGCGTGCGAGGCTACTTCCTTTGCCTTTTGTTCCATAAGCCGGTTTCCTCCCAATTTTAACGTTCGACGGGATTATATGTAATCAGCCCATATTTTAATGGCACCGTTTTCCCAGCTAGATAAACATTTATGCGGCCTTTAGGCCACCGCGGCGATATGGAATGTGACAAAGGGATGCCCCCTTTGTCACATTCGTCATTTTCCGAGCCAGTTTTTGAACCACCACTCCATAGAGCGGCTCATCTCGGCCATAAAGGGGCTCGTGTGCTTACGGGTGTAGATGTCGATGACGCGCTCGCCCACCTCGCGGGCGTGCGGGCGAAACATCGCATCCATCTCGGCCACCTGCGCATCCATCGTCGCGGCGTCGGCGCGGCGGTAGTGCTCCTCGTGCACCAGGTTCACCACGGGATGCGCGATTGCCGGGCGCTCCTTACGGGGCGTGCCGATGATGAGCATCGACAGGGGCATGGTATAGGGCGGCAGATCGAGCAGCTCGGCGACTTCCTCGGCATTCTCGACGATATCACCGATGTAGCAGCTCCCCAGCCCCAGGGCCTCGGTGGCAACCACGGCGTTTTGCGCGGCGATCACGGCATCCTGCGCCGCGATGGCAAAGTCGCCCAAACCCGGCGCGCGGCGGGGCGCCTTGCCCGTGCGCTCGACAAACTCGGGCTCAAAGCAGCCCACGTGCTCAAACAGATCGATCCACTTGGCATAGTCGACCACAAATATAAGTGCCCAGGGCGCCTTGGCGATCATAGGCTGGTGGTCGCACAGGTCGGCCAGACGATCCAGCGTAGCCTGCTCGCGAATGCTCACGATGGAATACATCATCATGGCGCCCGCCGACGGTGCACGGCTCGCCGCATGCAGAATCGCCGCCCGCTGCTCGTCGGTCACCGCCACGGGACGGTCGTCGTCATTGCGCGCAAAGACGCGCGTGGAGGAACGGTGCTCCAACGTGTCCAGCACCGCGTTGCCCGTGGCCTCGACCGGATAACCGCCAGCATCCACGCCCGCAGCTCCGCCGCCGCCCACGTCCGCCTTGCAAACCTGCTCGCTCATCGCCCTACCCTCGCCATTTCTTTAAGAAGCCTTTACGTTTCCGTGTAATTCCCGTCCATTATCGCGCAGGTCGCCACTACATTGCGCCACACCGCCACACGTGCGCGTTAATATGGCTGGTTGTTGTGCGCAGCCACCAATTGCAGCGCATATCTTGGTAACAATCGGGTAAATCCCCGCTTTCGTAGGTTTTACACTTGTGAGGAGTCTCAGCATGTTCGCTGCCGCCATCTCGCTCGTCGGTCTTGCGGCGACCGTCTACCTTGTCTTGCGCGAGGCCAAGGCCATTCGCGCTCAGTCGGGCACCGTCACCAAGGGCGCCTTCGCCTGGAGCGTCGCCTTTGGCCTGTTCCAGCTCTTTTTGACTATTTGGGGCGCTGTGGGCCTCGTCGCCCAAAACGAGCCGCTCGCCTTTGTGATGCTCGTCCTGACCAATGCCATTCTCACCGGATGCGCCTGGGCCAGCATCGCCCGCGACCGCATCGCCCCGCGCGTCTTTGCGTTCGCCTCTGCCGACGCCCACCGTTTCGGTCATTGTTCCCAACTACTGTCATG